>JAFWCM010000278.1 GCA_017536885.1 Solobacterium sp.
GGGACTTCCGAAGAAGCCTGCACGGCAGCCTCCGCCTGCCTTCCGCAGGAAAACAGAGGACAGAGAAGACATACCGCCGTCAGGTTCACAATGAATTTCAGAATTGCTTTCATCCTTTTTCCGATGCAGAGACTGCATATTTTCCTTTTCCTCATGATATCCGCTCCGCCTTCCTTCCGCAAGCCGTTCGACGGCAGGGAAATTCATCAGAGACAAAGGTCATATCCCTTCGCTTTCCCTGTTCAGGAAGGAAAAATCTTCCTCCCCGGTAATCTTCCGGTATTCCTGTTCTGCGGCGCTGAGGATGAGCTCAGCCTGATCTGAGATCCTCTTTCTGAGAATCTCTTCGGCAGTACAGTATAACTCTCTGCAGTGAAACGAAAACGGCAGGATCATCGATGCCGTTTCTTTCGCATCTGGTCCGGGGTTCTTTGCCTCATCCGTTTCCGTAAACACAAACCGGCAGTTCTCATCCCCTCTTCCTTTGGATTCCGGAATCGCAAGCATCACCTGCTCCGAGAATCCCCGCACAATCGCCCGGTCGATCCAGCGGCAGTACCAGGTCCCGTATTCCGGAAGTCCGTACTTCTTCCACGTCTCATACCACCCGCAAACCTCCACCAGGGATTCTGCCCGGTGTTCTCCCTGGATAAGAACCGAGCGGTTTTCATCGGGCAGGCCGCGCCACTCTCCGCAGCGGAAATAGGCAGGGATGCCGTTTCCAAGCCCAAGGCGTTCCGCATTGGCTCTCATCCTTTTGCCGCGCCGGTACCCGTAGGATTCCGTGATCTCTTTCAGAAGGTGTTCCGCATTGTCGGCATGCTGAAAGAGCGCTTTGGCAAGCACTGCGTAAAGAACCGCATGTTCTGTAATTCCGATCTCTTTTCTCCTCATTGGGCGGACTTCAGATACTCCTGATATTCATTGTGATCTTTGAAATCGTAATACGACTTGACGCTGATCCGCTTGGCGGTGATATTGGCGGCGGATTCCAGCAGGGCCTTGCGGACCTTTGCGGGAACGTGTTTCTGATAGTTCTCATTGTCCACATAGCCAACGGATTCCTCCGCCAGGCCGAGGATCTTCGTCTTCTTCCAGATATCTTCCTTATTATCGATCGCATAAACGGTATTGATCAGGGAGTTTCCCACTTCCTTGATCATGCTGGTGAGGATCACTTCCGCTTTGCGGGGCTGACCTGCATCCATGTATGCCTGGTACTGATCGCTGTCGACGCCGATTGCCCAGGAGTCTGTCTGCACGCATGCCTCAAACAGACCGTCCCCCGATCCTCCGGCTGCCTGGTAGAACACATCCGCATGGCTGTTCTTGGCCTGATCCAGGCAGATCGCTTTCATGGAAGAAGGATCACTCCAGGAACCGACGGTACCGGAAACCACTTTGACATCTGTCCCGTTTGCGGCATTCCAGTCTTTAACGCCGTTGACAAACCCGGCGACGAAGTCCCCGATCACCGGAACATCCTTTCCGACATCGATCGCAACCGTTCCGGTTTCCGTGATTGCGGCAGAGAGCACACCGATGAGATAGGAACCCTCATTCTGGGCGTAGAACACCGCCGCCTGATTATCGAGAAGCTCTTCGGGTTCCCGCTTGACATCAATCAGTACGAATCTCACTTCGGGATGCTCTCTGGCGATCTCATCCAGGGTTTCGAGAAAGTTGGAATTGCCGAGGATCAGATTGCAGTTCTGATCGATCGCTGTCATGATATTTGCCCGGAATCCGGAAGGATCCTCACCGATTTCATAGGTGGTCACATCATATCCCTCTTCCCTGAGCCGGTTCATCCCGGCTTCCCCGCTGTCACAGTAGGATTTATCTCCGAGATGGGTGACAAGATAGGCGATCTTCATATTGTCCTTATGAAGCTCCGGTTGTTCGGTGTTCTTTTTGGGTGCTGAGCAGGCTGCCGCAAAGCATGCAAGCAGGCCACAGAGCACACAGCGGATGATTGTCTTCATAAAACCCTCCCGTCATGCAGAGACAACATCAGACATGCCGTACTCTTATCTTCTATGATAATCGAAAGCGCTTCCTTCCGGTACGAATGCATGAAAAAAAGAAGAACACGGTTTCCCGCATTCCCCTTTCTCACAACATCAGTCAAAGATATGGAACTTCTCTTTCGGAGAATAGCTGGTATGAAGCAGCTCTTCCGCGATTTCACTTCCGGGTTTCTCGAGGAAATCCCTGTAAAGCTGCTGGATCTGAACGTTGTCGGAGCTGACGCGCAGATCACATGCCTTATCCTCATCATACAGCGCACTCATACGGAGTTCCTTGTAGCCGTAGCCGATCTTTCCGTTCTTGACTTTGGACGGGATAATCGACTGGCCGCCGCCGTTGATGCATCCGCCCGGGCAGCCCATAACTTCGATAAAGGTGTACTTGGATGTTCCGGCCTTTACTTCTTCGAGCAGCGGTTTTGCGGCACTCATGGAGGAAGTGATCGCAATCCAGATCTTAGTGCCGGCAAGATCGACTTCGGCTTCCTTGACTCCGGCCATGCCGCGGCATGCGGTGAAGTCAACCTGTTCGAGCTTCTTGCCTTCCAGCTGCTGTTTGACAGCACGGAGCGCAGCCTCCATGACACCTCCGGTCGCACCGAAGATGACAGCCGCACCGGTGTAGTCACCGAGCAGATCGGAATCGAATTCCTCATCCGGGAGTTCATTGAACTCAATGCCGTAGAGCTTGATGAGACGTCCGAGCTCTCTTGTGGTCAGAACCGCATCAACATCGACATAGTTTCCGGTCTTGTTCTCCGGACGCTGAATCTCGGATTTCTTGGCAATGCACGGCATGATCGAAACGACATAGATGTCCTTCGGATCCACGTTGTGCTTCTTTGCCCAGTAGGTCTTCACAATCGCACCGAACATCATGTGCGGGCTCTTGGAAGTGGACAGATGCGGCAGAAGCTCCGGATATTCATATTCGATGTAGCGGATCCATCCCGGCGAGCAGCTGGTGAACATCGGCAGAGTGCCGCCGTTCTTAATGCGCTCGAGAAGCTCGTTGCCCTCTTCCATGATGGTGAGGTCGGCACCGAAGTTGGTGTCATAGACACGGTCAAACCCGCATCTGTGCAGCGCCGCTACCATCTTGCCGGTGACTCTTGTTCCGATCGGATTTCCGAACTCTTCGCCAAGAGAAGCACGAACCGCGGGAGCGGTCTGAACGATGACGACCTTGTCCGGGTTGTTCAGCGCAGCCACTACCTCGGTGATGTTTTCCTTTTCGGTCAAAGCACCGACCGGGCAGTTGATGACGCACTGTCCGCACTGCATGCAGTTGACATCGGCGAAGCTCTTGTTGTAAACAGGAGCGACGATGGTTTTGAAACCGCGGTTCTCGAGGCCGAGAACACCGAGTCCCTGTACCTTGCGGCAGGTTTCGACACAGCGCTCGCAGAGAACGCACTTGGAGGTATCGCGGACGATTCCGTAGCTGAAATCATCATAGGAAGCCTCGGTATGCTCGCCTTCGAACTTGTTGTCACGGATGCCGTGATCTTCACACAGCTTCTGCAGTTCGCAGTTCTGATTGCGCTTGCAGGAGAGGCAGTTCTTGTTGTGGTTGGACATGATGAGAGAAAGCGTATTGCGGCGTCCTCTCATCGCTCTTTCACTGTTGGTGAATACTTCCATTCCTTCACTGACCGGTGTGGTGCACGCGGAGAGCAGCGTACGGCCGTTCTTCACTTCGACCAGGCACACACGGCAGTTGCCGGAACGGTTGATATCTTTGAGATAGCACAATGTCGGAATATTGATTCCGGCGGAACGCGCAGCTTCCAGGACGGTCATTCCGGATTCTGCGGTCACATTGACATTATTAATACGAAGATGTACTGCAGTCATCTCTCATTCCCTTCCTTTCCATTAACGGCGCACAACCGCACCGAAGCGGCAGGCGTTCATACAGCTTCCGCACTTGATGCACTTGCTGGCGTCAATCTTGAATACTTCCTTGCCGGCAACACCGGAGATCGCGTTCACCGGGCATCCTCTCGAGCAGAGCGAGCACTTGCGGCACTTGTCGGGATCGATCGAGTAAGTCAGAAGATCCTTACATACACCGGCCGGACATCTCTTCTCCAGAATGTGAGCCTCGTATTCATCACGGAAATGAGACAGAGTGGAAAGAATCGGGTTCGGAGCCGTCTGGCCCAGTCCGCAGAGCGCAGTATCCTTGATGTCTTTGCAGAGCTGTTCCATCTCGTCGAGCATCTCCATGGTTCCCTCACCCTTGGTGATCTTGGTGAGCATTTCGAGAAGACGCTTGGTACCGACACGGCACGGGGTGCACTTTCCGCAGGATTCATCGGCGATGAACTCCATGTAGAACTTGGCGACGTCAACCATGCAGTTGTCCTCATCGAGGACGATCATTCCGCCCGAGCCCATCATCGAGCCGGCCGCGACCAGGTTGTCGTAGTCGATCGGGGTATCGAGTTCCTTTTCGGTCAGGCATCCGCCGCTGGGACCGCCGGTCTGCACGGCCTTGAACGCTTTGCCGTTGGGGCATCCGCCGCCGATCTCATAGATGATTTCGCGCAGGGTGGTACCCATCGGAATTTCGACAAGACCCGTATTGCGGATCTTTCCGCCGAGGGCGAAGACCTTGGTGCCCTTGGACTTTTCGGTACCCATGGCGGAATACCATGCGGCACCCTTGTTGATGATCTGGGCAACGTTGGCCAGTGTTTCGACGTTGTTGATGCTGGTGGGCTTGCCCCAGACACCATGCACCGCCGGGAACGGAGGTTTCGGTCTCGGCATGCCGCGCTCGCCTTCGATGGAGGCGATCAGCGCTGTTTCCTCACCGCAGACAAACGCACCGGCACCGAGTCTGATTTCAATATCGAAGTCAAATCCCGTACCGAAAATGTTTTTGCCCAGCAGTCCGAGTTCCCTTGCCTGCTTCAGCGCAATCTTAAGACGGTGAACGGCAATCGGATACTCGGCACGGATATAGATATATCCCTGATGCGCACCGACGGCATAGGCCATGATCGCCATTCCTTCAAGAACCGCATGAGGATCGCCTTCCAGGATGGAACGATCCATGAATGCACCGGGATCGCCTTCGTCGGCGTTGCAGATGACATACTTCTCATCGCCGGGCTGATCCTTTTCAAACTGCCATTTCGTACCGGTCGGGAATCCCGCGCCGCCCCGTCCTCTGAGGCCGCTTGCCTTCATCTCATCGATGACTTCCTGCGGGGTCATGGAGGTCAGCGCCTTGGCAAGTCCCTGATAGCCGTCGACCGCGATATATTCGTTGATGTCTTCCGGGCCGATCTTGCCGCAGTTGCGCAGAGCGATGCGCTGCTGCTTCTCATAGAACTTGATCTTATCGATGTCAAGGATCTTCTCATGGGTTTCGGGATCCTCATCCGACATCTGCAGATCTTCGATCACGCGGCCGTTGACCACATGTTCCTCGACGATGCGCTCGGCATCCTCGGGTTTGACATGGCAGTAATACGTCTTGTCCGGGAACACGGCAACGATGGGTCCCTTCTGGCAAAGACCGAAGCATCCGGTCTTTACGAGATTGACCTCACTGGCGATGCCGCGCTTGACGAGTTCGGCTCTGAGGTTTTCGATGATCTTCTCGGAACTGCTGGCGCTGCATCCGGTACCGCCGCAGGTCAGAATGTCAAGACGCACCGGAGAATCCACCGGCTTCTCTCTTCCTTCACGAAGAGCGACTGAGTTCAGTGCATGTTCGCGAAGCTCATTTAATTCCGCTACACTTTTCATAATGTTCTCCTGAATACTCCCAAGTTATGCCATCTTCTCGGCTGCTCTGATCTTATTGATCTCGGCGACAATCGTCTCCTTGGTGCAGTTTCCGAATACCTTTCCGTCGATAATGCATACCGGGGCAAGACCGCAGGCACCGAGACACCTTGTCGCATCCAGTGAGAAGATGCCGTCTTCACTGGTTTTGTTGATTTCAGCTCCGGTCAGGGTGACGGTCTCATCAATCAGCGCCTGAGCACCCTTGACGTAACACGCGGTGCCGAGGCAGATGTTGATGACATGCTTTCCTTTCGGGCTGGTGGTGAACTGCGCATAAAAACAGACAACGCCATAGACGTCGGCTACGCTGGTGCCGGTTGCGGCGGCGATCTTCTCCATCGCT
Source organism: Solobacterium sp. (assembly GCA_017536885.1). Lineage (GTDB taxonomy): Bacteria > Bacillota_I > Bacilli_A > Erysipelotrichales > Erysipelotrichaceae > Bulleidia. Next base: position 6,181 of record JAFWCM010000278.1, read on the forward strand.
TCAAACGGCACATACCCTAATGAATCCTGCACGTCGTGCAGCATCACAATCACCGGGCCGGGTTCCCCCCGATGACGATCGACAATCGAATCGATTGTCCTCAGAGAATCTAGATTCAGTCTCTCCATCACTGCTCCTCCTTACTCTTCTCTGTTAATAACCAGTCAAAAATCCCATCTGACAGAACGGAGATCAGAATGATGACCAGCGTCCACGCAAGTATTCCCGTAGTATCGAGATTCAGTCTTGCAAAATTCATGGACCTGCCGATTCCGGTTCTGACCTGTCCCAGAATTTCCGCCATGATTCCGACCTTGAGTCCAAGACCCGCGGCCGTTTTGCCGGTTCTCAGTATCTCCGGTACCAGCATGGGAACTATCCTGGTTTTCAAACGCATGCCAAAAGTCTCAGGATACAGAAGATCCACATCGCGAAGGACGGGGTCCTCGTTCTCAAGACAGCTGGAAAATGCGTTGTAGAATACCGGAAACAGAATCATGAAGCTGACCGCACTGACCGCTCCTTCCGATCCCAGCCAGATGAGAGCCAGAATCATATAGCTGATATTGGGGATCGTGCGGGTGATGATCTGCACCGGCGCAAACAGATGACGGAAGGTTTCAGACCTTTCAGCCAGGATACAGGTGATCAATGCCAGACCCAGAGACAGAATAAATCCCCGGAAAACCCGGAGGACGGTGGAACCGACTGCCTCATAGAAAGACGGGCTGACAAAAAACATTGCAAATCGCTTCATCGTATCCATCGGATATGGAATCAGAATATCGTTTCCGACGGAAGCTGCGGCAATTGCCCACAGAACCAGAAGGACTGCCACACTGAATATATGTTCCTTTTTCATCTGCTCCTCCCGATTATAGCACTTCCGAAAGTAAGTATGACAATAATTTCACGAATTAAAAAAGGAAAAACAAAGCAGTTCTGCCCTGTCTTTCCCATTGATGTGCAGTCTTTGGATTACTGAAGAACGGCGCCGCTGATATCTTCGATGCCGAAGAGCGTTCCGTATTCCTTGAGCTGATCGATGTGATCCTTTGCAAAGTCCGGGTTGATGTTCATCTTCTTCCAGGTCTTTGCGGCAATCTCGGCGGAAGGAATTCCGAATTTTTCGGCTCCGCCCGCTTCGTTGATCAGCGCCGCAAGATCCGCTTCACTCAGAGATACATTGTGCTTTCCATATTCCGCAAGCGCGTTCATCAGGGCGTCAAACTTCTCTTTGCCCTCTTCATATTTGTCCTTGCGGACAAACAGTGCTGCCTGCGGGAAGCCGCCTTCTCCATAGGCTTCCTGAATGTCGGTGATGACCTTGAGATCCAGACCGCTCTCCTTCGCCTTGGCGATCGTTGCGGTGGCATTGGGCTCTGCCAGCATCGCGATGTCTGCCTCATTGGAGAGGAGTGCGGCAGCGGCTTCGGCAGTGCTGTTGTACCAGGTGATCGCATCAGAAGGAATCTTGTCGCCGTAGAGCTTATTGAAGACAAGACCCGTAACCGACTGTTCGCCGAAGGAAGCGACTTTGGACCAGGTTGCCGGATCGGCGGTGATGCCGTCTTTTCCCACCATGTAGAGATTACCCCAGGTCACGACGCCGAGCATGCGGTACTGCGTTTTGTCAGCAGAAGCAAGCTTGAGGCCGAGGTTGCTCGGGGCGATGATCACATCATACTCGGGATTGGGATTGACCAGTGCCGCCTGCAGCGCATCAGCGCCGTCGACAAATGTCACATCCCCGCCAAGGGAGGCAACCGGCATCAGTGACAGTGCCGGAGCACCGTTGGGCGCGAGGTATTTCAGCGTCAGGGCGTCTTTGAGCTCACTTTCCGCAAGTGCGGTTTCGACCGTGGATTCAAGCTGCTGTACGCCTTCCTTCACCTCTTCCGGAACCTTGATCTCCGGCGCAGCACTCGGTGCGGCCGGGGTTCCGGCACCGGTATCGGTGCCGCAGCCGGCGAGCATCAGAAGGCCCGCCAGAAGCAATGCAATACGTTTTTTCATTTCTTTTCCCCCATTTCAGTTTTTGGAATATGCGGCTTTGACGGAAATCCCTTCAATCTTTCCGAGCTTTCCGGTCAGCGCCGAAATCGTTTCGGTGCTCGCATCCACCATGACGCTGATCAGAGAAAGATTGCGTTTGGGATAGGGAATTCCCATCCGGCCGATGATACAGGAGCCGTATTCATGAAGAATGCGGTTCAGTTCATCCGTGTTGTCGAGGTTTTCGACGACGATCGCAATGACTGCAAGTCTGTTTTCCATGTTAAATCCTTTCAATAAAAAACGGCCTTTGCCATCCGACGAAGACCGATTAAAACAATTCCACGGTTTGTCTTCGTCTCGCTCCGAACAGATCATTGCGGTTGGATGACATGTACTATCATAACAGAATCGCGCAGGCCGTCAAATCCTTTGCCTCAGAAGACGTGAACCCTCTCCACCTCGGCGCCGAACGGCTCCATCGCCAGCCGGGCGATCTTGAAGAACTGCTTGCCGAAGGGAATCCCGATGATCGTAACGCAGAGAATCAGCCCGATGATGAAGTTGCCCAGTGCCATCTCGAGGCCGCCGAAAACAAACCACAGGATATTGAGAAGAAACGATAATCCGTCGTTGTCATTATAGACGATCTTCTTGCCGAAGGGATTCAGGGAAATGTTGGCAAGCTTGAAGCACTGCACGCCGATCGGAATTCCGATGATCGTGATGCACCATAAAAGACCGAAGAAAATCCACATGATCCAACTGAAAAATCCGCCGAAGATAATCCAGAGAATATTAAGCAGTACACGCATGATATTCAGCTCCTTACAGGAAAAGAATTCCTGTCATCTGTTATACGTGTTAATTCCATCCCTGCCATGATTTATCATGGCTGTCTTATGCCTGACTCGCTTCAGCCGGGGCTGGAGTTCTGTTTTTGCGGCGAAGATCGAGAAGAAAGAGATACAGTCTTCCGACCAGCACCAGAAAGAGAAGCAGAAGAAGGATCCACCAGACGCATCCCAAAAAGGGAAGCGTATCGGTAAAACCGAAGGCACCGGCCGGACTTCCCCAGTTCAGAAAGAAGTACGGATAGTTGACCCCTTCGAGAAATTCCCAGCCTGCAATATACCCGATGCCCGCATACAATGCATAGGCAAGCGGCGGCAGAGTCACGAGCCATACATTCTTTGGCTGCACATTGCCTTCGATGCCGCTCACGAAGAAGTCGATCACCGCCGCAAGCGGGACAACCACATGGGTCAGAACATTGCTGAAGCCCCAGGCATAGTTTCCAAGCGTCGGCGCCAGTACAAAGCAGAAGACCATTCCGGTTAATGTAATGGATACCGTGCCGACGAACTGGATCAGATAGAAGAGATTGGATAGCGGTTTGTTTCTCAGCATGAAAGCCGCCCCGTATGCCGCAATCAGCAGGATCGCGATATTCGACTGAATCGTAAAGAACATGAATACATGTGTCCCGCCCATAAAGGAATCCTGGCCAAGGGACGCACTCATAATAATACCGATCAAACCGGAAATGACAACAATCATCTTCAGCAGAAGAGAGAGCTTTTTTTCAGAAGTATTCATAATGCATGTTTCCTTTTCCGTCCTATCTTAGCAGGAGGAACCGCATTCATCCCCTTTTCTGCCCGGGAAAATCAAATGAGAAACAGGGCCAAATCCCGAAGGATATCCATGCCCTGCCATACTTTCATTCCCTATGCAGAGAAAGGATTCAGATAAAAACCGGAAGAGCACGGCAGCTTCCTTCTCTTCCGGTCAAACCTTTTGTTTCTGTCTGATTTTTCCCGAATTCTTTCTTCCGAATTCGTCCGGGGGATCAGAGGCGGTTTTCGATCTCACTGATCATGGCATCGAGGAAGGCATCGAGGCTCATCTTCGTCTCCTCCTTCGATCCATAGCGGCGTACAGTGACCGAATGATCCTTCATCTCACCTTCGCCGACAACGACTTCGACCGGGATCTTGGAAGTCTGTGCTTCTCTGACACGATAGCCGAGCTTTTCATTGCGGCTGTCGACAGAAGCGCGCATGCCGATCTTCTTCATCGCAAGCAGAACTTCATTCGCATAGGAACTGTGCGCTTCAGGAGAGACGGGAATGATCACCGCCTGCTTTGCGGCAAGCCACAGCGGCAGGTTTCCTTTGGTCTCTTCGAGCAGGAAGGCAACGAAGCGGTCGAGGCTTCCGAGAATCGCGCGGTGAATGACGACGGGACGCACCTTGGAGCCGGTGTTGTCCACATATTCGAGCTCAAAGCGCTCCGGCAGCTGATAATCGAGCTGGATCGTGGAAAGCGTGACATCATGACCAAGCGCCGAGCGGACCTGAACATCGATCTTGGGTCCGTAGAACGCCGCCTCACCGATCGCCTCATAGAACGGAACATTCATCTCGGTGAGAATCTCGCGAAGCTGTTTTTCACTGGTCTGCCAGAGTTCATCGTTTCCGAAGTACTTCTCCGCATTCTCGGGATCTCTGAGGGAAAGACGGAAGCTGTAGTTTTCAAAATGGAAATCGTTATACACGTCGAGGATCAGCTTCGTGACATTCTTGATTTCATCGGCGATCTGATCGGGACGGCAGAAGATATGGGAATCGTTCTGCACAAATGCACGGCTGCGCTCAATCCCGGTCAGAGCACCGCTGGCTTCAAAGCGGAAGTCATCGGCGATCTCGGCAATGCGCACCGGCAGATCCCGGTAGCTGTGCAGAGTGCTGCGGTACATGATCATATGTTCCGGGCAGTTCATCGGGCGCAGGCAGAACTGTTCGCCGTCCCGCTCCATGATCGGAAACATGTCATCCTTGTAGTGGGCAAGATGACCGGAGATCTTGTACAGCTTGGTATTGACGACAACCGGTGTCTTGACATGGACATATCCCTGGGCGAGCTCCTTGTCCATGATGTAATCGCTGAGAATACGGCGGATCGTAAAGCCGTTGGGCAGCCACATCGGCAGACCCGCACCGATCGTCTCGGAGAACATGAAGACGGAAAGATCCTTTCCGAGTTTCCGGTGGTCTCTCATCTTTGCGTCTTCGAGATCCTTGAGATGCGCTTCGAGTTCCTCCGGCGTCGGCAGGCAGACGCCGTAGATTCTCTGCAGGACCTTGTTCTTCTCATCGCCCTTCCAGTAAGCACCGCTGTGCTTGAGGAGCTTGAAGTTCTTCAGAAGCTTTGTGCTTTCCACATGCGGCCCGCGGCAGAGATCGGTGAAATCTCCCTGGGTGTACATGGAGATGTTTGTCCCCGGATCCATGCGCTCGATCAGATCCACTTTGTAGGGATCATCCTTAAACTGCTCCAGCGCCTCATCGCGGGAGATCTCCTTTCTGACAATGCGCTTGTTGTCCTTTGCGCATTTCTTCATCTCCTTTTCGATTCTGGCAAGATCCTCATCCCGGATCACATCGTCGCCAAGATCGATGTCATAGTAGAAGCCCTCTTCCACAACCGGCCCTACCCAGAACTTCGCCTGCGGATACAGATGCTTGACCGCCTGCGCCATGAGATGCGCACAGCTGTGATTCAGCGTGTTCAGCGATTCCACTTCCTTAAAATTAATCATTGTTCTCTACTCCCTTTCAACAAAAAAACGTCCAGACACGAAGGACGCCGGATCTGCGCGGTACCACCTTGTTTCCCATGAAAATCATGAGCTCTTTTCTTTCCCTTAACGCAGGAGCTACGGTAACCCATTACGGCACTGTTCCCGGGCGGTAATATTCCAATGCGTGCAATGACCTTTCACCGGCCGGTCATCTCTCTGATTCCGCGTATGGAACTCATGTCCCGTTCATCACATTGATTCTTTTATATCTCACTTGCGGAATGCTGTCAATAAGTGCCCAGACGCACTTAAAAGGGATCGGAATGACCCGATCCCTGAAGATTATGGCAATTCGATTACTTCGCCTTTCTGGCCGGAGCCTTTCCGGCGGCAGTTTTCTTAACAGCGGCAGCTTTCTTCGCTGTGGGGTTTTCCGCTTTGACTTCAGCCTTCTTAGCAGCGGGCTTTTTCAGAGCGGCAGCCTCTTTCTTCTCCGCAGCCTTCTTCACCGTTTTGACCGCCTTCGCGGCCGCTGCAGTTCTGGCAGCTTTGACTTCAGCCTTCTTAGCGGCGGGCTTCTTCTCGGCAGCGGTCTTTGCGGTTTTGACGGCTTTGGCAGCCGCAGCTGTCTTCACAGCTTTTTCAGCAACCTTCCTGGCAGCAGGTTTCTTCGCAGCAGCTGTCTTCGCCTCCGGTTTTGCCGGATCGGCTTTTTACAGCTATGTGAGATTCCTCCGGTTTTGCCTTCCTCTGCTGCAGCGACAGAATCAGGTTTGGTGTTTATTCCTTTTCTGCTTTCTTCTTAGCAGTCTTCTTGGCAGCAACCTTCTTGACGGCAGTCTTCTTGGCAGCGACCTTCTTGACGGCAACCTTCTTGACGGCAGCCTTCTTGACTTCCTTCTTCACCGCCTTCTTGACTTCTTTCTTCACTGCCTTCTTGACAGCAGCAGTCTTTACAGCCTTCCTGACGGAAGCCTTCTTCGCCTCTTCCTTGAAAGGGACGCCGGCCTTGATCGCAGCCTGAGCCGCCGCAAGACGGGCAATCGGCACACGGTAAGGCGAGCAGCTGACATAGTCAAGTCCGACCTTCTGGAAGAACTCGATGGAAGCGGGATCACCGCCGTGTTCGCCGCAGACACCGAGGTGGATGTCTTCACGGGTTGCGCGGCCGTTAGCGGCGGCCATCTGAATCAGCTGGCCGACACCTTCCTGATCGACATGAGCGAACGGATCAGACTCATAGATATGCTTGCCATAGTAGTCATCCAGGAACTTGCCCGCGTCATCACGCGAGAAGCCGAATGTCATCTGGGTGAGGTCGTTGGTACCGAAGCTGAAGAACTCGGCAGTCTGTGCCAGTTCACCCGCGAGCAGTGCGGCACGCGGAATTTCAATCATCGTTCCGACCTTGTAGTCAAGCTTTGCCTTGGCGGCCTTGATGGTCTCGTCAGCGGTTTCTCTGACAACCTTGGCAACAAACTCCAGCTCCTTGGGTTCGCCTACGAGCGGGATCATGATTTCGGGAACAACCTTCCATCTCGGATGCGCCTTGTTGACCTTGATCGCAGCCTTGATGATCGCTCGTGCCTGCATGATACCGATTTCCGGATAGGTAACGTCGAGACGGCAGCCTCTGTGACCCATCATCGGGTTGAACTCATGGAGAGCAGCGGCCGCAGCGGCAACTGCCGAAACCTTGATGCCCAGTGCATCGGCGACATCCTTGGCTTCCGCCTGCGTCTTCGGGAGGAACTCATGCAGAGGCGGATCGAGCAGGCGGATGGTAACAGGACGGCCGGCCATCGCAATGAAGATGCCCTCGAAGTCTTCCTGCTGCATCGGCTCGAGCAGATCGAGCGCCTGCTGTCTCTGTGCTTCGTCCTGGGCAACGCAGAGCATGCGGATTGCCTTGATGCGCTCAGCGCTGTTGAAGAACATATGTTCGGTACGGACAAGTCCGACACCCTCGGCACCGAATTCAACCGCACGGGCGGCGTCAGTCGGTGTATCCGCATTGGTGCGGATCATGAGCGTGCGGCGTGCATCCGCCCAGTCCATGAATGTCTTGAAGTTGCCGGAGATGGTAGCCGGTTCGGTCTGGACAGCTCCGTCATAGACAAGACCCGTAGAACCGTCAAGCGAAATCACATCGCCTTCCTTGTAGGTCTTTCCGCCGACTTCGAAGGTCTTCTTCGCTTCGTTGACCTTGATTTCTCCGCATCCGGATACACAGCATGCACCCATGCCGCGGGCAACGACTGCCGCATGGCTTGTCATACCGCCGCGGACGGTGAGGATACCTTCGGAAACATGCATGCCTTCGATGTCTTCCGGAGAGGTTTCAAGACGGACGAGAATGACTTTCTTGCCCTTTTCAACCCAGGCCTTGGCATCTTCTGCGGAGAAGACAACCTGACCGGAGGCAGCGCCCGGAGAAGCGGCGAGACCCTTGGCGATCACGCGGTCCTTGGCAGCCTTGAGATCGGCGGCGTTGAACTGCGGATGGAGCAGGTCATCGAGCTGTTTCGGCTCAACCATAAGCAGAGCCTGGTCTTTGGTGACAAGGCCTTCCTTGACCATGTCAACCGCAACCTTGAGAGCAGCGGCAGCGGTGCGCTTGCCGTTTCTTGTCTGCAGCATGAAGAGTTTGCCGTGTTCGATCGTGAACTCCATATCCTGCATGTCATGATAGTGCTTCTCGAGTTTGTTGCAGATGTCGACAAAGTCGTTGTAAGCACCCGGCATGGTCTTCTTCAGCTCGGCGATCGGCTGCGGTGTACGGATACCGGCAACGACGTCTTCGCCCTGTGCGTTCATCAGGAACTCACCGAAGAGTTTCTTTTCACCGGTTGCCGGGTTGCGGGTAAATGCAACACCGGTTCCGCAGTCATCACCCATGTTTCCGAATACCATGGACTGAACGTTGACCGCTGTGCCCCAGCTTTCGGGGATGTCATTCATCTTGCGGTAGAAAATCGCACGGTCGTTCATCCAGGAACGGAACACCGCCATGATGGCGCGGTTGAGCTGAATGGTCGGATCCTGCGGGAAGTCTTCCTTCAGGTTCTTCTTGTAGAATGCCTTGAAGCGCTTGGTCAGTTCGACCATATCATCCGCATCGAGTTCGATGTCGAGCTTGACGCCCTTCTTTTCCTTGATCTCGTCGATGATCTCTTCAAACTTCGCCTTGCTGAGACCCATAACGACATCGGAGAACATCTGAACGAATCTGCGGTAACTGTCATATGCGAAGCGCTTGTTTCCGGTGGCGTTGGAAACTACTTCAACGACATCATCATTCATACCGAGGTTGAGGATGGTGTCCATCATACCCGGCATGGAAGCACGGGCACCGGAACGGACCGAAACGAGAAGCGGGTTCTTCTTGTCGCCGAGTTTCTTTCCTGTTTCCTTCTGCAGCCATGCTACATGTGTATCGATCTGCTTCTGAATATCCTTGGAGATCTTTCTGCCGTCGGCGTAATATGCCGTGCATGCCTCCGTGGTAATTGTGAAGCCCTGAGGTACGGGCATGCCGAGGTTGCTCATTTCGGCAAGGTTTGCACCTTTGCCGCCGAGCAGCTCACGCATGGAACCGTTTCCTTCTGCAAATTTGTAGACGTACTTTTTTCCAGCCATAAGCCTTCCTTTCTCTATTATTCTGTTGCTTCTACTGAGGGAATTATAAAACACGTAATATTAATTAACAAGAAGATAAAGCCGTTTTTAAAGCATTTCAAAACGATTTTTGCATCACTCTTCACGGTTGCATGCGTGCATGTTTGCGGTCGATCCTTCCGCTTTGCCTAAGACGGCAGGACACCGCTGCTTCGCTTCTTATTTTCAGCACTGCCAATCCCTGACAATACAGCCGTTTATTAGATCAGAGAAGATGTGTATGAGGCCGCGTTCTGGCCTGTATTGCGTACTTCAGCGCGATCATGCCTGCATGTTTGACGCCGGACCAGGACAGTTTCCCGCCGGCGGCGAATCCTTCGCAAAACCGTTTCCCGCTGCCGCACTGCACCATGTATGCATGTCCTATATCAGCCGCCCGTCTGCCATGCCTGCATGTTCTTTGTCATATGTCTTCTGCCTGATGCAGTGATGAATTTTCAGCGAAGATTACCGCTTCTTCTTTCCGCCGTTTTTCTGCCGCACACAAAAACCCCGGAAAAAATCCGGGGCTTCAATCACTCTACTGTTTCCTTTTCGACTTCAGCTTCCGGTTCCGCAGCTGCTTTTCCTTCTTCCGCTTTCTCTTCTTTTTTCACTTCCGCCTTTTCTTCTCCGTTGCAGTATTTGTCCGCAAAATCGAAGATCGTATCGGCGTAGTCCTCATGATAGCGGCAGCCGCCGAATCCGGTGCTCGGGAATATGACGAGACTGCTTTCGGAATGGCAGGCTCTCTCGCAGTCTTCCGCCATGGATTCCGGTACCAGCTCATCATCGCTTCCGTGCAGAAGCAGGAGCGGAATCTCACTCTGCGACAGCTGGCGCAGGGTCGAGATGTCATTCATGCTGAAATGGAGGAACTGCCTGACGAGAACATCGATCATCGGAAGGAACGGACGGGTCGGGATCTCGGTATATTTATCTGTGATAAAGACGAGTTCTTCTCTGATTTCCGAATAACCGCCCTCTTCCACAGCCGCTTTGACATTGACGGGAAGATAATCTCCCAGAGCGTTCATGACTGCGTTGCCGCCCATATCCGCACCATACAGCGCAATGGATGCTTCCGGACGCAGAACGACAAGGTAGTTGATCCAGGCGATGAGATCATAGTGCTCCGGCCAGCCCAGTCCCGTAAAACTGCCCTGGGACTGTCCGCTGCCGCGGGGATCGATTACGAGCATGTTCCAGCCTCTTTCATCCGCCTCCCGCATCACATGAAGCAGATCGAGCGCACAGCGGTGGAATCCCGGAAACATGACCATCCACTTTCTGGAATCCGAGTGGTTTTCCACCCGCACTGCATGCATGGTCAGTCCGTCATAGCTCTGCAGATAGTCATCATTCCGATTGCTTGCCTTCAGCCAGTCAGATCCTGCCGCAAGCGCAAAGCTGTCGGTAACCGGACCGTTGGGATGAAAGCGCGAATGCCGTGAATCAAATGCCTGGCGAAACAGATAATACGCATAGCCGCCGTAAGCAGCTGCGCCGGCTGCCGCCAGTTTCGCGGCTGTTTTGAAAATGCTGTTTTTCTTTTTCTTCTTGCCCATAAATGACTCCTGTGATTGATAAGAATGTCCAATGCAAAATCGTTTCTATCTGAATTATAGCACAATCACTTTCCGAGCTCGTCGGCTCTTGCAATGACGGCTTCCAGCTGACGGCGGTAATCTTCCATCTTGCGCTGTTCGTTCTCCACCTTTGCCCTGGGAGCCTTGGCGAGGAATCTCGGGTTGGACAGAATCTTTTCGGAACGCTCGACTTCTTTTTCCAGCCGCTCTCTTTCCGATGCAAGGCGTGCCTTCTCCGCTTCGATATCCATCAGCTGGCTGCTGGGGATGTAGAGGCTTCCGCCGCTGACCGGATGAACGGAGAGTTCGCCGGCAAGGGACGGGATATAGGAGACCCTGGCAAGACGCTCCAGCATCGAGGCTTCCGTCGCACTGACATTGACGGGGTTTCCGTCAAGGTCCTTCACGAGGATGTCGAGATGAGCGGACGGCTTGAGTTCGTTGACGGTCTTGACTTCGCGGATCTTCTGAATCACGGAGATCAGGCGGTCCATTCCCTCAAGATCGGAAGACGGAAGGTTTTCGATCTTCTTCGGCCAGGATTCGATGCAGATGCTTTCCATGTCGTGGGGCATCATCTGATAGATCTCTTCCGTCACAAACGGCATGAACGGATGGAGAAGACGCACGATCGCATTCAACATGACCAGGAGTGTGGACTGGGCGCCCTTCACCACTTTGGGATCAGCGTCGGAAAGGCTTGCCTTGGAGAGCTCGATATACCAGGAACAGAAATCATTCCAGACAAAGGAATAGAGCTCGTTGCCGACCAGAGCAAACTCATACTTCTCCATGTTGTCGCTGACGTGTCCCAGCACAAGATTCAGCTTGTTGAGAATCCAGAGATCACTGGTGGAAAGAACGGAGAGATCGACATCCTTCATCGTCATCTCATCCGGCAGATTCAGAAGCACAAACCGGGAGGCATTCCAGATCTTGTTGATGAAATTCCAGGAGGCTTCCACCTTCTCGGGAATATATCTCATATCCTGACCCGGCGTGGAGTTGGTGGTCAGGAAGAAGCGCAGCGCATCCACGCCGTACTCATCGATGACCTCCATCGGATCGATGCCGTTGCCCAGGGACTTCGACATCTTTCTTCCCTTCGCATCCCGGATGAGACCGTGGATCAGAACATCCTTGAACGGACGGTTCTTTGTGAAGTGCCTTCCCTGGAATGCCATTCTCGCAACCCAGAAGAAGATGATGTCATAGCCGGTGACCATGGTCGAGGTCGGATAGTAGCGGCGGTAGTCGTCGGTATCCTCGGGCCAGCCCAGGGTCGCAAACGGCCAGAGCGCAGAGGAGAACCAGGTATCGAGGACGTCTTCATCCTGAATCCAGTTTTCGATATCCTCCGGCTCTTTCTCTCCGACATAGGTTTCGCCGGTTTCCTTATGGTACCAGGCGGGAATGCGGTGACCCCACCAGAGCTGACGGGAAATGCACCAGTCCTCGATATTCTCCAGCCACTGGGAGAACACCTTTTCAAAGCGCTCGGGATAGAAGTGAATCTTCTCGTCATCTCTCTTCTGATGCGCCAAAACATCTTCCGCAAGCGGCTTCATCTTCACGAACCACTGCTGGGAGAGATACGGCTCCACCACGCAGTTGGTGCGCTCGGAGTGCGCGACGTTGTGCGTGATTTCTTCGATTTTAATAAGGTTGCCTTCGGATTCGATCCGCTTCACCAGAGCATCCCGGCAGACATAGCGGTCCATGCCCTCAAATTCCCCAGCCAGGGAATTCATCGTTCCGTCGTCGTTCATGCAGATCGGCTTGGGAAGATTGTGGCGCTCGGCAATCAGGAAGTCGTTGGGATCGTGCGCCGGCGTGCACTTCATCGCACCGGTTCCGAATTCCATATCGACATATTCATCGCCGATGATCACAAGTTCCTCGCCATTGGCGGGGTTGACCGTATGCAGTCCGATCACATCCCTGAAGCGCTCATCCTTGGGATTGACCACCACGCAGACGTCACCGAACATCGTTTCCGGACGGGTTGTCGCAACCGTGAATTCCCTGCCGGTCTCGGCCACCCTGTAACGCATGTAATACATCTTGCCCGGATCATCCTGATAGTTGACTTCGATGTTGGAGAGCGCCGTGCGGGCTTCCGGATCCCAGTTGATGATCCGCCAGCCGCGGTAGATGAGACCTTCGTTGTAGAGCTGCACGAACACATGGCGCACCGCGTCATTGAATCCCTCATCCATCGTAAAACGCTCTCTGGTGTAGTCGAGGCTGTTTCCGAGCTTTGCCCACTGCCTGCGGATGGTAGCGGCATATTCTTCCTTCCACTGCCATGCCCGCTCGAGGAATTTTTCCCGGCCGATGTCATAGCGGGAGATTCCCTCGGACTTCAGTCTTGCATCAACCCTCGCCTGGGTGGCGATGCCGGCATGATCCATACCGGGAAGATAGAGCATGTCATATCCCTGCATGCGCTTATAGCGGGAAATGATATCCTGCAGCGTATTGTCCCAGGCATGTCCGATATGAAGAATACCGGTGACATTGGGCGGCGGGATCACAATCGTAAACGGATCCTTCGACTTGTCGCCGGCAGTGAAATACCCGGCCCTGACCCATTTGTCGTAGCGGCCTTCCTCCACGGTTCGATGGTCATACTTCGTTGCTAGATTCTTTTTCATATACAGGTTTCCTTTCCCAAAATAAAACGCCCTGCGAAGGACGCCGTAAGCGTGGTACCACCTTGCTTGCTTCTCTCAATGCGTAACGTGCACATGCGTTCATTCTTACTCACTTCGGAATGACGGCTCCGGAATGACTTCCTGTTCCATCCGCCGGTTTCCTTTCACCATATGGAAACTCTCTGTACGGCCGGTGCTGAAACACTACTTGTTTCCTTCATCGCTGTTAAAGGGATTATATCCCCCATCCCTTGCATTTTCAACCGCATTTGAAAGGTTAGCGGTAGGCATTTCATCAAACGGAACAGACCAGGAAGACACCGAAGACTCCTCTTTGCGGGCCGGCTTCTTTCTCTCCTTTGCCCGCTCGTCTTTTCCCTGCTTCTTCTCCGGTTTTCTTCCCGGTTTTTTCTCCGCTTTCTTTTCCGATTTCTTCTCTGTTTTCTTCTCCGGTTTCTTATCGTTTTTCTTCCCGGGTTTCTTCTCCGCTTTCCGCTCGGGTGATTTCTCCCGGCGGCCGCGGCGGATCGAGGCATCCTTGTTTTCATGTACTTCGATCACGGTTTCTTCCTGACTGCGCGCAAACAGCCGGCCGAGTCTGCCGGCGGGTCCAGCGGTTTCTTCCATCGGCGGCTCTTCCGTGATCTTTGCATGAATGGCGGTTTCACTCTGTTCAGAAGGCTCAAGGACAGAGGAAAGATCTGCCGTAGGCATTTCGTCAAACGGCACTTTCCAGGAGGATGAAGGCTTTGCGGGAGTACTGTTTTCCTCCTGCGCTTTCTTCTTTCCTGACGTCTTCTCTTCTCTGTGCTTTTCCGCTTTCTGCTTTTTTCCTTCCGATTTCACCTCGAGGACGGTCTCTTCTCTCGAGCGCTGAAACAGATTTCTGAGACCGCGCCGCTTTTCTTTTTTCGGCGCTTCTTCCCTCTCCGCTTTCCTGGAGGATGCGGCGTCTGTTTCCTTCTTCAGATCCCGCTTCAATTCCTTTGCCGGTTCTTCTTCTTTTTCCATGGCAGAAGAAAGCGAGCCGGTCGGAATCTCATCAAACGGCACCTGCCAGGAAGCTGCGGGCAGTTCGCTCTTCGCGGAAGCATCGCTCTTCCGTGTTTCCTTTTTCTTCCTGTCCGCCGGTTCCTCTTCCGGTTTTTCCATCACGGACTCCGCTCTTCTGCGGCGGTATTTCTCGGTTCTCGTACGAAGTCTCTGATCGAGAGACGCCTCGGCAGCCTTTGCCGGTTCGGCCGGTTTCTCGGCTTCCTCGCTGCTGTTCTGCGTCTTTGCAAGAGCTTCACTGCGGGCTTCAGAAAGATCTCTTACCGCCTGCTCGGCAATATCGAAACGCATTGTCTCCTGCTCTTCAAACGGCGTCTTCCAGTCGTCTTCGGCCGGTTCGGGTTCCCTGGAAACCGCAGGCACTTCCGCCCTGGCCGGCTGGGTTGGCACAACGGCCGCAGGCACAGCGGGCTCTTCCGTCTTTCCTCTTCCAAACAGCGGCTTCTTCAGTTTTTCCCGGAGGGTGAGTTTCTTCACCATCTCATCATCCATGACATATTCCGGCTCCGGTGCCTCGACGCCGCCGCGGTCAACCGCTTCCTGTCTTGTCCACCGTTCGATCCAGTGATAGTTCACAAGACGATTAACGAGAAATGCGCTGAAGAGAAACAGCAGAATCACCACCGCGAGTTTGGCATAGGGCTGCAGTTCGAGAATCATGAAAATAATCTGCGCGGGAATATCCAGCACCAGAAAAATCCCGGTGGTCAGACCGATCACCGAAAAAAAGTATCTGAGTTTCATGGACCGCAGCTGACTCCGCGGGTTCACTTCCTTCATACCGCTATATCTTAACGCATTTCCCGCCATATATCACTTTGCCCGGGGATGAAGAGGATGAAGAATGACGGCCGGGGCCGGATTTCAGCCCCCGCCTTCCTGAAAGCTGCCTTTTCTGCCATGCATGCATCATTCAGAACCGACTCCTTTCCGGCATGAAAAGAAGACCGTCACTGTCCGGTCAGTGAAGTACCGGGATCGGTGATAAAATGAAGACATGTGCGGACGCTATCAGTTTTCCGACGGGGAAAACGCTGAAATCGAATCTCTGATCGCTCGGGTGAAAGAAGCGTTTCCGGAAAAAGCCTTTCAGTCGATTTCTTTCGGCGAGGTGTTTCCCGGAAGCACCGCCCTTGCCCTGGCCTATGATCCCGGTAGCCAGAAGATGAAGGCCGTTGCCATGAAATGGGGATTCGGGGGAACCCGGCTGGTGATCAACGCCAGAAGCGAAACCTGTTTTGAGCGTCCTTTTTTCAAAGACTGCAGGCCCTGCGTTCTGCCGGCCTCCGGGTATTATGAATGGTCGAAGAATCCCCGCGTCAAATACCTATTTACCGCGGCCGAAAAAACCATGTACCTCTCTGGGCTGTACCGCCGGGAAAACGAGAAGCTGACGTTTGTGATCCTGACCCAGGATGCGGAAGAACCGCAGAATCTCATCCATACCCGCCAGCCGGTTCTGATCGCAAGAGAGAATGTGCTTTCCTGGGCCATGAAAAAAGACCGGAGTCTTGTGCTTCAGCACTCCGGTCCACGCTTTATGACAGAAGTTTAGAACAGTGTGGTCTGCGCTCCCGGCACCGTCAGGCCGAGATGGCTGTAGGCCTTGTCCGTCACCACCCGGCCGCGGCTGGTGCGGTTGACAAAACCGATCTGAATCAGATACGGCTCATAGACATCTTCCAGGGTCGTCGTTTCCTCACTGATCGAATTCGCCAGGGCGTCGAGTCCCACCGGTCCGCCGCGGAAGCGTTCGATAATTCCCTTCAGATAGCGGATATCCACTTCATCCAGTCCGAGACTGTCGACATGCAGGCGCTCCAGCGCCTGTTTTGCGACGGCTTCGGTGATGACGCCGTCATTCAATACCTGGGCAAAGTCACGGATTCGCCGCAGCAGCCGGTTGGCAATCCGCGGCGTTCCGCGGCTCCTGCGGGCGATTTCATACACCCCGGGCTCTTCGATCGTCACGTTCAGCACCCGCGAGGTTCTGCGCACAATCGAGGCCAGCTGTTCATTGGTGTAGTATTCGAGCTTTGATACAATGCCGAAGCGATCCCGCAGCGGGGCGGAAAGATCCCCTGCCCGGGTGGTCGCACCGACCAGAGTAAACGGCGGCAGATCCAGACGGATACTGCGGCTGCCGGCTTCCTTTCCGACAATCACATCGATGCAGAAATCCTCCATGGCGGGATACAGCACTTCTTCCACAACCTTCGGGATGCGGTGAATCTCATCGATAAACAGCACATCCCCCGGTTCGAGTACGGAGAGTATCGCCGCAAGATCTCCCGGCCGCTCGATGCTGGGGCCGCTGGCGACCCGGATGCCGGTATGCATCTCATGAGCGAGGATGTAGGACAGCGTTGTCTTGCCAAGACCCGGAGGCCCGTAGAGCAGAACATGATCGAGACTTTCGTTTCTCTGCAGAGCAGCCTGAATGAAGATGCGGAGATTATCCTTGAGGGCATCCTGGCCGACATATTCATCGAGTGAGGCAGGACGCAGACTCTCCTCTTCTTCACCGGCGGATTCCGCCGAAACAAGACGATTATCATCACTCATAGTTCGTTATCCTCCGAGTTTTTTCTTCATGAGAAACTGCAGGCCAAGCCGCACATAGTCTTCGGTTTTTGCCTTCGGCTTTGTCTTCATGTATTCGGCGGCGGCAGTGATATCCGGCTGCCGGTACCCGAGATTTCTCAGGGCGTCGCATGCCTCGTCGATCTCGGTGCTGTAGCTCTCCTGCACCGCCTTCTGCTTCACCGCAACCGGGACGAGTTTGCCCTTGAGATCGAGGACGATCTGGCTGGCGGTCTTGGCACCGATGCCGGGCATCGATTTGAGCACCGCGACATCGCCGTTTTCCACCGCAAGGATGATCTTGTCCGCGTTCGCCCTTGCAAGCATGCCCATGGCGGTTTTCGGGCCGAGGCCCTTGACCGAGATCAGACGCAGAAACAGTTCCATCTCCTGCTGGCTTTCAAATCCGTAAAGAGAAAGCTCGGCTTCCGTGTAGTGAAGATAGGTGTAAACCGTCACTTCCTCCTGCAGGTGAACCTGATCGATATGGGGATAGAACACCTTCCATCCCATGCCGCCATGATCAATCACTATCCAGTCGCTTCCGTAGCTGTCCACTATGCCTTTAATAAATGCGATCATCTCTTACCTCAGTCCGTAAAATCCATGATATAGGTGCCGACGATCACCTGGTCACCGCTCACGCAGCCCGCCTTGCGCAATGCCGCATCAACGCCCATCTTGGCAAGGGTTCTCGCAAATGCGTAGGTGTCGTCATCGTTGTCGAAGTTCACCTGCTCGGCAAGGCGGTCGACCTTTGCGCTCTCCACCTTCCAGCGGTGATTGCCGAGATTGATGATTTCAAAGTCGGGACGCTTCGGTTCATAGCGGTAGACGACCACTTCTTCCTTCGGCTCCTCTTCCTTCTCCTTCTCTCTCGCTGCTTCGATTTCGGCCATGGCGCGGTAGAGCACCGCGTCAATGCCGGTCTTTGTCAGGGTGCTGATTTCAAAGACTTCAAGATCCGGGTAGGCTTCCCGGAATTTCACGATCATCTCTTCCGATTCGTCGGTATCCATCTTGTTGGCGGCGACGATCTGCGGCCGCGATGCGAGCTCTTCGTCATACTGGCGCAGTTCTTCGTTGATGATGCGGTAATCCTCTATCGGATCTCTCTCCCATCCGCTCATGTCGATCAGATGGATCAATACCCGGCATCTTCTGATATGGCGGAGAAACTCATGACCGAGTCCTTTTCCGTCGGCCGCCCCTTCAATGAGCCCCGGCATATCCGCCAGAACAAAGCTGCGCTCATCGGGAAGCGTGACCACGCCGATATTGGGATCGATCGTGGTGAAGGGATAATCGGCAATCTGAGGCCTTGCCCTGGTGACCACCGAAAGGAAGGTGGATTTGCCGACACTCGGAAAGCCGATCAGTCCGGCATCCGCAAGCAGGCGCAGTTCAATCTGAAGATCGAAGCTTTCGCCGATCTCGCCCGGCTGGGCATATTCCGGCGCATCGTTTCTTGCGGTCGCAAAATGACAGTTGCCGAGTCCCCCTTTTCCTCCGCGCGCGATCATGACGATCTGGTGGGGTCTTGTGAGATCAGCGAGAAGATCGCCGTTGGCCGCATTTCTCACCATGGTGCCGAGCGGCACCTTGATCGTCACATCTTCGCCGTCCGCTCCGTGCATCTTCTTCGTCTTGCCGGGTTCGCCGTTGCCGGCTTTCACCGTCCGGGTAAAGCGAAGCTTGGTCAGTGTTGTTTCATTGGTATCCACCTGAATGTAGATATGGCCGCCGCGGCCGCCGTCCCCGCCGAAGGGACCGCCGTTGGCGTAGTATTTCTCGTGTCTCCAGGCAACGCAGCCTTTTCCGCCGTCGCCTGCTTTCACTTTGATTCTGATGAGATCAATCATAGGAACCTCCCTTCACGAAAGAATGCCCCTGAATCAGGGGCATCGTTCTTCTCTTAGGCCTGCGGATATACCGAAACCTGTTTCTTCGAGCGTCCGAGCCGTTCGTAGCGAACGACACCGTCGGCTGTCGCAAACAATGTATCATCCCCGCCGCGGCTGACATTCTTGCCCGGGAAAATCCGGGTTCCGCGCTGGCGGTAAATGATGGAGCCGGCAGAGCAGTACTGACCGTCAGCGACCTTTGCGCCAAGACGTCTTCCTGCGGAGTCACGGCCGTTCTTTGTGGAAGATACACCCTTCTTGGATGCGAACAGCTGGTCATTAAGAATGAATTTCATGGTTTACACCTCCGTCATATGAATTTTCAGAAAATCAGAATGGACATACTCAATTGTCTTCAACTGAGATATGCCGGTCTTCAGGATGACCTGAAGATCATGTGAATCATCGCCATCGGCGCTGATTGAGACATAGCCGGATTTCACCTTTATCGGGATTTCATATCCGGCCTCATCGATTGCGTTGCACAATCCTGTAGTGACCGCACTAACCTCGGCACAGACGAGATCTTTTCCGTAGTCATCCGAGAGTGCGTGTCCCTGAACCTGAATGCGCAGGATACGGCCCTTATGGGTCGTAACACCGGCATTGATCACCGAATTAAGCCTCGATGGATTCGACGGTCAGCTTTGTATACGGCTGACGATGTCCCTGACGACGACGGGTGCTTCCCTTCTTCTGCTTGTACTTGAAGATGCGCACCTTCTTTTCCTTGCCCTGCTTTTCGACCTTGCAGGTAACCTTCGCACCGTCAACATACGGTGTTCCTACTCTGGTTGCCGCATCGCTTACCAGAACGACCTTGTCAAAGACAACGGTATCGCCCGGCTCAGCTGTGAGCTTTTCGACAAAGATGGCCTGGTCTTTCTCGACCTTGACCTGTTTTCCGCCTGTTTCGATTACTGCGTACATAACTTACACCTCCTGACTGCTAATCTTAAGACGCGCCATTAAGGGGGCTTTCGCACTTATCCCTGTTCTGAGCGGTTACAGACCTCCGTTCAAGAGGACTGAAACACAAAGATGATATCAGTTCGGGCGTACTGCGTCAATGAAAATCTTTCATTTTTCAGACCTTTTCTCCATAAATATCGCATTTGCCCTGCCGCGAGGTTCTTAAGCCGAAAAAACAGAGAAGCAGAAACTCACAGTCAGCGCATCAGACGATTTCTGAACCCGCTTTTTCAAGATGCATGAGCTGAGAACTGTCCGGTATTTTTGCAGAGCTAACGGGAAGGAGTTTCTGTTCCCCTTTCTTCCATTCGCTTCAGAATCCGGTCATATCCCAGCACGAATGCATATCCTATGATTCCGGCGGCGGATACATCACTGAGAAAATGTGCCCCGAGAATGAGCCTTGTACCCATAACGAATACCGCAAAAATCATCCCGGCCGCGATCAGCTGTCTGCGTTTTGTTCGGAGCGATTCAAAACAGGAGGAACCGAGAAGAAGAGGTATGGTCACGCAGGAGGCAAGAACCACGTGGCCGCTGGGAAACGAGCGGAATTCGCCGGAGGGAAGGCCGTATTCTGCCATCATGGCCGCCGCATCCGGAAACCGGGTATACCAGGGGATAAAATAGATTCCCTCATAGCCGAGCACCAGCGTTCTGTATCTCGGCCGGCAGAAGAAGTGCTTCATCCCCTGCATCAGAAGAAACCCCGCAAACATCATCAGAAACGCCGCAATCGCCTTCTTCGCAAGATCCCTGTCATCCGATCGCTCCGCCAGTCTGTAACCGAGGAAAAACATCGGATATTCCAGAAAAAGAGCGATCAGAGCAATGGCAGTCATATTCCCGTCGAGGGAGGGATACACCCCGCCCATGCAGTCCGCATCGAGAAGCGGTCCCGCTCCGGCAATCCCGGAAGACATCGCAGCAATCACAGCGATCCCCCCAAGGACAATCTTTTTCAGATCGGAAGAACTGCCGTGAACGATCCGCTGGAAGACAGCCCCGAAAAGCATTACACCCGAAGCCGCAAAAGGATACTGCCCGATCGTCGTCAGAATCGTCACAAAGACATTCCGCGGAAGATAAACAGAATCCGCAATTCTTTCATCAAAAAAGCTTCCGAGAATCAGTCCGGCAAACAGGAAAGCATACATAAGAATAAACAGTTTCTTTTCGTCTTCGCTCATTTTCACTTTCATACGTGATCCTCCAGTTTCTGTTCTTTTTCCAACAAACCGATCCGCATCGAATCCGTACCGGTCATGATCAGATCCATTGCCCGGATTTTCGTCCGCAGATAATGTGTTCAGGCTTCCGAATCATCCGTCCCCCTGGGTTCCGGGTAAGATCCATCCTCATGAAGCCGGTCGAGATAGACGCAGGGAAGCACGTGAAGATGTTCCTCATTCCGGCGCACAAATTCCATCAATGCCCGCTTTGCCTTGCCGCGGCGATGATCATAAGCGACCTGCAATCGGGAAAGATACAAACCGGCGCTCTCTGCTTCGGAAAGGATCTCATCCATCATCTCATGCGGGTAGATCACATCCAGTCTGCCCTCACTGCACAGCAGCCGGCGACTGTGAACGAAGAGCTCCCGGGGAGTCAGCGTATCGGTAAAGCGGGCAGCCCTGCGGTAGGGATTTCTGCTTTTGAGCGATTCCTTCGTGCTCGTGAAAAACGGCGGATTGCATACGACGAGAGAAAACGGATCGCCTTCATACTCCTGCAGAGAACAGACCCGAAGATCCCCGAAAGCGCCGTTTTGTTCGAGGTTTTCCTTCGCAAGTTCAATCACCTCGTCAAACAGATCAATTCCGGAAAGGCTCTTTGGTCCATGCAGGAATGCATACAGAAGAAGCACGCCGTTGTTGGTTCCGATATCGAGCACCGTATCCTCCGGCCTCGGGGTCAGGAAGCGGCCGAGCAGTTCGCTGTCACAGCTGAAGTGATACATCTCTTTGCCCTGGCGGATCCGATACGGGGTTTTGTACAGGTAGTCCATCACTCTTTTACCTCTTTGGGACTGCAGATCTCAAACCAGAACAGGCTGCCCTTTTCCGAAGAGGTCACAACGCCGTATTTTGCGTGATGGCTGTCGAGAATCGCCTTGACGATCGAAAGACCAAGACCGGTCGAGCTCATGGAGCGCGAGAAGGAACGGCTCGATTTCTGATAGCGGTCCCAGATCAGCGGCAGTTCCGCCTCGGGAATCCCCTCTCCCTCATCCTGCACTTCCACCCGGACGGTCTCCTCATCTTCCTTGAGAAAGGCGCGGATCGTGATGGTCTTGCCGTCGGGGCTGTGCTTGACCGCATTGGAGAGGAAGTTGTAGATGACTTCCGTGATCTTGGTCTCATCCCCATAGACGGTGAGGCTTTCCGGAATCTCCATGACCACGTTCAGATTTCTCTCATCGATCATGACGGTGAACAGGCGGACCACCTTGCGGATCACGGAGGAGAGATCGAAGTTGCTTTCCTTCAGCACATAGGTCCCGCTCTGCAGCTTGGACAGTTCGCTCATATCCACGACCAGCTTGTCGAGGTAATCCGCTTCCGAGATGATGACATCGAGATGTTCATCCCGCTTGGCGGGATTGTCGCCGGAGATATCGCGGATCATCTCCGCATAGGCGCGGATCGAGGTGAGCGGCGTCTTGATGTCATGGCTCACATTGGCGATGAGATCCTTCCGCAGCTCATCGATCTTGGCAAGCTTGTCGGTCGCGTCATTGAGTGCATGGGCAAGTTCCTTGGTTTCGGTAAAGCTGCCGCCGGAAAAGGATACGCTGTAATCCGCATCCGCCAGGCGGTCTGCCTCCCGGTTCATCTCCACGATCGGACGCGTCAGCCGGCTGGAGAGATACAGGGAGATCAGCGATGCCGCAAGGATCACGATGATCGTGTAGAAGATATACTGCTGGCCGAAAAAGCTGACGATGGAATCCACCGGCTCCAGCGGCGAGTTGACATACAGATAGAAATTCACGAGTTCCATGGGAATCTTCCGGCCGTACACCACCATATCCTGACCGGTCCGCTCGTTGATGATATTCAGACTGCACTCCCCGCTGCTTTCATCGAGGAGGTTTTTCATCTGCCTGCCGTCGGAGGTATTGAGGGAGCTGTCGGTGCGGGCATTTGCGTTGAACACGCAGCCGCTGCCGAGGCTGTCGGCGGAATAGACCATGACGCCCCGCGAGTTATAGACAGCGACGCAGACGTTGTTGTCCACCGCAACCTGAAAAGCGCGGTGAATCGACGCGCTGTTCTGATTATCCTCAATGACATACCGCTGGATCTCGTTGCTGACTTCCTTGACGGTCTGCAGCTTGTTGTTCCGGTAATACGGCTTGACCAGGGAGAACTGAAGCACCCCGAGCACCAGCACGACAAGGATTGCAAACCCCATGAAGAACAGCCACATGGAGAAGCGGATGCCTCTGAAATCAAGCTTCAAACTTGTACCCCATTCCTCTTACGGTCACAATATAATCCCGGTACGGGCCGAGATTGTGTCTCAGCATTTTGATATGCGTATCCACGGTCCGATCATCGCCGAAGTAATCGTAATTCCATACTTCCTCCAGAAGCTTCGTCCGTGACAGCGCGGTGTTTCTGTGCTCTGTCATATAGAGCAAAAGGTCGATTTCCTTGGGGGTGAGATTTGCCCGCTCCCCGTCCACGAGAACCACCCGGCCTCTGGGATCAATTTCGAGGCCGCCGAATTTCAGCATGCCGGAAGCGGGTTCCGTCTTGGGGCTGCGTTCGATCACGACCTTCACCCTTGCCATCAGCTCCTTGGGAGAAAACGGCTTGATCACGTAGTCATCCACGCCCAGTTCAAATCCGAACAGCTTGTCGTATTCCTCCTGGCGGGCGCTTAGCATGATAATCGGCACCGGCCGGATCCTGCGGATTTCCCGGCAGGCGGAAAACCCATCCAGCTTCGGCATCATGATATCCAGTATCACACAGTCATATTCGTTGTTCTTTACGAGCTCGATCGCTTCCAGCCCGTCTTCCGCTTCATCGGTTTCATATCCGTTCAGCTGTGCGTATTCGCGCACGACTTCGCGGATGTTCTTTTCATCATCTACGATCAGGAGTCTGCTCATGTGTCCCTCCGTTGTCCCCCCATACCGTTATGGCAGAGGCGATGCACTTTCCGTCGTTTCCCATTTTACCATCAAAGGTGATATAGATGCCTTTTCTCAGAATGGATTCGTATTTCTGAAACTGTCTCGGCATCACGAGAAGATCAAGATCCGCGGTCTCATCGCTGAGCCTGACAAACGCCATGCGCTCCCCGCGCTTGGTGATGTGAGGTCTTACAAGACTCACAAAGGCAAACCCGCGCACATCGCCTTCCATGGCCTGAATCTGATTCAGCCTCGGCAGGCGGATATTCCACTGTTTCCGCAGTTCGATGATCGGATCTTCCCCCAGCGTAAAGCCGAGCGCTTCGATCTCCTTTTCCCGGATCAGAACCGCCTCATCATAGCGCTTCATCAGAACCGGCCGGGAGACGAGTTCGGGATTGATGCTCATCTGCCCGTTGGCCTCGATCCGGATCAGTTCCGCATAGCTGACCGCTTCATCGAGCCCTTCCTTCATCGTCGTCCGGGTTTCCCCGAAGCAGTCGAGTGCCCCGCCGTCGATCAGGCTTTCGATATTCGCCCGGCTGATCCGGTGCACCAGTGCCCTTGCGACAAATTCAAAGTAATCCGCATAAGGACCGTTTTCCCGTTCCTTCGCAATCGTCTCGGCCGCGGCGGTGCCGATCCCGCGGATCAGCGACAGCGGCAGCCGGATCGCTCCGTCTGTGATCAAAGAGACGGATGAGGATGCATTGACATCGGGGCCGAGCACCGGGATATCCTTCCGCCGGCATTCTTCGATATACTGGCTGATTTTGACATGATCGCCAAGCGAGCCGTCAAACAGGCTGGCATAGAAAATCAGCGGGTGGTTGGCCTTGAGCCAGGCGGTCTGCCAGGCGACCAGTCCATAGGCAACGGCATGGGATTTATTGAAGCCGTAGCCGCCGAACTTCAGCACCAGGGAGAAGAGCTCTTCCGCCTTCTCTCTGCTGTAGCCGTTCTTCACGCATCCGTGCACGAATGCATCCTTCATGTTCAGGAGTTCCTGTTCCTTCTTCTTGGACATCGCCTTGCGCATCGTATCCGCTTCCGCCAGGGTGAACCCGGCCGCGATCTCGGCGGTGCGCATGGACTGTTCCTGATAGATCATGACCCCATAGGTATCTTCCAGCACCGGTTTCAGTTCTTCGCTCGGGTAGACGATCTTATCGGGATGGGTCTTGTTTTCAAGATACAGGGGAATACTGTCGACACTGGCCGGCCGGTACAGGGCAAGGGCCGCAACGACATCGGAAAACCCATCCGGAACGATCTTCCGCAGAAGGCTCTTCATGCCTTCCGATTCAAACTGGAAGACGCCGCTGGTATCCGCCCTCTGAAACAGGGCCAGGGTCGGCCGGTCCTCAAGGGAGATCTTCATGATGTCAAAGCCCGGATCCTTTTCCTTGATCACCCGGACCATGGAATCGATCATCGTGAGGTTGCGCAGGCCGAGGAAATCCATCTTGATGAGACCCCTCTCCTCAAGGTAATCCTTCGTGTACTGGGTGGTCAGAGAATCCTGCGATTCCTTCGAAAGCGGCAGGATTTCAATCAGCGGACGGCTGCTCATGACGATACCGGCGGCGTTGATCGAGCGGTGTCTCGGCAGGCCTTCCATCTTTGCGGAGGCCCGAAAGAGAGTCTTGTATTTTTCCTGGGAGGTCACGATCTGGCGCAGGCGGTTATTCTGTACCAGCGCTTCCTTCAGGGTAATGCCGGGGGTATTTGGAATCATCCGGCAGAGCATGTCGATTTCATGCGAGGCAATCCCCATCGCCTTGCCGAGATCCCTCAGCACCGCCTTGGCGCCGAGGGTATTGAAGGTAACGATATTGGCGGTATGGTCCATCCCGTATTTCTCCCGCACATAGCGGATCACCTCCTGCCTGCGGTTGTCGGGGATATCCGTATCAATATCCGGCATCGTCTGGCGGGAGGGATTCAGAAAGCGTTCAAAGAGAAGATTGTATTGAATCGGATCCACCATCGTGATCCCGAGGCAATAGGAAACAAGTGACCCGGCGGCCGAACCCCGGCCGGGGCCGACATAGATGCCCTGCTTTCTGGCGAAGCGGATGAAATCGTAGACAATCAGAAAGTAATCCGCAAAGTTCATGCGGCCGATGATATCGAGTTCATAGCGAAGCCGCTTCACGTATTCCAATGGTTTCGCACCGCCGGTCCGCTTGGAAAGACCGGCAAGGCATAACTGGCTCAGATACTGAATCGAGGTCAGACCCTGAACCGTCGCAAAGGCCGGAAGCCCGGTCTTTTCTCCGTCCGATACGGCATTGCACATAGCGGCGATCTCATCGGTTCTCTCTAAATCAGCAGGCGGATAAAGAGATGCCATCTCCTCTCTGGAAAGAAGATATCTGCCGTTGATCTGCGGCAGAGAGGTGTCGCTGAGATTTCTCTGTAAGCGCACCGCTGTCATCATCCGGTACAGCTTCGCTTCGTTTTCCCGCAGATAGAAGATTTTGTTTACCGCAGCGCATCTGATGCTTAGAGATGCGGCACACCTTCGCAGCAGCCGGTTCTTGAGCTTCCACATCCCCGATTCCTGATAGGAAACCGCAATATCAAAGGCGGGAAGATCTTCTTTGAGCTTTGTGAGCTTTGTGAGAATCTCCTGCTGATTTTCCTGCAGCAGTGCCGAATCGCACCATCCCCCTTCGCCATAGGCAATGACAAAGATGCCGGAGAGATGGAAAAGAAACTCCTCATAGCTCACCGGTTCTTCCTGACTGCAGGCCAGAGTGGAAAGATACGAAAGATTTGAAAAGCCGCTGTTGGTCTTGGCTAAAAGCAGAAACGGAACCGTATCCTCTTCCAGCTTCACATCGAGTTCCAGGCCGAAAATCGGCTTGATGCCCTCTTTCTGACAGGCATGCTGAAATTCGGCGGCACCGTGCATGACATTGTGATCCGTGAGCGCCACCGCATCATATCCCAGCTGTTTTGCGTAAGAAACCAGTTCACTGATCCGGATTGTGGAATCCAGGAGGGAATAACAGCTTCTTACCATCAGATGAACTGCCATATGCCTATTCTATCACCCTTTGATCGGCTTACCGAGAAATGCGAATGTCTCTGCAGGCAATGGGAAGCATAAGGGCTGTGATTGGTATATCAATTAACTAAGGTAAGAAAAAAACGGCCGTGCGTGGTAAAATATCAATGCATTTCGGAGGTATCTATGTCAGAAGATGTGAATCAGAACAAAAAACAGACGGATGAATCCCCGGCCGTCATCGGCCCGGCAGTGGTGAATCCCGACCATAAGAACGCGCATCTGGAAGATACCCTTTCCTTTTTTCTGCCGTCAAACGATACGAAACCCTCTGCGGACAATACACCGCGGAAGGAATCGGCTCTGCATATTCCTCCGGCTGTTCTGCCCAACGGCGAAACCGTGAATTCCTCAAGGCCTACGGGTACTCTGAGTATTCCTCCCGCCGTACTTCCCCAGAATAACGGCGATGATCCGAAGAACGGGTCCGTATCATCCTATCAGCCCGGCAGTCTTTTCACGAGTCCCTTCGGCCCTGCGGGCAAGGAGGGAAGCCGGTCGCTGCGCGCCGGCAGTGCAAAGAATGAGAATACCGGCAGCGTGCTGAACATTCCGAAAGCGAAAGTCGATCAG
The DNA here is from genome assembly GCA_017536885.1 of Solobacterium sp. GTDB lineage: Bacteria > Bacillota_I > Bacilli_A > Erysipelotrichales > Erysipelotrichaceae > Bulleidia. Next base: position 33,973 of record JAFWCM010000278.1, read on the forward strand.
ACCTCCGTCTTTGAGGCTCTGGGCAGCACCGACACGAAAAAGGATGACAGCAGCGGGGATTTTTTCAGTACTCCGGCTGTGAAGAAACCGGAGAACACAGACAGCCTGCTGAATATCCCGGCTGCGAAGCTGGATCACACCTCGGTCTTCCATTCCTATGGCTATGACGCAGAGAATATTCCCGAAGACCTCGGTGTTCTTCATTCCGCGGACGCGTCTCATATCACCGCCAGAGAATCACAGCTTCTGGCTGACGAAATCCGCGAAAGCAGCACCAAAACGCTGCGTGATCTTCCCAGTACTTCGATAAAATCGGAATTCTTCAAGGATGATGATCCGACCAAAGGAACCAGGGTACAGCCGCAAAGGGAAAAACTGACGCGGCGGAGATCTTCCTCCCCGCGCCACGCCGCTCCATCATCAGAGCCGGTCAGTGAACCGAAACCGGCTGTGACTGCAGAACCGAAATCGGCAGTGGTTATTGAGCCGAAAACGGAAAGCAAGGAAGAGCTCGGGGAAACCCTGATCCTTCCGGTGGTAAACGAAACCGTCACAAATGCCAGAACTCCGGAAGCCAAAAGGGCTCCGGCAAAGACAGAGACGCCTGCGCCGAGAAGTACGTCTTCTTCCCGCAGGAGTGCATCCGATGTTCCCCCGAAGAATCCTACGCCTCCTTCTTCGAAAGGAGGAGCTCCCTCATCCCCGGGAAAACCAGACCCGGCGGAAGAGAAGAAGCTCAGAAAGCAGACAAAACGCCGGAAGCGTCTGATCTTCTTCACCTGGATTCTCGTATTCTTTGTCATCATCGAAATGGCAGTCGGAGGTGCCGGGCTCTATGTGATCAACCAGATGGTCAAGGGTGCGCCCAACCTCTCCCTCACGGATTTCGTCGGTGAGGAATCGTCGAAGATCTATGATGACAACGGTCAGCTGATTACCGAAGTCGGCGTCTACCTGCGTGAGAACATCACTTATGACAAATGTCCGGAAGCGCTTGTCGATGCCTTCCTCTCGGTAGAAGACAGCCGTTTCTTCTCCCATTTCGGATTCGATGTGCCCCGTTTTACCAAAGCGGCGATCGACAACCTGAAATCCCACTCCTTCGGACAGGGCGGCTCGACGTTTACGATGCAGCTGGTGAAAAACACCTACTTCTCGATCGAGTCGATGGATGCGGAGAATACCGGACAGGAGCGGACCAAGTCAATCGAATACAAGGTTCAGCAGATCTACCTTGCGATCAAGCTCGAGACCCTGCTCTCCAAAAAGGAAATCTTCCAGCTTTATCTCAACAAGCTGAACTTCGGCGGAAATATCCGCGGCGTCCAGCGGGCTGCGCAGTACTACTTCGGTAAGAACTGCTATGAACTCAACCTCTCGGAGAGCGCGATGCTTGCCGGCATCGTCAATCTTCCCAATCGTTACAACCCCTATGAGTATCTCGATTACGGCACTACCCGCCGCAATGAAGTGCTCAATCTCATGAATTACCACGGCTACCTCACGGAAGATGAGCTGAAGCTTGCCAAAGCGATCCGGGTGGAGAACACCCTGGCCGGCGAACATCGGAAAGTCGCGGAAGACAGCCAGTATCAATCCTATCTCGATGTCGTGCTCGAAGAAGCGATGGCACTCACCGGATGCGATCCCACCGTCAAGGGCATGAAGATTTACACCCATCTCAACCGGGCGATGCAGGAAACGGTGGAAGCGATTCAGAACGAAGAGACCAACGTCATCTACCCGGATGAACTCATGCAGGTAGCGATGATCTCGATGGACAACCGCAGCGGTGCAGTCATCGCCATCGGCGGCGGCAGAAACTACGACGGTGCCCGCCTTCTCAACCGTGCCACCATGAACTACAAGCAGCCGGGTTCCAGCGTCAAACCCCTGCTCTCCTATGGTCTTGCGTTTGAGTACCTCGGCTATACGATCGATGAAGTACTGCTCGACAAACCGATTACCTATCCGCAGGAATCGATGGTTCTGGTCAACGCCAACGGCCATTACAACGGCGATGTCACGATCAAGGATGCCGTCGGCAATTCCCTGAACATCCCCGCGATCATCACTCTGGAACGGGTGGTCAAAAAGATCGGCAATCAGAAAGTCGTGGATTATCTTCAGAAGATCGGCTTCAGCCGCGTCAAGCCGGAGTATTTCCATCTCTCCTATGCGATCGGCGGAACCACCTTCGAAACCACCTGTAAGGAACTTGCCGGTGCACACAGCATGCTGATCAACGGCGGCGTATACAACCAACCCCACACCATTCAGAAGATCGTGCTCACCGCCGACGGCAGTGAGTTCTATCCGGAGAACCTCAATGTCCGGGCTCTCTCCAGCGGCAGCGCATACCTTGCATGCGTGCTCGAAGAAAACAACGTCTCGGGCCCCTACTTCAACTGGATGCAGATACTGAAGAGGGATTATCCGGTCTATGCCAAGACCGGAACCACTGACTGGGGAAATGACGGTGTACAATACGGCATTCCCAAAGGACAGATGAAGGACAAATGGATGGTTGCGAGCACCAGCCAGTATACCAACTGCGTCTGGGTCGGGTATGACATGGCCGTGGCCGGTAAAGAAACCTATTATACTTCCTACAAATCCAACCTCAACATTCCCGGCAATATCAACAAGATTCTCCTCGACAAAGAGGAAGAGCTCTACGGTGTGCCGGAAGCGATTCAGCAGCCGAATGATCTCGTAGAAGTCAGCTATGTCTACGGATCCTTCCCGCATGTACGGCCGGAATATGCGGCTGACGGCGGCGGTGTGAGAACCAGCTATGCCTCTAAGGCAGGACTTGAAAGCATGCCTCTGGTATCCACGAAGGAATACCTCGAATACGCCAAGGAAGAAGCCAAGCTGATCGGTACCAGCGGTATGGGAGCCCGTTATGATCAGAACAACGTACTCACCGTATCCTGGGGCAATGCCGGCGGTGCATGTGCCGGCGGTCAGAAGGATATCTCTCTGCATGATGCCTGGAACAACATCACGATGTGGGGCGCTTGCCTTGCGGATCTCTCCTGGCTCGGCGGGGGCGGCGGCTCCTTCTGGGGCACTGTCTACTGCGATGATGTGCCGGTTGGGGAATTCTCTTCCGATAACGGATTCTTCAACGGATATGTTGCGGATCTCTACGGAACAGTCAAGGTCTGCGGCGGATCTTCCGGCACGGAAGGAAACGGCAGCTCTGCCTGCACGATAGCAACCTACGTTTATGACGAAAACGCTTCCGGTTATGTCGATGAGTTCGGCAACTGGGTTCCGGTGAACGACTACAGTCAGTACGGCCACTGGGATGATCAGGGCAACTGGATCGGCGAAGGCTGGTGGGATGAGAACGGATTCCATCACTGATTACCCGCATCACATCTGATCATGTCATTTGAAGCTCAGGTCTTGTCCCTGGGCTTTTTCTTCGCTTCCTTCCCCTGCGTTATAGTTTTTTACGGAATCCGTTTTTTCGGGGAATCTTCCTCCTGCCTGTCTAAAGAAAGACAGGAGGAAAAGAATAATGCCAAAATCTGAAATCCAAAAAGATCCTGTCACACGAGACGAGAGAGAACATAAAGACCGTTTCTTTCGCTATCTCTTCGCAAAAGAGGAATTCAACTATCTCACGCTCGATCTCTACAACGCCCTGAATCATTCCGACTATGACAATCCGGATGAGCTTGAATACTTATAATACGACTTGTAAACAGGCATCAGGACTCCGCCCTTGCGGGCACCTCATGCCAAATGAAAAACGATTGCTCGTTTGTGATTGACCATGAGATGATCCTCTGGGAACAGCAGAGCACCTTTAATCCCAACGTCCCCCTGCGATTACTGCTGTATTTTAATGAACTGATCCAGCATGCGATCCGCACAACGGATCCCAATGCCCTTCACTTCTCTTCTCCCTACAGGATTCCCATTCCGCGGTTCTATGTCTTCTACAACGGAAACACTCCTCGTCCGGAAGAAGAAATACTTCTCCTCAGCGATGTCTTTGAACGCAGATTAATGCCCGGGGAAGAATCGGCATCGGTTGATGTGCGTGTGAAAATGATTAATATTAATTATGTGAGCGGAAATCATTCGCTTCTTGAATCCTGTAAGCCATTGATGGAATACTCCCGGCTGATGGATATGATCA
>JAFWCM010000279.1 GCA_017536885.1 Solobacterium sp.
AGGAAGGAACTTGCCAGAAGCCGGCTGGCGGCTTCAAGGATGCGGGGATCAGATCCCTCGGTAAAGACAATTCTCTTCGGGCTCTTCTTGAGCTTTCCGATCATATCTCCAAAACCAAACATTACACGTACCTCTTTCTTTTCTGTTGTTCTACGGTTATTATAAACTGATTTTTTTCAATATTTCCGCATTAATCCTGTGAATTTTTTCGCAAGGCGGCCATGTAAAATCCATCGCTGTCATACGCCATCGGAAAGACGGTTTCTTCCCTGATCAGCGCATAGTCCGGGTGTTCTTTCAGGAAGGAAAGAACCTGTGCTTCGTTTTCCTTTCGGTTCAGCGTACAGGTGCTGTAGACAAGAATTCCCCCTCTTTTCAACAGGCCCGCGGCGCGGTTCAGAATTCTCTTCTGCAGGGCAGCGAGTTCATCGATCGACTCCGGGCTTACGCGGAAGCGGATCTCGGGCTTGTGGGACAGATCGCCAAGTCCGGAACACGGCACATCGGCCAGAACCCGGTCATACGATTCTTCCGCAAATTCTTCGCTTAATACCGAGGCGTCTCTTGCCAGGCAGCGCACGATCGAAACGCCGGTTTTTTCCATCAGCTGTTCAATCAGCCCCACCCGCTCGGGATAAAGATCGAGAGCGGTGATCTCGCCCCGGTTTTCCATCATGCATGCAATCTGCTGCGTCTTGGTTCCCGGGGCAGCGCAGAGATCCAGCACTTTCATGCCTGCATGTGCGTCAAGCAGCTCAACCACCATCTGGGAAGAGCGGTCCTGAATCAGAACCTTTCCTTCCTGGAACCACTCGGTTTCGCTGAGCACCCCGTCACAGGCAAAGCACGTTTCGCCAAGCCAGGTGATCCCGGGATCATCGAGTTCTTCCTTTCTGCATTTCAGCGTATTGAGGCGTCCGTACATCTTCGGCCGCTGCTGGCTGTGTTTTGCGATCGCTTCGGCGGTCTCCCTTCCGTAATGCGCCGTCCATAATTTCAGCAAAAACAGCGGATGGCTTGTTTCGATCGCCAGGGTCTCAAGGCTGCCGTCCTGTTCGGGTTTTACTTCTCCCCGCTTTGCGATCGCTCTCAGCACGGCGTTGACAAATCCCTTCTCCTTTTTCTGCGCAAGGCTCACCGCTTCATCGATCACGGCATAAGCCGGAATGCGGCTGAGATATAAAATCTGATAGACCGACATGTCGAGCAATACCGCAGTCCTTGGCCGCAGTCTTCCTTTGACGAGATCCTTCCGCTGAAACTCCAGCATGCTTTTATTGCGCAATGTTCCGTAGACGATTTCGGTAATCAGATTGCGGTCAGAGCGGGAGTACTCCTTCGGCATGGATCGCAGCAGAAGGTTGGCATATCCGTTTTCCAGCAGCACCCGCTGCAGGATTGTCCAGGCATATTCTCTTGCACTCATCATCATTCGAGATTCATCGGATTGACATCAATCCGAATATCCTTTCTGTTCAGGGAGGCATCCGTTTCAAACATCCTCCGCACCGCCGAACGCATCTCATCGAGGTTCTTCCCTTTTAGAAGAATCCGGCAGAAATACCGGTCCCGCCGCTTCGGCAGCCGGATCACTCCGAGCACCCGGAACTCTCCCTGCAGAAGTTCCATGCATTTCGTCGCGGTCAGCTCCGCATCGCTTTCCTTCAAAGAGGAAGCCGTCAGAGAAATGAGATAGGTATAGGGCGGCTCCTGGGCAGCCCGGCGGTATTTCATCTCCTCGGCAAAGAAGGAAATGTAGTCCTGTCTGGCGGCGTCTTTGATCGCATAGTGATCGGGGTTGAATACCTGCAGAACCACTTCTCCCTTATGACCCGCCCTTCCGCTTCTGCCCGCCGCCTGCATCAATAAATCAAACGTCACCTCGCACGAGCGGTAGTCATTTCTTGCCAGCCCTTCATCCCCGTTGAGTATTCCGACCAATGTCACATCCGGATAATCCAGGCCCTTGGCGATCATCTGCGTTCCGACCAGCACATCCGCTTCATGGTTTCCGAATTTCTTCAGTATCTTCTCATGGCCGTTTTTCACCGAGACGGTATCCGCATCCATGCGCAGCACCCGGATTCCGGGGAAGCTGTCTCTGACCTCCTGTTCGAGCCGCTCGGTGCCATAGCCGAAGGCGGAGAAACCCTCGACGCTGCCGCAGATCGGACAGACCCTGGGCACGCGGATCGAATAGCCGCAGCTGTGGCAGACCAGGGACCGTTCGCTGTGGTGGTAGGAAAGCGTGATGTCGCAGTGTTCGCACTTGATCGGCTCCTGGCAGGCATTGCAGCGAAGCAGGGTGTGAAACCCGCGGCGGTTGAGCAGAAGGATCACCTGCCGATAGGAAGCGAGATGTTCTCTCATCTTCTCCTTCAGGGGTTCGCTCAGGATGTAGTCTCCCGTTTTCTTCATCGACTCCTTCAAAGAGACGATATGCACGGCCGGGATATTCGCATTGATTCTCTCCGGCAGTTCGATCAGGTGATATACCTTCCTGAGGGCCCGTGCATAGCTTTCAAGACTCGGGGTGGCACTGCCGAGGATCACGCTGCAGCCATGGTATCTGCCCCGCCAGATCGCAATATCGCGGCAATGGTAGGCAGGCTGGTTCTCCTGTTTGTAGGAGCTGTCCTGTTCCTCATCCATCACGATGAGCCCCAGGGACTGAAACGGCAGGAATACGGCCGAGCGGGTTCCGACCACAATCCTTGCCCTGCCCTTTCTCACCATCCGGTACTGTTCGTATTTTTCCTGCGGGTTGAGACCGCTGTGATAAATCGCAAGGGCATCGCCGAACCGGCCCGACACCCGTTCGATCATCTGCGGCGTCAGGGCGATTTCGGGAACCAGGATCAGTACCTGCTTTCCCTGCTCCAGAGCTTCTTTTGCCATATGCAGATAGACTTCCGTCTTTCCGCTTCCGGTCATGCCATGAAGCAGAAACACCTC
>JAFWCM010000280.1 GCA_017536885.1 Solobacterium sp.
GCTTTTTACATCCGGCACACCGTTCCTACCCATTGGAACTTTTAATACCGGACAACAGAGCGGGGGACTAGGTATTACATCCCGAGGTGTTATCACTCAAACAACGTAGTGCCCGAAGCACGTAGGCTATTCACTACGGAATTGATGCTTACGCATCAATCCCCCGGGCTTGCCCGGTGGGTTCGTGAAAGAATTCCTCACTTTCAAAAAAGATTTTATCGCATCCCGGTTTTCTTATCGATCCGGAAAGTATATGATTAGTTTACAGATGAAGGGGGCTGAAGGCAAATGATGGGCCGTATTTTTATTATCGCCGGGTCGGATCCGTAAGCGGAAAACGGGAATGCGACAGATGCCGCAGGTTTTTTATTGTTCGGGAAGGCAATTCCAATAACGCATTTTTAGTACGCGCACCCTGACGCACAGGGGCGCCTGGATGGATGCATTGCATCCTTTGGGAAGGGGGAATTAAAAATGAGTTATCAGAGAACGAAAAGTCAGAAAGAAAAAAATATCATGAATCAGAAAGTGATCATGAAGTACATTTCCGAATCGTACATCACCGCAGCCGGACGGCTGAAACAGGCGGAGGCAGATCCCTCGCTGTTCGATGAAGAGCAGATCGAGAGCGACCGCTCCTTCGTAAGCCGCGTCAATATGACGCTGGGAATGTGCTGCAGCGAAACGCGGATGTTAATCAAGGGGGAGTATTTCGAGCCCTCCGCACACTGCTGGATGTATCTCTATTTCCGGTACTCCCAGCTTGAAAGCATGAGAAAAAAAGCACTTTCCGAGTTTTTTGACAAACTGGACTTATAGTCCGTATTAATGATAGAATTTTTGCATGGAGTATCCTGTATGGACCGATCATTGACTCTCTTACAGCTGGCATCCCGGTACAAGAATATCCCCGGCCCCGTTACGCCTGAAATGACGTTTCAGGAGATGGGAATGAAGGAATATGAAGTGCTGGATTTCATGCTGAAAGTGGAAGAAACCTACGGAATCGCTCTGGACGATTCCCGGCTTCTTTCCTGCAGAACAATCAGGGACGTAGAGGATGCTGTAAATCGATGCATGACGAATGCATAATTTTAAGGAGGAAAAAACCAATCATGCTTAAAGGAATTGCCGCTTCACAAGGTATCGCAATCGCAAAGGTTTACAAACTCGAACAGCCCGTGCTCGACATTCAGATGAGGGAATCCAATCCTGTGGTTGAACTGGCAAAGCTGGATGCCGCATTTACAAAGACCGTTCAGGATATCGAAAAGATCAAGGAAGTCGCTTCCAAATCTCTCGCGCCCGAAGAACTGGCAGTATTCGACGCCCATCTGATGATGGCAAGTGATCCCGAACTCCGCGGCCAGATCGAAGAAGCGATCGTGAATAACCTGGTCAATGCGGAATATGCCACCGAGCAGGTCGCAAACATGATGATTTCCATCTTTGAGTCCATGGAAGACGCCTATATGAAAGAGCGCGCCGCGGACATCAAGGATGTTACTTTCCGTCTTGAATGCAACCTCTGCGGCAAGGTCATTCCCAATCTCGCAACCCTCGATACCCCGGTAGTCATCGTTGCCAAGGATCTCACCCCGAGTGATACCGGATCCCTGAACAAGGAATTCGCCAAGGGCTTCGCTACCGAAATCGGCGGCCGTACCAGCCACAGCGCCATCATGGCAAGATCTCTCGAGATTCCGGCAGTCGTCGGCGTCAAGGGCATTCTCGATGCCGCCAAGGCAGGGGATGAGGTCATCCTCGATGCGATCAACGGCAATGTCATTCTGAACCCGACCGAAGAGCAGAAGGCAGAATATGCCGCGATGGGCGAGAAGTATCTGAAGGAAAAGGAAGCGCTGAAGGCGCTCAGGAATGAACCGTCCGTTTCCACCGATGGCCACAAGGTACTCCTGGTCGGAAACATCGGCGGCCCGAAGGATGTCGAAGGCGTCAATGAAAACGGCGGTGAGGGCGTAGGTCTCTTCCGTACCGAATTCCTGTATATGAAGAGCGAGGATGACTTCCCCGATGAAGACACCCAGTTCGCCGCATACAAGCAGGTTCTCGAAGGCCTCAACGGCAAGCCGGTCGTCATCCGCACACTGGATATCGGCGGTGACAAGAAGCTCAACTACTATGAGTTCGCAGAGGAGATGAACCCGTTCCTCGGCGTCCGTGCCGTCAGATTCTGTCTGATCCGCAAGGATGTCTTCCGCACCCAGCTGAGAGCTCTTCTCCGTGCCAGCGTCTACGGCAAGCTCTGCATCATGTTCCCGATGATCGCCACCGTTCAGGAATTCAAGGACGCCAAGGAATGCTATGACAAGGCAAGAGCCGAACTGATCGCCGAAGGCGTCAAGGTTGCGGACGATGTCGAAGTCGGCTGTATGATCGAAATCCCGGCAGCTGCGGTTCTCGCCGATCAGCTGTCCAAATATGCGGACTTCTTCTCCATCGGCACCAACGACCTGATTCAGTACTCGATGGCTGCCGACCGTATGAGCGAGCCGGTCTCCTATCTGTATCAGCCGCTGAACCCGTCCATCCTGCGTCTTGTCAAGATGACGATCGACGGCGCCCACAAGAACGGCAAGTGGTGCGGCATGTGCGGTGAGATGGCAGGCGATGAGCTTGCGGCTCCGCTGCTGCTCGGACTCGGACTCGATGAGTTCTCCATGAGCGCAACCTCGATTCTACGCACCCGTCAGCTGATCAACTCCCTCAGCTATGAAAAGATGAAGGAGATGGCTGACAAGGCTGTTGAGTGCGACACCATGGAAGATGTTCTCGCACTTGTAAAATCCGTGACCGCCTGAGTTCTTTCAGAAACCGGATCACAAAGCCAAAAGACAGAGGATCAGCGTTTGCTGGTCCTTTGTTTTTGCGGATCAGAATGCGGTCAGCTGCTTTATGAAATACCTGATCACAGAAACCGGATCTGAACTGATCCGGGCAGGTGACAGTGCGCTTCATGAATGCGGCAGATACGTATGCGCTGTAAAAAACAGGAGTTGTTCCGCACCCTGGTAATGAACTTGCAATTATCAATATTCAGGCACAGCCGTTTACAGATAAAACCGTTTCTAGTAGAATTGTCCCGTGTGAAACTGTTTTCTGAAATATTAGATGTTTGATTTCTGATTAATGAAAACAATTTCATATTAATTCGGGAGGAATAGCACTATGAAAAACAGAATGTACAGAGTCTTGTCAGCAGCGCTTGCCGTTTCGGCGGTGAGTCTTTTCGCAGCCTGCGGTCAGTCTTCGTCCGCGACCGACACATCAGGGAAAAAACACTTCACGATTGCTACCGACAAGGGATTCAGTCCGTTTGAGTTTGAAGACAAAGACGGCAATATTGCCGGCATTGACATGGATATCCTCAAGGCGATTGCCGAAGACCAGGGCTTTACCTATGATCTCCACTATATCGGCTGGGATGCGGCGATTGCGGAATGCCAGGCAGGGCAGGCCGACGGCATGATCGCCGGTGCCTCCATCACCCAGGAGAGAATGGATTCCGGCTGGATCTTCTCCGACGGCTATTACGAGGCAACCCAGGGCATGGCGGTAGCGGCCGATTCGCCGATTGCGAGCGTCAATGATCTTGCGGGGAAGAATGTCGTCGTAAAAAACGGAACCATGAGCGATCAGTATGCCACCTCGCTCAGCGAGTCGATCGGCTTTACGGTTACCCGCGTCTCCACTTCGCCGGATATGTACCAGCAGGTCATGGGCGGCCAGGCGGATGCCTGCTTCGATGATACGCCGATTCTGAAGTACAGCATCCAGACCGGTGATCTCACCATGAAATATGTGGATGGTTCGGAGAACCAGCCGGCTTCCTACGGATTTGCCGTCTTCAATCCTGACAAACGGGAGCTGGTGAACCTCTTCAATGCCGGACTGGCGAATATCAGAAAGAACGGCACATACGATAAGATTATCGCGAAATACCTCGGATAACCGGATTTAACAGAAAGGAATTCTTCGGGTATCCCGGCAGTGCCGGGATGCCCTTGGTTTTTTAACAGGACAGGCATATGAGAGATATATTAACGAATTACGAACCGTTCTTTCTGCAGGCACTGGGACAGACCCTGCTTCTTTCCCTTCTGGGACTGTTTTTCGGGTGTATCCTCGGCATTATTTTCGGTCTTATGAGTGTGGTGAAAAACCGCATTCTGAATGCGGTCGCGCTGGTGTATGTCAATCTCATCCGCGGCGTTCCGATGATCGTGCTTGCCTTCTTTATCTACATCGGCGTTCCCTATGCCCTGAATCAGTATCTGCATGCGGGCATCACGCTTTCTTCCCTTGCGGCGGGAACGCTCTGCCTCTCCCTCAACTGCGGGGCGTATATGGCAGAGATCATCCGGGCCGGCATTCAGTCGATCGATCCCGGACAGATGGAAGCGGCGAGGAGTCTCGGACTTTCGTGGTGGCGTTCCATGTACCGGGTGGTATTCCCGCAGGCGATACGAAACATGATTCCGAGCATCGTCAACCAGTTCATCATCACCCTGAAGGATACCTCGATCCTTTCGGTGATCGGTTTTCCGGAGCTCGTGAACAAAGCGCAGAATGTCATAGCGATCACCTTCAAGTCCTTTGAGGTTTGGACGATCGTTGCCGTGATGTATCTCGTTGTGATTCTGATCCTGCAGAGGGTCGCAAAGCTTCTGGAAAGGAGGCTGAACCGTGGCAGATATGCATGAAAACAACACCGGGACACTGAACCTGAAGCCGGTTCATGAAAGGATCCGGAAGAAGAGCGCTGATCCTTCCAGAGTCATGATCCATGTGGAGAACCTTCACAAGAGTTACCATGATCTGGAAGTGCTCAAAGGGGTGTCTGCCGATGTCGTAAAGGGCGAGGTGGTCGTGATCATCGGACCTTCCGGTTCCGGCAAGTCCACATTCTTACGGTGTCTCAACGGCCTTGAGGAGATCACCTGCGGCAATGTGATCATCGACGGACAGAACATCGCCGACAAGTCCGTCAATATCAACAAGGCGAGGGAAAATATCGGCATGGTGTTTCAGCACTTCAATCTCTTCGCGAATATGAATGTCATGCGAAACCTGACGCTTGCCCCGGTGGATCTCAAAAAAGCCACTAAGGCAGAAGCGGAGGCCAGGGCCAGACAGCTATTGGAACGGGTCGGCCTGCTCGACAAGGCCGATGTCTATCCCAACCAGCTCTCCGGCGGTCAGAAACAGCGGATTGCGATCGCGCGGGCCCTGTGCATGAATCCGGATATCATGCTGTTTGATGAACCGACGTCTGCTCTTGATCCGGAGATGATCGGTGAGGTGCTCGCGGTCATGAAGGATCTTGCGGTCGAAGGCATCACGATGGTCATCGTCACCCATGAGATGGGCTTTGCGATGGAAGTGGCCGACCGGGTGCTGTTCATGGACGGCGGCTATATCATCGAAGAGGGGACTCCGGAAGAGATCTTCCGCAGTCCGAAACATCCCCGCACCATTGATTTTCTTGAGAAGGTGCTGGGAATCTGAAATCCATTGCGGCAGTGCAATGACCGCCGGGTTCCGGTTCTTCGATTTCAGCGAACATAAAATCATGAAAACATACTTCTGCATGGCGGAAGAGGGTATAATCTTGAGTTGTAGAAATACATCTCAGGATTTTTTTATGGACAGGAAAACAAGGATACTTTTCATCTCCAGCACCGGTGGCCACCTCAGTGAGCTGCTGCAATTGTCACCGATGTTTGAGCAGTGTGACTTTCATATTATCACCGAGGATAATCCATCCAATCTTTCGCTGCGCGATACCTACGGAAAGGACCGGGTTGCCTTTGTGCCATATGGCAGTAAGTCGCAGCCGCTGACCTATGCATTTCACTTTTCCGCCAACATCGTGAAGTCTCTGCATTACTTCCGGAAGTGGAATCCGGATGTGATCATCACCACCGGCACTCACACGGCGGTGCCGATGTGCCGGATTGCCCATTTCTTCAAGAAGAAGGTGATCTGGATCGAGACGGTTGCCAATGCGACCACACCGACGATGGCCGGGAAGATGGTCTATCCGATTGCGGATCTCTTCATCGTGCAGTGGAAGAGCATGCTGAAAGTCTATCCCAATGCGGTATACGGAGGGTTTATTTTCTGATGATATTTGTGACGCTCGGAACCAATGACAAGCCGTTTGACCGGCTGATCACAGCAGTGGAAAAAGCGGTTGAAGCAGGGACGATCACCGAACGGGTGGTGGTGCAGTCCGGTTTTACGAAATACGAAAGCAAACGGATCGAAATCTTTCCCTATATCGACCGGAATCAGTTTGCGGATTATATGAACCAGGCCGATCTCATCGTGACCCACGGCGGGGCGGGAACGATCTTCACCGCACTGTCCCTGGGCAAGAAGATCCTCGGTGCCGCAAGGCGGAAGGAATACGGGGAACACGTCAACGACCACCAGACCCAATTGCTCGAGGCGTTTGAGAAGGAAGGGTATCTGATCTACATGAAGGATCTCGACGACATCACGCCTTATATCGAACAGGCAAAGACCTTCGAGCCAAGACCCTATGTTTCCGCCCGGAATCATATGGTGGATCTCATCGAAACCTGGATTGACCGGAATGTGAAATAAGCCGCAGACGGCATATGAAAACACTGCTTTTTGCAGTGTTTTATGATGGATCATCCCTTGTCAGACTTTCGGATAGGTGCTTTCCACGTAGAATTCCTTCAGGTCATCGAGGCGGATGCAGCCAAGGGTTCTGCCGTAGACGCAGCCGCAGTCGATGTGAATCAGATTCTTTCCGTGGGCGATTTTTCCCTCATACCGGCTTCCGTAGAGGAAGGTGGGATAGTGGCCGACGATCATCGTGACATCTTCAAACGGGTTGTCATCGAGACCGATATGAGGCCAGACCAGCTCGTATTCCGGCACTTCGCTGATATGGATGCCGGCCTGACAGTAACTGCCGAGACCCGCATGCACGATGAGGTATTTCTTTCCCAGAATCGTCAGCTCCTGATAGAAGCGGCGGTTGTCTTCGAGGTATTTCCGCATGTCATGACAGACCGGCATGCTCTGATCCATGAACTGATCCATCGTGACGGTGCCGCCATTGAGATAGAGCCAGGTGCGGAAGTCATTGCCGAGGAAATAGAGATGGGAGGGGTGCTTCTTGCCGGTGATGAGATCGGGCGCATATCTCGCCAGCCAGATATCGTGGTTGCCGAAAATCAGATGCGCGTTTTTCATCTCCATGATGGTTCTGAGAAGTCTGATCGGCTCTTTTCCCCGGTCGCAGATGTCGCCGGCGATATAGAGCTCATCGTAGCCGCTGAAGGAAATCTTTTCGAGCATGGCCATGAATTCCTCATAACAGCCATGAAGATCGCTGATTACATAAACTGACATATCATTTCTTTCTCTGTAAGGGAATTTTACCATGACGGACGGAGGAGTACTGTGAGATTCTTCACAATTCTGCACCGGTTTGTTATAATACTTCAGTCAAAAATACTGAAAGAAGGATAGTTATTTATGGGAAGAGCTCATGAGGTGCGTGCTGCTTCTATGGCGAAGACAGCCGCAATGAAGTCAAAACTCTATTCACGCTTCGGCAAGGAACTTTACATTGCCGCAAAATCCGGCGTTCCTGATCCTGATATGAACCTGGCGCTTGCCCGCAAGATCAAGGAAGCGAAATCCAATCAGGTGCCTGCCGATGTCATCAAGCGTGCGATCGACAAAGCGAAAGGCGGCGGCGGAGAAGATTATACCGAGTGCCGGTATGAAGGTTTCGGCCCGGGAAACAGCACGGTGATCGTGGACTGTCTGACCGACAATACCAACCGCGCCTACACCGAAGTCAAGACGGTGTTCAACAAGTGCAAGGGCGCCAAGCTCGCCAATGCCGGTGCCGTCAGCTTCAACTACGAGCAGTGCGGTCTGTTCTATTTCCCGTATGAGGATGAAGAGGCGATGCTCGATGCGATGATGGAAGCTGATGTCGATGTTTCGGATCTTTCCGTCGAAGACGGCGTCATGATGGTCAAGACTGCGTTCTCCGATTTCTCCAAAGCCCAGGATGCGATCGAAAAACTGATTCCGGGTGTGGAATTCGAGACCTGCGAAGTGACGATGCTGCCGAATGAGTATGTGACGCTCTCCGATCCGGAAGAGGTGGAAGCGTACAACAAGCTCATGAACATGCTGAATGATGCGGATGATGTAAACAAGGTTTACACCAACGTTCAGCTGGCGGAGTAAGAGAAAGCAAAAGGCAGGGTTGTCCCTGTCTTTTTTGAAAAACGATGCGGAGAAAACTATGAAACGAGTGATTACCTACGGAACCTACGATCTTCTGCACTGGGGCCATATCCGTCTGCTTCAGCGGGCGAAGGCCCTGGGAGACTATCTGATTGTCGGCCTGTCCTCCGATGAGTTCAATGCCGGCAAGAACAAGAATGCCTATCACCCGTATGAGGAGAGAAAGGCCATGCTGGAAGCGATCCGCTATGTCGACCTCGTGATTCCCGAGAACACCTGGGAACAGAAGGTCAGCGACATTAAGGAATTCCGGGTGGATACCTTTGTGATGGGAGATGACTGGGCAGGAAAGTTTGATGAACTGAAGGAATACTGCGAGGTCATCTATCTTCCCCGTACCGCCGGCATCTCCACCACCAAGATCAAGGAAGATCTCGAGCGGCTCGGACGTTCGATCTGATTACTTCACATATACGGCGCCGCCGATTTCCCGTTTCAGGATTTCGCGGCGTTTTTCTTCTTCGAAGACGGAGGTGTACAGAAGGGCACTGCGGAATTCGATATCCCGCCAGGGATAGGGAATGCGGGCGAAGCGGCTGACGATGCGCACCTCTTTTTTGCGCATGTCATGAAGCCATGCCTTGCCGGCGTCATTGAAGGCGAGCACCTGGATCGTATCGAATGCCGGCAAACGCTTCACCTCTTCCTTCCGCATCTGGATCATCGCCTGCAGGCATGTTCTGCGGATGCGGCTTGCGGTGTAGCGGTAGGTCGTGGCGGCAGAGAGGAATTCCTGCCAGGTGCTGCAGGCCTTTGCCTTTTCCTTCAGATGATTTTCGATGCCCTCGGAAAAGAGAAGATATTCCGAAAGGATGTTCCGGTCGGTCAGAAGAAGGGAAGTGCGCAGATAGGGATAATAGCGCTCCATCCAGGGGATGAAGGCATCTTCCAGCTCCGTCATCGGCGTGACCCCGGCTACGGAGTTTCCTTCCTTCAGCGCCCTGCGGACCGCAAGGGCCGAGCTTACCGGCTTCAGGGTGTCATCCGCATAGTCGCTGGTGCGGGGGATGAGCACGGGGGTGATGCCGGTGCCGGCGATCTCCTTAAGATAACAGACCGCCAGGATGTCATTGGGTTTCATCGAGGTGGTGAGCAGGCTGTAGGCTTTGGGAAAGGCCATGCCGGCATCGAGGTTTTCCTGCAGGTGATCGGGATTGATCGGGGTTTCCGCAATCTCGAGAAGGTTTTCGAGGTTGGCGCATTCACTGCCGAAGGCGATGTGGCTCGCTCCCGCCGCCTTCATGATTTCGACCGCGCCATGGGCGAACACGGAAGCCGACTGGGTGGAGAAAAGATAGGGGAGACTCACAACGATGTCGGCGCCGTTTTTCACCGCCGTTACGGCCCGGGTCACCTTGTCTGCCACCGCGGGTTCTCCCCGCTGCACAAAGTCTCCCGACATGACGGCCATGATGAGATCACATCCGCTCTTTTTTCTCGCTTCTTCGATATGGTAGGCATGTCCCGTATGAAAGGGATTGTATTCCGCCGCTATGGCACATAATTTCATCAGTGTTTCCTCGCTTTGCAAGCAACAGTATATAATATTCAAAACGGGAAAGAGGGTTTTTATGAATACCATTGAATACAGTGTTTTCCGCCCGCTGGCA
>JAFWCM010000281.1 GCA_017536885.1 Solobacterium sp.
AGTTCTCCGGCAATCTCTTCCTGGGTCATTTTCTTCATTTTGCGAAGCTGAACAAGATTGTCATGAAACATGTTTCTTCCCCCTGTCATTTTTACCGGTAATACCAAGCACTGCCCATCGGAAAAACGGAATCCGGGAAATCACTTCAAAAAGAAGAAAGCCGGAAAGAAAGCCTGCCGCAAGGCTCAGAACATATACCAGACTTGCCGGAACCTTTCCCGGTTTTCCAAGAACCAGTGCCACGGAAGAAATGCCGAGATAATGAAACCCGAATAATTCACCAGGACTTCTACAGGCCGATAATCTCGCATGACTATCGGCTTTTATTGAATTTATGATAAAACCCATTGGGTTTACATGCATGAATAGAAAAGGTTCCTTTCATCACCGATGCTCATTGAAAGAAGGAACTGGTTCTGCCGGAAGGACTGCCGGTACGCGGTGAAGGAAAAGAAGACCTTTTTGCACTGCGGGATTCAGAATATGAGAACCGTTTGACGGAACGCTGTTTTGACAGATGCATTGTCGCTTTGCTAATAATGATAATGACATCAGAAGTTCAGACAAACCGGAAATAAACCGAATATTTACTTCTTATTGTCTCCGTATTATCCATACTGAAAGGATATCAGTCATGAATTCAGAATTCAAAACGTTTGTTTCCTGCAGTCTGACGGCAATGCTTGTATTAAGCGGTTGTGCAGGTTCTGCCGCACATCAGGAACCCGCAGCCCCTGCCGCTGTTCCTTCTGTACAGCCCGCATCCGAAGCTCCGGCCGAAACTGCTTCCGTTTCATCCAGCAAATCCGGCGGAGGATCTCCCTGGATCGATTCTCAGATTCCGGAAAACATCACGCCCGGCATGCAGGTATCGCCGGCGGAAGATTATTATCTTTCCGTAAATTACGAGGCCATCCTTGCCGGCGGACGCGGCACCAGAAACGTGCAGCAGAAGATCGCCGAAAAAGTCAGATCATTTCTGACCGATGAGAAAGCGGATACGCACGAAATGGAACTTGTTCAGCAGTATTACAGATCTTTCATGGACTGGGACCATCGCAACGAAATCGGCGCCGAGCCGCTGCGCAGAGTCGTCGAAGATATTCAGGGCATCACTTCGCTCAAGGAACTGTCTGCCTTTCTCTCAGATTCTGACCGCAGCCGTGATGTTCCGCTGTTTCTGAAGATGTCTCCCAATGCAGATACGGGTTTGACTGAAACACCGGGCAAAGACTATATCGTCATGCTTTATCTCTTTCCGGCTGTGGACATGCTGCTGGGAGAAGTAGATGCATATACCGATCGCTCCGAGTCATCACAGCACAAGCTGGAAGCCGCAGAGGAAGAAGTAAAACACGTTCTCAAGGAACTGGATTTCAGTGAGGAAGACGCCAAACATGCTTTTGATTCTTTCTTCGAAATGGAGACACTGATGGCCGGCGGACAGATTCCCATGTCTGATCTTCTTTCGGGCAAATATGTTCAGACATATGCACATGCAGATCTGAACCAGATTGCTGAAACGATGAAAGACTATCCGATTATTCCCATTCTCAAAGCCAGAGGATTCGGAAATGAAACACAATTCATGTATGAGGAAAACGGGTATCTCCCGTATGTCGCAGATTTCTATACAGAAGAGAATCTCGAGAAGATGAAGAATTATTTGCTGGTCAGCTATGTTCTCGAAAATGACTGGTATCTTGATTATGATGCGTTCTGGCATCGGATCAACCGGGAAATGTCAGGCAGCCTGGCAGACGGAAGTGAAAAACTGGATACTGAAGAGGTGGTATATCTCTTTCTGCGGCGGGATCTCACCTTCGCCCTCGGCAATTCCTATCTTGCAAGATATGATGCTGGTCCTCTGAAAAAACAGACAGTGGAATTGTTCCGGAAGATTCAGTCCGAATATATCGACATGCTGAAAAACAAAGAATGGCTTTCCGAAGAAAGCAGACAGAAAGCAATCGAAAAAGTAGAGACAATGAAATTCTATGCACTGTATCCGGACAAAACAATCGTTGATTACAGCAATATTGATTTCAGTCAGGATGACATCGCCGCCATTGCCGGAAAACTGAAGCGTCAGAAAGAGGAAGAGACGATCGCTCTTCTTGATGCCAGTCTGGATCCGGAAATAGAAGCCTGGCGCAACTGGGACATTCTGGAGAACAACGCCAAGAACATCCGGGAAATCAACGCAGTTCTGTTCTCTCTCGGATGGATGGAACAATATGATTATGAAAAAGGATTTACCCAGGAAGAACTGTACGCAAATATAGGAACAGTTCTTGCCCACGAAATGAGTCATGGATTTGATGCGCTGGGGGCACAGTTTGACAAAGACGGACACATGAATTCCATTTTTTCAGAGGAAGATCTGAAACACTTTGAAGAACGGATAAACAAACTGGAATCATATTTTGATCAGATCGTTCCGTTTGACGGCTATCATGTGAACGGTGCCTCCATCAGTGTGGAAGCAACAGCAGATCTCACCGGTTTTGAAGCAATCATGAGAATAGCTGAAAAAACAGAAAACTTTGATTATGATGCTTTCTTCCGCAATTACGCAGAGAATAATTTCTGGCTTTCTTCTTATGAAAAAGATCTGGATGCTTTGAAAAACGATCCTCATCCGCTGGACTATCTGCGGGTCAATGTGATCGTGCAGCAGTTTGACAGATTTTTGGAAACATATGATGTAAAAGAAGGCGACACGATGTATCTTCCGAAAGAAAACAGAATCTTCGTCTGGTAAATCGAGCAGGAGGAAACAAACCGGTTTCCTCCTTTTTCTTTCCGTCCTTCCGCCCGCCATACGCACCGTTCGTTATACGGCGCTTCGGCATTCAGTAACTGTGTGCCGGCCG
>JAFWCM010000282.1 GCA_017536885.1 Solobacterium sp.
GTTCATAATGATATTAAAACGGAAGAGAAATGGCGGTGTCAAATGATTGGAAAAGTTCAAAAATTCAGTAAATAATATTATATCAAATTTGTGATATGCATTTCAACAAGTTGCTTAGGTTATTATTTTACAGTTCCTTACTGCCGAAAGACCGGTACGAAGTCCGGATCCTTCCGGATATTCCGCTCAGCCAGAGCGCTGCAACCCGTACCTGTCTTTTTTTATTCCCGTTTCCAAAGAAAATGTGCATCGTCAGAAAAAGATGAAAAAGGCATTTCAGAATTTCCTGAAATGCCTGATGATCCGATTGTGGTTTTGTTGTTATTTGATCTCTGATATTCCGCCGGTCGGTGTTCTGCTGAACTCCCGCTTGCATTTGGGACATTTGAATTTTGCGTATTTGGTTCCTTTGATTTTGTGGTACCCGTAACTGCCGAGGTATTCGTAGCAGTACGGACAGGATGAAAGCACCGGAGCATGATCGTATCTCACCCAGATTAACATGCAGCTGTCGTTCTTTCCGCACCAGCTGTCATATTCCACCGTTGCGCAGCAGCCGTCTTTTATGTAGTCGCGGCCTCCCTGAATAACCTCGATTTCTTCCGCCGAAAGCTTGTCCGCTCCGATGATTCCGTCCTGCATGTCTTCATACAGATCCCGTGCTTCCTCATCACTCAGAACGATATGATAGGAATCCATTAATGCTTTGACATCTTCTGGCGACTTTGTTTCCATCAATTGTTTTTTTATCTCTTCATTCAGTTTAATATACATATCATGTTCTCCTTTCTTTACCACTATAACATACGCAGAACGCATTCCGATTCGGTCTGTATTGCGGGCTATGCCTGCATGTATTTTTTCCGCAGTTCTTTCATCAAGGCGTCTTTCTTTTCCATCCAGCCGCCGAGATAGTATTCGCAGACCGACATATCCTTTCCAAGATAATCGGTCGGTGTGGTCTCCAGGGCAATCGCCCGGCAGCCGCCGCAGCACAGCTGCCGATATCTGCATTTCTGACAATCCGGCTGATGTTCCATATAATCGCTGATCCGGTAATTGATGATCTCCATATACAGAGACTTTCCGTTCAGGATTCGCTCAAGCCGGGTTTCCAGAAGGTTCGGAAACAGGTGTTCAATCGGCGAGCCGACCATGCTCATGCAGGGCAAAACAAATCCCTGCGGGCTGACATACATGCCGCGCCGGACATGACCGCACATCAGCCGCTTATGGAACAGCTCTTCCGGGATGTCCTTCTCAAAGAAGGATCCTCTTCTTGTTTCATCGTCTTTCACATAGTTGAACATGCCGGAAAGATCGATGCTCATAGGGGTGCCGTCCTCGAAATACTCCGGGATATAGCCGAGAAATGCCTGATACAGTTCCGCATTGCTCAGATAGTGCTCTTTCTCGTTCAGCCATTCTCCCTGCGGGGTGGCTCTGCCGATTTTGAGTCCCTCACAGCCCAGGGCCGCAAGATGATTTACGGTTTCCCGGATACTGCCGAGATTCTCCCGGAAAACCACCATGGAAGCGCTGAAGCGGAAGCCTCTGTCCCGGCAGCGTTTCATTGCCTCATTGACCGCGCGTTCCGCTCCCGGTACACCGCGCATCCAGTCATGACTTCCCACCCCGTCAAAACTGAACTGAATCACCGGCCTCATGCCGCGCAGATCCAGCTGGTCCAGAAACTCATCCGTGATGAGAGCACCATTGGAGTAGAGCGTCGGGATGATCATCTGTCGGCTCAGAATTTCATCCACAAGCTGCCAGAAATCCTTCCGCACCATCGGCTCTCCGCCGGTGAGGTTCACCGCGTGAATGCCGCAGCGCTCAAAGCTGTCCAGCATATGCATAAGCTCCTGCCAGGAGGGCTCTCCCTGAGCCGCATGCGGGGCGGACATGAAACAATGCCGGCACCTGTAATTGCATCTGCCGGTAATCGACCACTGCACCTCCTCCTTGAAGCGGACCGGAAAGAACTGATATTCCTGGATCGGAAGTAATGTGTCACCGGGGGCTGCTTCATGGATGAATCCTCCGCGCAGCCATCGCTCCAGGAGCTGATGCTGTTCTTCGCTCAGCTCATTCATCCGCAGTTCGGTTTTCCCGTCGCACTTCTTCATAAGCTCAAATGGCTCTTTTTCAAGAAACTCGGTGTGAGGGACAAACCGGGCCTGAACAGCATAGGGAAGAAGATTCCAGCCGCGCAGTGCATACATCGGAGAAAGAATGTATTTATGTATATGATCCCTGTCTTTTGCCATCTTTTTTCCTCTCGAACATGAACTGTGCTTTATTGGTATCAGTGTTCAAAGTTTACGTCATAATTCTGCCATATCATTATGAAAATCCGCAACGGAAGAACCATGTGTCTTTCGCTGCGTTTTTTTTCGCAGTGATGCTGTATTTTTTATATATTTCCTGTTTCTGACAGGAGTCTCTGCTGATGATTATGATGAACGGTTCGGTGATTTCTTCCGGTGTCTTTCTGATGCCGCGGATCATATGACAGGCAGACCAGCAGCAGGAAGCGACACAGAGACGGCTCTCTTTTTCTCTTCAAAGCGACTGGATATATGAATCTTTTGGAAAGAGACGGCGGACTTTTTTATATAATAAGAGCAGGAATTCCCCGCGCAGGGGATAAAAGGGAAATAAAACGGTAATTCATATGAACCTGCAGAGCTGTCTTGAAAAAGACCGGGAACGCTTCCTGGCCTCGTTAAAACAGGCGAGTACCCCGGAAAAGGTGATCCCGCTGATTGAGTCGGAATATGACCGGCTTCTTTACGAATACAACGAACAGTGCGAAGACGACTATGAGCGAAGATGTGCCGCGATGATTTTGCAGACAGCACGGATGGCCGCCGGGCTGGTCGATTGCCTCGGAGATATCAAAATCTGGGAACAGGGCGGCAAGCTTCTGAATGATGAAAAAAAGAAGGTATCTCTGCCAGCAGTTCTTCTGCTGCTTACCGGCGTTGTGCTTGCCTGCGCATCTCTTTTGTACTTCGGCGGCAGCGATCAGGTACTGCAGAAGAGTTTTTCCATGCCGGCTGCGGCGATTTCCTTTATCGCCGGCCTGGTCTGCCTGTTTCTTTCCGGCCTGTTCTTCCGCAAAAAGACCAAGGCTGTCTACAGCGAAAAACAGCTGAAAGCAGAACCGCACATCAGCGCCGAAAAGATTTACCGGGTCATGCACGGAGTACTTCTTGTCGCTGACCGGAATATTGCGGATGCCCTTTCCGCAAAGCGCATGGATGAAGAACAGAAGATGCAGGATCCTTCGGAAAGCAAAGCGGATCTTGCCTTCTACAGCGACCTTCTCGAAGCTTCTCTTGCCCGGGACGGGGAGTATGCTCTGGACCAGGTTTCCAAGGTGCCGTTCTACCTGCATCAGAAGGGGATCGAAGCCGTGGAATACAGCGATGATGTCCGCAGCTGGTTTGATGTGATTCCGGGAGAAAGGCATGAGACGATCCGGCCGGCACTGGTCAAAGACGGCCGGCTATTGAAAAAGGGAGTCGTCTCCGGGGACTATCTATGAAACGCTTTTACGGATTTGATCTGGGAGATGCGGAATCCGCTGTCTCCCTGTTGGAAAAAAACAGTGAAATACCTCCCACGATCATCGAGATCGAAGGCAACCGCAGTTTCATTACGGCCTATGCGGCGCTGTCCGACGGTACGCTTCTGATCGGGGAGAACGCCTGCTATGCCAAGGATGCGAGAAAGCGGAAACTCCGCTTCAAGTCAAACTTTCTGAAAGACCGCTCCGTCGAGCAGGATGTCCGCAGTTTTGCGGCGGGGGTGCTCGGCGCCCTGTATGCCGGCGGAAATCTTCTGCGCAATGATGACAGTTCGTGTTTTTACGTAGGCTGCCCCGCCGGATGGAGTCTCAACGACAGAGAGCGCTACCGCTCCATCTTTGAGCGTGTCGGCTATCCGCCCGTCAAGATCATCTCGGAGTCAAGAGCCGCATTGATTTCGGCCTGCCAGTCCAAACATCTTCAGGTGGGATACAACATTCTCGTTCAGCCGACCCTTGTCGTGGATATCGGGTCTTCCACAACCGACTTTGCCTATATCAACCACGGCAAGGAAGTGGAAATTCAGACCGGAGGAGAAGTGTACCTCGGCGGCGGTGTCATGGATGAGCTGCTTCTGAACTATGCGATCGAGCACTCCGGCAACTCCCGGAAGATCCGGAAGATCTTTGAGGAATCGGAGCCCTGGAAGAACTATTGCGAGTTTGCGTGCCGCCGGCTCAAGGAAAAATATTATTCCGATACGGAGTATTTCAAGGACCATCCCTGCAGGGAATCGGTGCTGATCCGCCATTCTTTTCCGCCGGTGAGACTAAGCATTGAGATGGATGCGTCGATCGCGGACCATATGGAAAACGGCAGCAGCAAGAAACTGGACGGGGCTTCGTTCAGGGAAGTGTTCATGAACTCGCTGAAGGATGTGAAGGAATCGATCTCCGGCGCTCCTCCCGAGCTTCTGTTTCTGACCGGCGGTGTTTCCAAGATGCCGGCAATCCGCGAATGGTGTGCGGAGATTTTCCCGGATTCGATCGTGATCACCGGCAATGAACCGGAGTTCTCGGTTTCAAGAGGCCTGGCCTGGACAGGAAAGATCGATGAAGAACTGCGGGAATTCCGCAAGGACATTCAGGATCTCAACAACACCAGCGTCACGGAAAACATCGTGAAGGCGCATATCAATGATCTCTACCGGGACATTGTCGATACGATGACCAAGCCGATCATCCAGAATGCCGTAATTCCGGTGTTCCACAGATGGCGGGACGGGGAAATCGCAAAGCTCACCGATACCAATGAGGCGCTGGAAAAAGAAATCGCCGATTATATGAATACCGATGAGGCAAGGCAACTGATGGTGGAACCGATCACCCGCTGGCTGAAGCCGATTGCGGAAGAGCTGGAAGAGTATACCGAACCCATCTGCGTCAGACACCATGTGCCCTATACCGCCCTCAGTCTGCAGTCCTACATGAAGGTCAGTGACATCGATGTCAGGATCAGCGCCAAGGATGTCTTTGCCGTAGAGGAGATCACCTGGCTGATCGATTCCATCATTTCGATTCTCGTCGGACTGCTCTGCGGCGGCAGCGGCGTGGCCTTAATCGCCAGCGGGCCGACCGGCATCTTCGCCGGCATCATGATTTCGATTCTTGTGCTGGCTCTGGGAAAAGATCAGATGGAAGAACTGCTTCTGAAAACCGATCTTCCCAAACCCCTAAGAAAACTCCTTCCGAAAAACACCATCGACGCCCGGCTGGATACCATCGCCGCCGAGCTTCGTTCCAGCCTCACGCATTCTCTTGAAAATGAGAAGAATGAGGAAATCACCGTACGTCTCGTCTCCGAAATCTCTTCCCAGATCGAAGAGTGCCTGACCAAGATGGCAGAGGTTGTGGAAATCCCGCTGGGCTGAGATCATACGTGGCCGGCATATGGAAGAATCCGTATATAATACGCGGAGATTTTCTGTTTGCCGGGTATTCCTGTCTTACATGCGTTATTCTTCGTGTTCCGCGCATCCAAAACCGATGCCTGGATGGAATTGAGTTATACGGGATGAAAAAGAAAACAACGTTTCGATTTACCACGGTCTACGTCATCGTGCTGAGTGTTCTTCTGCTTCTGACGAACATTATTTTAGGTGCGGTTCTGATGCATCAGTCGGTGACTTCGGTGACTGCGCTTGTGCGCAAGTCGATGCTGGATATCGTAAGAACGGCTGCCGATATCGTGGACGGAGAACGCCTTGGTTCTCTCAAAGCAGAAGATGTGGGCGGTCCGGTATTTGAGGAAGTGAAGAAAGAGCTCTCCGCATTCCAGAACAATATCGATATTGAATACATCTATGCGGTTCGGGAAGAAGGAGAAGGCCGGTTTATCTTCACGGTCGATGCGGATCCCGTAAATCCCGCCGACTTCGGAGAAGAGGTACTGATCACCAAGGCTCTGGTTTCCGCCTCACAGGGGATCCCGATGGTAGATGAAAGCCCGGCGCAGGATGAATGGGGAAATTTCTACAGCGCCTACTGTCCGGTAAAGGATTCGCGGGGAGTGATCGTCGGAATCATCGGGGTGGATTTTGACTCCGCATGGTATGAAGAACAGATCCGCAGCCATACCGTATCGATCGGTGTGATCACATTGATTGCGGTGCTGGCGGGCATCCTGATTGTTTCATCTCTGAGCCGGGCATTGAGCAGCCGGTTTGCGACGATCACAAAAGAGCTGTCGGTTCTCTCGGATGATATCGATCAGCTGAGTCGGGAAATCAAGAATGCCGGTAATCCCGGAGTCAGAGAAGAAACGATGATCCCGGCGAGCGATGACGAAGAGAAACCGGTGGATGAGATCGAAGAGATCGGCGTGAAGGTAAAGCAGATGCATGATGTCATGCGGGAAACCCTGAACTACATGCAGGAGAAAGCCAATACCGACGGACTGACCGGTGTGGGCAACCGTACGGCATTCATTGAGACGGAAAACCGCTATAACACCCGGATTGAGGATAAGTCAGTCCGCTTTGCGGTTGCCGTATTCGATATTAATGATCTCAAGAAGATCAACGACACCTACGGACATCTGTCCGGAGACCGGGTCATCCTGGGAGCGGCAGAAGTGCTCGGAAAGCTGTTCGGAAGAGAGAATGTATTCCGGATCGGCGGCGATGAATTCCTGGCTGCTGTGGAAAATATGGATGAAGAAACCCTGAAGGAAAAGCTGAAGGCGCTTGAA
>JAFWCM010000283.1 GCA_017536885.1 Solobacterium sp.
CTTGCGGCAGACTATTTCAGCATCTACATCGTCGATCCGGATACGGATCAGTTCGTCCAGTACGGTGCCGCCCGGGAATATGATGAACACGGTGCCGAAAAGACGGGCGAAGATTTCTTCCGCTTTGCCAGGAATGTTCTGGAACAGCAGATCTTCATCGATGACAGAGACCGCTTTCTCGGCACCTTTCACAAGGAAAAGGTTTTGTCGATCCTGGAAGGCGACGGCAGCTTTACGATGAAGTTCCGGATGAATGAAGAAGACGGGCCGATCTGGGTAAGCATGAAGGCGACGCTTCTTTCCGATGCCAAAGGCCGGCATCTGATCATCGGTATGAACAATATCGATGCCCAGATGAAGCGCGAGCTGGAATACCGGGAAAAAATGGCCGAGGCGAGAACCGATGCCAGGAATGATTTCCTTGCGAATATGTCGCATAACATCCGCACGCCGATGAATGCGATTGTGGGATATACCAATATCGCAAAGAGCCGCATGGATGAACCGGAGGTCGTTACCGAAGCACTCGAGAAGATCGGCTCTTCGAGTCACTTCCTGCTTTCTCTGATCAACGATATTCTCGATATCTCCAAAATCGAAAGCGGGAAGATGCAGGTGAACCTCGGGCCGTGCGATCTTTCGGATATCTTCCGGCGGATCGAAGACATCACCGCCCTGCAGGCAAGGGATAAATCCCTGATCATCACGTATTGCCATGACAGTGTTCATCACACGCTGGTCAGCGCCGATGAACTGCGGATCGAACAGGTGCTTGTCAACATCGTAAGCAACGCCATCAAATATACGCCCGCGGGAAAGACGGTGGATCTCATCGCCGAGGAAGAGCCGGCGCATGATAACTTCCATCGCTATCGGTTCATTGTAAGAGACACCGGCATCGGAATCGGCGAGGACTATCTGCCGTACATTTTCAAAAGCTTCTCGCGCGAAGAGAGAACGACGGTCAACCGCGTGCAGGGAACCGGGCTGGGCCTGGCAATCACAGCCAGGGTGGTAGAGCTCATGGGCGGAACGATCAAGGTGAAGAGCGAACTTGGCATTGGCTCGGAATTTACCGTGGAACTGGAACTGGAATCGCTGGAGCCGGAAGAGGAAACCGAGCAGGCCGCAGAGCACGGAATCGATCTTTCGGGATGCCGGGTGCTGGTGGTGGAAGACAATGACATCAATGCCGAGATCGCCGGGATGATCCTCTCCCAGTACGGGGTGGATTCGGAACGGGCGGAAAACGGACAGATCGCATTGGACAAACTGCTGGAAAACCCTCCGGGGTATTACGATGCGGTCCTGATGGATATTCAGATGCCGGTCATGAACGGCTTTGACGCCACCAGGGGAATCCGCGCCATGCCGGAGGAATTTGCGTCGCTTCCGATTATCGCGATGAGCGCTAATGCGTATGATGAGGATATCCGGGCCTGCCTGGCAGCGGGGATGAACGCCCATCTCGCCAAGCCCTTCAATCCCGACGATCTGCTCAAGCTGCTGTATGAACAGATCCGTCTTCACTGATCCAACCGAAAAACAATCCGCGGCTTTCCGCGGATTTTTAATATGCGGGAGTTCAGAGAAATCAGTCACGGTAAACGGGATTACCGAGGTATTCCGCAAGACGCTCGTCGGAATAGATCAGATTGACGGAGCGGAAGAAGTGCTGGTAACCGTCTCCCTTGTGGGAGTGAAAGGGAATGTCATTCTGATAGTTCTCCCGGAGTTCGCTTTCGAGACATTCGATGAGATCAAAAAGACATTGTTTTGCGGCCGGGGTTCTGCCATGGGCGGGAAAGATCGCTGAGATCTCTCTTTCCCGTGCCGCAAGATGCTTCAGGCTGCTCAGGGTTGCGGCGAAGCCGGCCTGTTCGTCTCTTTTGAGAAAGTGCCAGATGTTGTGTCCGTCCATGATCTGATCACCGCTGAACAGCCGTCCGCTTTCCTTTTCCAGAAACATGAGATGGCCATAGCTGTGTCCCGGGGTCAGAACGCATTCGACGTGTTTGTCCCAGAGATCGATGATCTCGCCGTCAGAGAGGAAGCCGACCTTCAGATCCTTCGGCAGAAGCGTTCGGCAATACGATTCCGTATCCATATGGGAAGCGAGCTCCGGCAGTTTTCTGAGCCGGTGTTCCAGCATGCCCCTGCGTTCTTCACCGGTGTCATTGCGGCGCATCTTGCCGTAATCGAGGGGATGGATGAATACCTCATCAAAATACCTCGCGCCCAGGCAATGGTCGCCGTCGCCATGCGTGAATACCGTCATGACCGGCTTGCCCGTCAGTTCTTCGAGAATGGGGCGGGGATCCTCATATCCCCAGCCGGTGTCGATCAGAAGCGCCTTCTCTGTTCCGATCAGAAGATAGCAGTGAATACTGCGGGTTTCGGTGATCATGTACAGATCATCGCTGAGTTTTTCAACCGTGTTGATGAAGGAATTGTTCATGACATGCCTCTTTCTTTTCTTCATCTTATCAAAGTGCGCTTTGCGGCTGATATAATTTGCCTGATATGACACGCATTCGGCTGATCGCATCCGATCTTGACGGAACGCTCCTGCGAAACGGGGCGCAGACGCTGAGACCGGAAACCTGTGACCTCATCGCTGCCCTGAAGGAAAAGGGTATTCTTTTCATGGCGGCGTCCGGCCGCCAGTATGACAACCTTTTGCGTCTGTTTGACCCGGTCAGGGATGATATCATCTACCTCTGCCAGAACGGAGCGAGCGCATGCATGCAGGATCGGCTGCTGTTTGTCAGCGGGATGAAGAAGGAAACCGCGGATCAACTGGTGGATGAGATTGCCGAAACGGAAGACACCGAGCTGATGGTCAGCGCCTGGGACTGGTGTTATGTCAGAGACGACAACGACAAATTCTTTCATATCGTCAATGATGTGGTGGGCATGCGGGCAAGAAAGGTGTCAGACCTGCATGCATATACCGGCCGCTGTTCCAAGATCTCCCTGTATCAGGAAGACGGCCTGCACGGCATCGACTACTGGCAGAGGAAATACGGAGACGACTTCACCGTGGTCACCGGCGGGGCGCAATGGCTCGACATGATGGCGAAGGGCGTAAACAAGGGCACGGCGATGGAACAGATTCTGGCAAAGCTGAAAATCCCGGGCGAGGAGATTCTGGTGCTTGGAGATAATCTCAACGATCTTGAGATGATGAAGCTGGCCGGGTTATGCGCGACGGTGCCGGATGGTGTAAAGGAAGTCCGGGAGATCTCCGATACCATTGTGAACACGGTGGAGGAGATGCTGGAAGAAATACTGCAGGGTAAAGATGAGATCGAAGCCTGGAAAGGATGAGGATAAGGTATGTTGATTTATGTGATCCGACACGGGGAAACCCCCGCGAACATGGAAGGAAAGCTGTCCGGCTGGACGGATGATCCGCTGAATGAAAACGGAAGACGCCTGGCGGTGATCACCGGCCGGAATATGAAGGGCATCGTCTTTGATGAATGCTTTTCAAGCCCGCTTTCAAGAGCGAGGGAAACCGCGGAGATCGTACTACGGGAAAGCGGAAATGAGATCCCGGTGATCATCGATGACCGGATTAAGGAGATCTTTGTCGGCGACTGGGAGGGGGTCAGCTTCCGGGACCCGGATCACCATGCATTTATCGAAGATATCAAAACCTATTTTCTGAATCCGTTTGAACTTAACGGATGTCCCAACGGCGAAAACGCCCGCGCAGTCTGTGAAAGGACGCAGGCGTTTCTGAAGGAGCTGATGGCAAGGGATGATGACAGGAATTATCTTGTTTCGACCCATGGCTTTGCGATGCGGGCGATGCTTAACTTTCTGTATGACCATCCGGAAGACTTCTGGCAGTCCCATATGCCCTACAACTGCTGTGTGAACATTATCGAAGCCCATGGCGGCAAGGGAAAAGTCATCGCCTTTGACAAGGTGTATTACAGCGAAGAGGATATCGTCGATCACTATTCCGAATGATCAGAACACGGTTTTGATGATCTTCTGACTGCTGTTCTTGCCGGTTCTGTAATCACTCGGGGTTTTGGAGAGGATGATCTGGTAGCGGTCATCCCCATAGTAGGTGAGCTTGCAATGCTTGCCGTCCTCGGTGATCTCAAAGCCGAGACTCTCCAGCTTCTGACGGACCGCGGAGGTCATGCCTGCGTAGGTCTTCAGAAGCTTTTTGATTTCCTCCGCATTCGCTTCGCTGACGCGCTGCCATTCGTTTTCGGCAAGGAGATCCTTTACCACATCATATCGTCTGGTTTTTTCCGGCAGAGAAGTCTGAATCTCGGAAAGCACCGTAAGCAGAAGGTCTCTGATTTCCCCGGGGTAGAGATCCGTTTCCCGGCCGCTGTAAATCAGCGGCACTTCGCTGCTTTCGTCGATCCTTGCCTTGAGCCCCTGGTTTTCGATCTGCAGGGATTCATTGGCGCGGGTGAGTTCTTCGACCTGTTTCTGAAGATAGCGGAGTTCGTTGTCAAAGCCGTCGAGGATTTTCTCGGCTTCCTTTTCCGCTTCTTCCGCGGCCTTTCGCCTGATCTCCTGCTGGCGGCTGTCGAGGGTGTCCTGCAGGGTCTGAACCTCTTTCTCGGCATTCTTTCGTGCCTGATCGGCCAGCTGGCGCTCACGGATATGGACGGCGATCCGCTCATTGAGCAGGGCGTTGTTTACTCCCTGCCAGGTAAACAGAGGCTCCGTGATCCGGGCATTGGCGAAGACGATCACCGCCCGGGCGAGGGCTTCGAGAAGACGGCTGTCACAGCCTTCCTTCACCTTGGCAAACAGCCGCCTATGCGCCATGGCTTCGGTGGGATAGTAGATTCCCGCCGAGCCGTTGTATTCGTTCCGGCTTTCGGTGAGCTCCCGCAGCGTCTTTGCGTCTTCCGCCGTTTTCAGAACCAGCACATGGGCTGCGCCCTTGACCCTTGAGGCGAGCAGGTCGATATCGACAGGCAGGGTTCCGTCAAAGCGGCGGGAGACATAGATCACCGGCAGGCGATAGGCGCTCTTTCCCAGAATCACATCCGCAAGCGATGAAAGATCGGAGGAAGGGACATAAACCGGTGCGCGGCTCACCGGAAGATCTCCGTCGGGGGACAGATATCCTTTCGCTTCCAGCAGGGAGATAAAATGCGGAGTGGAGAATCTCTCCTCCATGGTCTCCGCATCGTCCCGGTAGCTTCTTTCCAGACGGATGCACATCTCGCCCTTGTCAAAATGCATCACGTAATCGGTGTCCCAGACGCTTCCGTCTTCCTTGTGCTTTTCAAACCGAACGGCGGCGATGTTCTCCTTCCGGTATTCCATGGCCGCAAGCCAGAGCTTCTCATCACCCCAACGGGCCGGGAATGTACCGTCGAAATTCAGATGTTCGATGATGTTTTCCGGATAGGTGCTCTCTTTGTTCCATTGGATGACAAGACGAAGAAACGCCTCCTTGGTAAAGGATTTCTGTAAATGGAGTATGGTTGAAAACAGTAACATGGCAAACCTCCCACTGTTCCTGTTGCGTTGTTCCGGGAAAGTTCCCCATAGAGATTCAGAATTCTTCTTTCAGAATCTTCTGGCCGGCTTCGAGAATCTCATCCAGAAGGATCGCAAAGACGATGTCCATCGGCCTGCGGGGGTTTTTCTTCTGGTAGTCCCGGCAGGCGGATAGGGCAACCCGCCAGGCATCTTCGAGAGGATAGCCGAAGATCCCCGCGGAGATCAGCGGAAAGGCAATGGACTTACAGTCGTTTTCCGCCGCGAGGATCAATGAATTCATATAGGCATTGTAAAGCTGCTCGGCTTCGTGATAGGAACCGCCGTGCCAGACCGGTCCGACGGCGTGAATGATGTATTTCGCCTTCAGGCGGAATCCCGGAGTGATCACTGCTGAGCCGGTATCACAATGGCCGATTTTACTGCACGCTTCCTGAAGCTGCGCGTGCCCGGCAGCCCGAAAGATGGCACCGCATACACCTCCGCCGGCCCAGAGTTCTTCATTTGCGGCATTGACGATGGCATCGGTTTCCAGCACGGTAATATCAGATTTCAGAATACGAATCGACGGCATATTGATCCCTTCTTTCTTTCGTCCAGTCAGAGAGGTTTTCTCTCTGCGATCACCCGGCAAGGAATGCCGGTAGTTCCGATGAGATTCATAGGGTAGGTATGTAAAAGAATACACTCTTTTTCGTCCAGTTGTGACAGATTGCAGAGATTTTCGATCACAAATACATCATGATCCGCACAATACTGATCCGCCGGGGTATGTTCTTTTCCCCGCCGGATGCCCGCCGCATCGATCCCGATCAGAGAAATGTGCGCATCGGTCAGCGCCCGGATCAGATCGAAAGAGAGCTGCGGATGTTCTTTGCGGTATAGAGGGGTGCCATAACCGGCTTCTTCGAGAAAGCCGGTATGAAACAAAACCGCCATGCCCGGTTCAATGCGGGAAAGATCGATATCCTCTTTCCCGATGTCCCTTCCCCGGATCGATGAAACATCGTACACGACGGCGGGAACCTCGGTATAAGAAAGAGGAAATTTCCGGTCCATCACATCGAAATGCGTTCCGATATGTCCGAAAAGGGAGGAATCAGACTTTTCCGGAGCTGCGATCATCTCTCTTGCAAGAGGAAGCGTGAGATCGGTTTTCCGGGACAGATGATGACTTCTTCCGCTCATAATTTCAGTATGCCATTGTCCCTTTGAAGAAGACAACAGAAAAGACAATCGGTTTCACCATTTGGAACAGTTTCCCGCCGGTTTCTGTACTGATCCGGGCGGGAATGGAAGAGAAATCAGAACATGATACAATTTAGAAAATGAGTCACAGGAGAAAATTCATATGCATGAGAATGTTATTTTCTGTTATTCCGGAACCGGCAACTGTCTCGATCTTGCGAAACATATTGCCCATGGCATCGGCGGCGCCGACATTGTCATGATGCGCTCGAGGCCGGCGGTGACCGATGTGCCGGACGCAAAGCGCGTCGGCTTTGTCTTTCCCTGCTATGGCGGCAGTGCCCCGGAGGATGTGCTGAACCATGCGGCGATGATCCGTGTAAATCCCGATGCCTATACCTTCGGAATCAGCCAGTCGGCTGCCTATGCCGGCACCGGTCTCAGCCGGCTGAATCACATCATCCCTCTCAGCTACTGGCGGACTGTAACCCATCAGTGTTCCTGCATCTGGCTGTTTCCGCACCGACTGATGGTTCCGATGTTAAGTGCGGAAGAGGCGCAGAAGCGCAGTGAGATGCTTGCGGCCAAAATCGCTCAGGATATACTTGCCGGAAAGAAAAGCGAAAAGGCTCCCCCGCGCAATGTGCTCAACGTTCTGGAAAACAGAGCCTGGCCGCTGATTGCGGATAAGACTTTTTC
>JAFWCM010000284.1 GCA_017536885.1 Solobacterium sp.
CTTCCATGCGTTCGATTTTGATCACGTCTGAGGCATGCGGCTTCAATGTGCCAAGTGTCACTGTTTCTCTTTCCCCGATCTTTGTCTTATATGTGCCCGCATGAAATCCGCACACGGCATAGTCTCCCGGCTTTAATGACAGATCCGACAGAAAGACCCGCAGCTCTTCCTCTTCCGTATCCGACCAGTTGGTCACACAGAGACAATGCGCACCGGTCTTCTTCACAAAGACATCCACCGTTTTCGGAAAGCGGTCTTCGGAAAGCAGATTCAGCGTTTCCACCTCCGTTTCAACGATCGGCAGGATATGCCTCATCAACATCAGCCGGTCCTCATCGATTTTATCCATCGGCTCGGTCTGACACATGATTCCGCCGCCGGCAAACTGGTTGATCACGCTGGTGACCGCTTCCTCTTCATTGAGCAGGCCATAGGTCAGCCGCAGGTTCCGTTCCATGGTTTCGTTTCTTCTTACCATCAGGGCGTCCGGATCATTCGCAAACCATGCATTCATGTAACAGCGCTGGCGCGACTGACGGATTGTATACGGGGCTGTCTTGCCATCCTTATTTATATTAGAGCTCCACATCGAAAGCACATCCGATCCGGTCCTCTGCGCGTCCACCAGTCCGATGATCGGATCATAGAGGCCGCCGCACATCAGGAAGAACGATTCTTCTCCCATCCCTTTGCGGATTGCCTTGACCGCTTCGTAATAGGCACGGGCCAATGGAATGGTCTTATCGAAGAAGTCCGCCGATTCATAGATCACCGCTGCCCGGGTGAAGTCAAGCTTGTGATAGACATAGCCCCAGTCTTCCGTAAACTTCCGGTACAGCTCGGTAAAGTAGTCCCGGGTCATTGGATTGGTGATATCAAGCACATGGTAGATCGTATCGTTCATCGGGAAGAGACACGGATTTCCGTCCCTGTCTTTGAGAATCCATTCCGGATGAATGTCACAGATCTTTGCGGTGGGATGGGCCACAAAGGGTGACGACCAGAGACCGGGGATATATCCCGCTTCTCTGATTTCCCCGGCGATGATCTTCATCCCGCGGGGGAATTTGTGATTCGGTTCAAATTCTCCCAGGGTGATCTCCCAGCCTTCATCCACCTGGAACACATCATAGGGCAGCTTTCTCTCTTTGATGATATTGAGACAGGTTTTCACATCTTCTTCGGAGACGGTCAGCCCGTAGTAATACCACGTGCAGAACACCGCCGGCCGCCGTTTGTTTCGGGCCCGGTAAAGCTCTGCCTTCCGCTTTGCGAAGGAGCGCACTTCTTCCCTCTCGTCTGTGATCTCTGCGATCCGGATCGATTCGGTTTTTACCGTCTCTCCCGGTTTGAGTATGATGTTGAAAACCGCTCCGGCATTGAGCTCTTTGAAAGCGGCATCCTCATCGAGCACAATCTCCGTTTCAAACAGCTGATCTCTTCCCCTCAGAAATTCAATCGCAAGCACATTGCCTTCTTTCCCTTTGATCAGAGTCAGATGATCACTTAAGATTCGCGAGCCGCTGCCCCCTTCCATCCTGTCTCCGCTTTCGCTCATTGCGGCTGAGACATCTTTCAGCCGCTCATCCTTTACGCCGGTTGTGAATACCCCCGGCATGTCGTTTTTATGGCGGCCGCTGCGGAAGATGTCATAGTCCGGTTCAATCCCGTACGCAGAAAAGGATTCCGCATGAAACAGAATGACCTTTTCCAGAACGATCTCACGATCTGAGAGATTCTTCACTTCGGCATGATATTCGAGGAAGGTTTCCCCGCTGGATTCTCTGACCTCGGTGACGGCAAGCACTTCATTACCCTGCGTGCGGTTTCCTTTGTCAAAGACAGCTGTGATTTCAACAGTGCTGTTCATGGCAAAATCCTCTTAATGATGTTTATGTCTTCCGTTTCCGATGGATGAAACGGTCTTCTGTTTTATTGCTTTTCTTCCTTTTCTTTCATTATATCCATTTCCCTCAGCCCTCTTCCCCGGATTTCCGTTTCCTTTCTCTTTTCCGGCCTTTGTACCTCTTTTCTCTGAAGTACTGCAGACCCGGTATTTCCCGGTATTTTTGTGCATATGATTGGCTTGCCAATCATATTTTCCCAAAATCTGCCAAAACTCTCTTGACACTGGGAAATATTTGTGAAATTTCAGATTGACAGTACAAACCTCTCCACGTATTATATATAAGCGATTGTTCAAAAATGGAGGTGGCATGGATGAAAAGAACATACCAGCCGAGCAAGAGAAAAAACAAAGCGACCCACGGCTTCAGAGCTCGCATGAGCACCGTCGGCGGTCGTAAGGTTCTGGCAAGACGCCGGGCCAAGGGAAGAAAAGTTCTCTCTGCTTAACTAAAGAGCCACCGTCTGGTGGTTTTTTTCTGGAGGTGATTGGCATGAAGAAGATAAACCGGGTACGCAAGTCACAGGAATTCAATCAGATCATTCATACCGGCAGGAAACAGACGAACAGTTCTTTCGTGCTGTATTACCTCCCGAAGAAAGAGTCTGCCGCCCGGGTGGGCATTACCCTGCCGAAGAAGATCGGCAATGCCGTAAAGCGCAATCTCATCAAACGGCAGACCCGCATGATGTGTCAGGATCTGATCGATTTCAAAACCTTTGAAAAAGACGTGATCCTGATCGTGCGTTTCGGCTTCCTTAACCGCAGTTATGAGGACAATAAAAAGAACTTGGAAAAACTGCTTGTTAAGTCTACAATGGATAAGTCTATATAAAATAAGGAGAACCGTATCAATGAAGTTCAGATTTACTGCAAAAAGACTCCTGTTGGCTTCTTCTGTCATCCTGATCGCTCTCGTTCTGTCAGGATGCAGGATTCCGATGGATCCGGAAACCAATGAGATTATTCAGATCACTCCCCAGACGACCTTCCAGGAAATCATGTCAAGCGAGAGCTGGTTTTCCGCGATTCTCGTCTGGCCGATGGCACAGGTGCTCAACTATCTGTCTCCCTATATCGGTGTTGCCGGCGCGATCGCTCTGTTAACACTTGTCGTCAATGCGATCCTCATGGTATTCACTCTGAAATCAACCATCGCCACCCAGCAGATGCAGATGCTGCAGCCGGAGATGGAAAAGATCCAGCGCAAATATGAAGGCAAGGATGATGAAGCCTCCAAGATGAAACAGGCGCAGGAGATGCAGGCCCTGTACAAGAAGTACAACGTGAATCCCTTCTCGATGATTCTTGTGACATTCCTGCAGTTCCCGATCATCATCGCGATGTATCAGGCAGTACAGCGTGCCACCGCGGTCAAGACCGGTACCTTCATGGGTCTCTCTCTCGAGACCACCGTACTGAACGGTATCCGGAGCGGCCAGTGGGGATATCTTCTGATCTTCATTGTCATGGGTGTCTGCCAGTACGGCTCCATGATGCTGCCGCAGTATCTTGCCAAGAAAAAGGCGGAAGAGGAAGCTGCCAAACATCACCGCAAGCCGCCTGAGGCCAACAACCCGAATAAGATGATGCAGTATTATATGCTGATCATGATTCTGGTCTTCGGTCTTATGTGGCCGGCAGCCATGTCGATCTACTGGACCATCTATTCCCTGGTCACGGTTCTGAAGACCTTGCTGACCCAGCAGATCATCGATAATCAGAAGAAAGCAGAGGGCAAATCTTAATGCAGAACTATACCGGCAAGACCCTGGAGGAAGCCCTTCAGGCAGCGGCCGCCGACAAGAATGTCGCGGTCGAAGATCTCACCTACTTTGTAAAAGAGGATAAGAAAGGACTCCTCGGTGAAGATGATACCTTCGTCTCCATCGATGCCTACTGCCTCGACGACGTGAAGGAATTCCTGTTTGATTATCTTGGAAACTTCTTCATGGGAATCGACTGTGACCTCGAAGCAGCCATCGAGGAAAAGAACGGCGGCTTCATCGTCAATCTCAACGCGGACAACAATGCCGTGCTCATCGGCCGCATGGGGAAAACCCTGGCCGCACTCAACACTGTCGTCAGAGGCGCCGTCAACGCCGAGTTCAAAAAGAGAATCGATGTTCTGGTCGACGTCAATCACTACAAGGATGACAGATACCGCAAGATCATCGCCATGGCAAAGCGCACTGCCAAACAGGTACAGCGCTCCCATGTGGATGCGGAGCTCGATCCGATGCCCAATGATGAGCGCAAGGTCATCCACAAGGCACTCAGCGACTGGCACAACATCCACACCGAATCCTATGGTGAAGGACTGGGACGCCATGTATGCATCAAATACGTTCCCAACGAGGAGAAGAAAGAACCCGCTGAGAGCGCACCGGAAGAATAATCCCAATGAGCAGAGGAGCGAATCCTCTGCTTTTTGTTTCGGGGATTTTCCTGCCGAGTACGGCATGATTCTATGAAGATCAATACTATCCTGAAAATTACGCGGAAAGCCATGTCCCTTTTTGCGGTTAAATTTTGCAGGAATGAATTTTCCCAGGGAAGCCTCAGCCGTTCACTGGACGGTTGACCGATGCTATTCATCGTGATATATCTCCAGAAAAATCATAATGTCAATCCTTCAGGAGGGAATTGAGGGCTGAAATGACCCTCAATTCGCATGGTTTGAGGGCAGTTTCTGCCTTCAATGTTTTAAGGTATATTCCATCCCGGGAGATTATTCGTGATAATTAAATCTAACTGACCATCAGACACATATTTTGTAATAGCCGTCAGGTGCACTCAGGTGTTGACTGAAAGTCAGTGTTGTATAATAGCGGTGTCCCAGGAAGGGGGACGTCAGGAAGTCATCAGGAGTTGATTAACGCTGACTTGGCGGTTTCGTTAGTCAATTCCTGAGGGCTCCAAACC
>JAFWCM010000285.1 GCA_017536885.1 Solobacterium sp.
ACGCTTTTTCGTTCCATATGTTCCGATTATAGCAGAAGAACCAAAATAAAAGGCGTAACACCGGTGCTAAGTTCCGATCTCCGCCTCCTTCTCAGTCGGCACGATTCATCATGACTGCCGTCAGTCCGCGAATGGGACGGACCCGACCACGCCAATGCATACTCATGCGTCAACTTTATTATAAACAAAAGAGAGATTTTGCAAACAGTTTCGAATGCGTTTTCAGAGAGTTTTCACACACGCATCAGAGATACCTCAGAATCTGGCTCAGACGGCCCATGAAATCGGAAAATCCCTGGTGTTCTTCCAGCACCGACTTCCCCAGTACGGGGTCGTTGGTGAGGATCGCATCGACGTTCAAAGAGACCAGTGACTCCATGACTCTCCTGCTGTTTACCGTCCAGACAAAGACGCGCTTGCCGGCGCGGTGGAGCCGTTCCACATTCTCGAAGTTCGCAAAGGTCTCCTGGATACTGATGATACTGGCGGCTTCGAGGCTTTCGATTTCCCCAAGACCGATGACGGTCGTATAGGCGGTCAGAACATCGGGGTTGGCTTCCTTGACCCGGACAAGAGTATCGTAATCCTGGGAGGTCACATCGCAGTTATCGACGAAGTCATGGGCACGGATGATGTCCACAACCGCCTTCTCGATCCCCTCATCATGCCCGTTGCGCTTGATCTCGATGTTGATGAAGAGCTTCCCCCGGCAGTATCTGATCACTTCATCGAGGGTCGGTACCTTAGTGCCTTCAAACTCGGAGGAGAACAGCTTGCCGGCGTCATATTTCTTCACTTCGTCATAGGTCGCATCCCAGACGTTTTTGTTTACGCCGCAGGTTCTCGCAAAGTTGTCGTCATGCATGACGATGATCGTTCCGTCCTTCAGCATCTGTACGTCCAGCTCAATCGCCTTGACCCCGGCATCGTAGGCCGCCTCAAAAGCAGGCAGTGTATTTTCCGGAGCGATCTGGCTGTAGCCGCGGTGAGCCATGATCATCGGCTCACCCGCCGAGGTATTCATGATCCACTTGAACTGCCG
Organism: Solobacterium sp.; assembly: GCA_017536885.1. Lineage (GTDB taxonomy): Bacteria > Bacillota_I > Bacilli_A > Erysipelotrichales > Erysipelotrichaceae > Bulleidia. The sequence goes on from JAFWCM010000285.1 coordinate 1,043, forward strand.
GTAGCGGGCAGGAAAGGAAAAATAGATCGTAATGACACTGATTACCGTTGCCAGGACACGCACCGGTTTTCTGCTCAGGTAATGAGGGTGTTCCGTATACTCGGGAATCTCGATGTCCGCCTTTTCACATACGCGGTAATAATAGTCCTGCACGATTGTCTGAAACAAGGCCATACCGATCCAGACGTAGACTGTCTGGGAAATGACGGTGATCACCAGAATGACTTCCGTTGTGAATATTTCATTGGCGGTGGTGCCGGGCTCAAGCCAGCGGCACAGAAAATACCACGCTCCGAAGATCATGATGATCAGCACGATGAGGCTCAGGACAAAGGAAACATAATATCCGAACACCGTAATGAGGAATTCCTTCACTCCGCCGATCTTCAGTGTTTCGACACTGCGTTTTGCGGAAGCGTTGAACCTCTTTCCCTCGACTCCCATCACAGTGAATACAAATGCCCAGGCGATGTTCAGAATGATCATCAGTCCGGTGAAGATCAGCACAACCGTGCCGAGCCATGAGACCTTGTCGATGTATTCCTTGATGAATCCGGGAAGAACGAAGAAGCGGGTAATGCTTGTATTATCGGCGATCCTCGCGACCGGAAGAACGACCAGAATAAAGGGTAAAAGCATCCAGTTATCGAGCCGCATCTGATCCACGGCAAAATCAAATCCGTCGAAGAAAATCTCGTTTGCGGTAAGTTTCTTCCCGCATCGCACGGCATGAATCGCATTGACGAATCCGCCCTGTTCGATCAGGGTGAAGAACACCACGGCAAGCGCGATCAATATCAGAATGATCCAGGTGAAGGGATTCTTCATGCTGGAGACGACATTGTACGCCGCCATGTTGTTCATCCGGTTGACGAGCAGGATCGATCGCTCCATGTATACCAGAATCGGATAGAAGATCAGAAGCGACACAATACGGTACAGCACTTCAAATTCGATCAGGGATTTGAAATCGCCGAACAGCAGCTTCATCGAACGCCGGGTCCGGTTAAACTTCTTTTTCCTGACCTTCTTCTTCGTTTTGCCGGAAGGTTCCGGTTCTTTCATTGCAGCTTCTTCCAGAACCGCCTCTTCCGAAACCGCAGGTTCTGTTTCTTCCGCGACTCCGGACGCTTCGGCTGCCGTATTTATTTCATGTTCGAGATCGGGTGTTTTTGTCTCGCTCATACTGTCCTCCTGTTGTTTCATCTGCTGAAGTTTTCTCCCGCTTCATGAACTATAGTGTATCATCTCCGCATTTCGGCAGGAAAGAAAACCGGCTTTCGGAAGGAAACCGTTCCGCAAAGCCGGTCTTTTTCAGAGATTAACCGTTGGAAATACCGTCCCAGTCATCGTCATCAAGCCAGTCGTCATCATCGGACCACCAGGGTTCATCATCGCCCGGGGAATAGAGACCTACACGGACGTACATCGCGCCGTCGTCTTCCGGTCCCATGATCTGCAGGACGCAGTTGTTCATCGATGCATCTCCCGTATCGATCAGAGAAGGATGCAGTTCGACACCGGCGCCGAATTTGTTGGCGGCATTGATATACCGTTCAAGGCGGTCGTAGCTGACGCCGTACCATTCATCCGGATCAATCGTGAACTCACCGAGGCTGACTTCGTAGTTAACGGTTTCTTCGGGGTAGAATTCACCGGTCTGGTTCCAGAGGATGTAATCCTTGGCGATGATCTTGGAATAGGACTCGCTCCGTCTTCCCTCCCAGACGCCATAGGCATGAAGACTTCTCTTGAAGTCATATTCGCTCATTCCCGTCATGTTGGGAATTGTGACCGTTGCCGGCTCCGGTTTCGGGGTAGGACCCGGTTTGGGAGTCGGTGTCGGGGCTGCCTTATACTTGGCGATCACCAGGGTAATCGTATCATTCGGATTGATCATTCCCTTGTTGGGACTCTGGGAAAGAATCGTTCCGCTGGCTTTGTCAGAGACTTCCTTCTCGCTGATTCTCACCTTGAGATTGGCGCTGCTGTTGTACTGAGTGTTGATCGAGTTAAGCCATCCCAGGAAATTGCCCTGATAGCTTAAGCCGGTGTAGTCCTTAACGGGAATCGGTCCGACAGAGGTATAGACACTCATGATGTCTCCCGGCCGCATGATTCCGCTGTTGGGCTGGTTGTAGTAGATCGTTCCGGAAGGAGTGCTGTTCCAGCACTGAACCCAGGAAATCTGAACGTTGTTGTCTTTTCCCCACTGTTCGATCTGGGTACGGTTCATCTTGGTGAGATCGATCGCGCGGATTTCATCGCCGATGGAGAAGACTACCTGAATTCTTCCGCCCCTGGCGACCGTGGAACCGGCCTGCGGGCTGAAGCTGATGACCTTGCCCGCCGCCACGGTGGAAGATTTCTGATATCCGTAGTCGCAGTTGACGGTGTTGACATTGGCCCAGTATTCCACCTGTTCCCTCGTCCATCCGCTCATGTTTTCCATCTTGACGCCCGTATCGGCCGGACTGGTTTTTTCGGCGGCGATACGGATGACAATCGGCTGACTTCTGCGGGCTTGATTGCCTTCCACGTTGATTCCGAGGTAGGTTCCCGCCGGCTTGCCGGAATCGGTCACATACTCGACTTTGACATTCTGGAATCCCTGATACTGGAACCACTTCTGAATCTCCTCCAGCGTCAGCTGGGAGAAATCCACCAGTTCGACGAGTTCATCCGGGTTGACGCCGTTGGAGATCGTAATCGTCAGGGACTCCTCTCCCAATGGAAGTCCGGCCGCAATGGACTGCGAGATGATCCGTCCTTCCGGAACGGTATCACTGTAATCGTAGGCGTAGAACACCTTGTCGCGATTGACATTGTTATGGTTGATCCACTCCTCCACTTCCAGTTTTGTCATCCCTTCGAAATTGACGAGAAGCGTTTCATCCTTCTTCCCCGCATCCGATGGTTTCTTTCCGGAACACGCCGCAAGAACCAGGGTCATCGCGGCTGTCAGAATCACTTTCAGCAACAGCTGCATTTTTTTCATATACATGCTTTTTTAATCACCATCCTTTGAGCAAAGCACCTCCGCTCATCGAGAGAGGCTGCGGCTGCTTATGACTCATTATACGCAAAATACCCTGTATTTCCATATGTAAGAAAACCCTGTTAAAGTCTCTTAAAGTCTTTGCAATGACAATGATAAGGCATACATCATCGGTATCCTCCGGATCATTGCCTCTTATACATCCGGTTTTCCGGTTCATGACAGCCCTCAGAACCAAATCCGGCGGAAAGGATCAGAACCGGAGTCAGGACGATTGCGGTATTGTTTTTCCGTTTTTTACAGCATAAACCATGAAAGAGTGAACCCACGGGAAGCAGCCGTTCAAAAAGAAAACCCCTTCAGAACAGTACTCTGACGGGGTTATTCCATGGCGCGCCCGACAGGAGTCGAACCTGCGACCCTCAGATTCGGAATCTGATACTCTATCCAACTGAGCTACGGGCGCTTACGCATAGGAGATTATACCACATGCCGTTGTTTTGGCAAGAAGCCGGAACAGGCATTAACTGCATTTGCCCGCAGCCCTGTAATTCAATGCGTTTCCCTGGCTTGCGGAACAGAGTTTCTCCATCAGGCGGACTGCCGCGGAATGATCCCATGGCTGAGAGTGTCAGAGCCTGTCTGAGTCTCTATAAAGCGGAATTTTTGCCAATGAATCACAAAAAAGGCTCACACCTCTGTAATTGTTCAAAGGATCAGAGCCTCTTTTTGCGTTAAGACAATGCTTACCTTGATATCCCGGAATCAGGATACAGGGGCAGTGCAGTGTACGCTGTAGCAGGAATCGGGATTACAGGAATTGGTGGTCATGCATCCGCCTGCCACATTCTCGAGATCGTCTTCCGCAAGCGCGCCGCTTTTGACATTTCTGAGATATGCCATGGCATCTTTCACGCTGGCGCTGCAGTCATTTTCCTTCAGGAAAGCATCAATCTTGCCGTCCTTCATCGCCTGTGTAAACTTCATGCGCACCGCCTTGTCAGATTTTACGCTCTTGTAAAGTTCGTCCAGTGTCTTCACAGATTATCCTCCTTTCTGTTATATCGGCTTCTGTTGAGTGCTGTTATTATACAATGTTCCAAAACCGATTCGCACCTCCCCCGCGCTGTTTTTCACGGGAAAGGCCAGCTCTTTCGGTTCCAAACAATGTACGGTACAATTTTCGTCATTCCACATCAGTTTTCCGGTTCTATGACCTCAATCTGCGCCCGGTAACCGGTTAATATCTCCCGGATTTTCCGGTAGTACTTCTTCTCATAGAACAGACATCTCATCTCATCGTGCGCCATAAGATCCCCGAAGATCACCAGGGCAACGGTCCGGCATCCGCCAAGACACTGGGGATAATGAAAGCACGCCCTGCATTTTTTGTCATGTTCGGCGATCTTCCGGCAGCTCTGACAGACAAACCGGAGATATCTGCTGTCCTGCAGCAGCTCCTTCATTCCCGTTTCAAAGATATTTTCCAGTTTATGCCCATAGGCATCAAACGTACCGGAGATCGGGGAACAGGGATAGACCTGACCGTTGGGAAAAACGGCAAGTTCATAGCGCGCAATCGTGCAGCTCACCTGGTTGGGGCTGGGATTTCTGCCGTCGGCCTGAACCGCTTCCATCGCATACCAGCGGCTCTGCGGGTATACCAGAGCAAACTTCCAGAGATTCAGTTTACAGTGATAGTCCCCTTTTGCATACTCCCGAAGCAGATCAAGCATCGCATCGTAATATTCCTCAAAGGTAAGGCACGCATCCCCCGCATTCAGTTTCCAGCGCGGGGTTTCGCTGGTGCGGATGATCCGGAATTCCTGAACGCCGAGTTCTTCCAGCGTGTCCAGCGTCTGTTTTGCGCAGTCTTTGTTGATGCGGTTGATCGTCATGCATACCCGCACCGAAAAGCCTTCCTGTACGCACAGCCGGATCTTTTCAAGGAGGTTTTTCTCGGCTCCCTTCACCCCCCGCATCCAGTCATGATATCCCTTTCCGTCATAGGAGATATTCAGGCGGATCCTGGGATCGATTGCTTTGAGTTCCTGCAGTGTTTCCTCATTGAGATAAAACCCGTTGGTATAGATCTGACGGACTCTCATGTCATTTTCATAAACGGAGCGGATGATCTCCATGAAGTGAGGATGTACCATCGGCTCACCGCCGGTGATGACCACAAACTGCACGCCGCAGTTCTTCGCCTCTTCGAACAGCTTCCGGCAGTCTTCCAATGACATCTCTTCCCGTTTGATATCGCTGTCCTCTGCCTCAAAGCAATGAATGCAGTTAAAGTTGCAGCGGGTCGTAATCGTCAGGTGAAGCCCCGGCATATAGCGGTTTTCATAGTGTTTCCAGAGCCGCTTTTCCTCTGTGGTCTCACCTTCCTGTGCTTTGAGGATCAGCTCCTGTTCGAGAAGCCGCTTTACCGTATCGGTTTCTTCCAGCATCTGAATGCCGTCGCAGCATTTCAGTACCGCAAAGGATTCTTCGTCGGTTTTCGTCGCATACATCCCGTCATCCCTGATGTATGTGCAGGGCAGAAACCACCAGGATCTCAGTTTGATTTTATTCAGAACATATCTTTCCATAGGCACCTCCGATCCGCTTCAGCTCTATACCACCGACGGGATTTCCTGCGGATAAGCGTATCGCATCATTTCATAGACAATTCCCGCCAGCCCGAAGAACAGCGACACATCATCGACGGGTTTGTTATCGATTTCTCCGAACCAGTAGCGGCCGGTTTTCTTCTTTCGGGTGACCATCGCCTGAAGGATTCTTCCCGCTTCTTCCGTTTCTCCCGTGATGATCAGATACTCCGTATCGGAAAGGTTCCCGCAGCACAGATGATCCATCGCCGCCATGGTACCGTTCCAGGCTTGCCTTGCCCGGGAGATATTCCTGCGGATCTCTTTCGGGACAATCCCCCGCTCTTTCAGACGGTGAAAGATGATTCCGAAGCCGGAGGCTCCGTAGCAGTTTCCCTGCATGATGACGGAAGACCCCGGATGGCGAAGATCCGGCCAGGTTTTCAGCTCTGGAGAATATGCCCTGTTCTCAAACCGGTACGCTTCCATCGCCCCGGCATACCAGCGGTCCTCCCCGAGCAGATCCCAGGCAAGAAACAGCGCCTCGGCAACACCGATGAGACCGTGCACATTGCCTGAGATCGGATACGGCCTGTCTTTCATGGTCTTCCAGAGCACTATTCCCTCATACTCCATGGTCTTTAATTCCATCAGGCGGTCGGCCAGTCTTCGGATCAGGTCTTTGATATCACTGCGGCTGTACAGTTCCTCATAGCGGCAGAGAACAGTGATCAGTCCGGTGATCCCGGACCCCTTGCCGGGATGTCTGTAGATTTCCGGACGGATCGTAATCACATACTCAACCGCTTCTTCCAGTACATCCGAAGCCCGCTCCGGAAACATGCGGGAGAGGATGACCAGGGCGTTGAGAATTCCCGCAATACCCCCCGTCTCTCCTAACGGCATGACGGATTCACTCTGCTCTTTTTCCTTCAGCACAGAGATCATGCGGCGTAGTTTTGTCATCTCCATCGCAAATATCTCATCCGCTTTTTCATATACGGAAGACTGTTTTGAAATCTTCAGTACAGCAGCGGCCGCAAGCGCCATGCCGGCGGTTCCGCAGTACAGGCCGGCCATCATCGGCCAGAGATGATCTTCCTCCTTTGCCTCGAGCCAGAGCCCGACCCCGTCGTCGAGCCGCATCGCTTTCTCATAGATTTTCTCAAAGCTCTCTTCCGCCTCTTTCACGGCTTCTTCCCGCGAAAGCGCGGTTTCGGCAAGGGTCAGATTTCTGGCCGGGACATCCGCCGGGATCCGCATCGTATTCATAATCGCCTTCACATAGTCCAGCTGAAAGCAGCAATCATTCTCACTGAGATGATCGAGAATCGAAAGCGCGCGGTCCGCCGGGCTGACGGGAAGAAAGTCTTCCTGAACCACGCCTTCCGTGTCCTTCAGATTCCTGCCGTCGGCTTCGCACCAGAAGTATGGAATATCGCCGGAGAACAGCGCATCGGTTTCCAGCCGGATGATGCGGTCCGTCCAGTTTGCGGTAAATTTCTGAAGGATTGACGGCATTTTTTCGATCTGCTGCAGGTAATACTCCTCCGACTGGTAGGAATAAACACTGCTGAGCCTTGCGGTAATATCAGCGAAGGTTCTGGTAGATGCGGGCACATAGCGGATTTGTGCCCCCCGAAACAGACGTTCAATCTCCTCTTTGAGCTTTTCCCTGCCGTTCATGCATCTTCGGTATCCATCGATGAACCCCGCCTCAAATTCGGGATAAAACTCTCTCAGAGTCATGACCTTCCCGCCGATCACGGGACAGCTTCCGATCTCATCGGGACAGAAGAGAATGCTGTACTGGCGCTTGTCGACGACACCGAAAACAAAGCCCGACAACACCAGTGACTGATCCAGCTGACGCTGTTCCTCTTCGCTGTACTGCTCGGCATAGTTGGAAACGACAATCTTCATCGGCGGACACAGAACGGTTTCCAGATCGATGATTGCGATTCTTGTACCGACGCCGAACAGATTCTCCACATGCATGTCCCGGGTTCCGAGCACTTTGATCATCGCAGCCGTTTCCCCCAGGGAATGATAATATCTGCGGGCATCTTCTTCTGTATGCACGATCTTTTTTTCCAGAAACTCGGTGACACCGAACCGATCTTCTCCGGCATACACCCGCGGGATCAGCACGCTGTCCCCGAACCAGTTCTGATTCAGTTCATAGACCGCCCGGTCAATCTGGCAGCTGTGCGCTTTATAAACAAACTTTCCCTGATCCGAGACGATCACACAGGTCTGCCGGCCGCCGTTATGCGGATCCCCCGCAGGGGAAATCTGAAGCAGCTTCTCATAGGGCTTTGCCAGGCCGATCGCCTGTGAGATATCCCGGCGGTTTTCATACAGGTCTTCCAGCATCCGGATCCGCGAATCTTCATACCGCTCCATGATGGCAGAAATGATCGAGGAGAGACGATCGGGAAGCACAAGTTCTCCGCTCTGCAGTTTCTCAAGAATCATGCCGGATGCCTTTTCCCGCTCCTCTTTCGTGATTGCCTCGGGATCAAATTCCAGAAGCGGATCCTCGTCTTTGAGCAGTTCCACCGCGATATGGGTAACCCAGCCCCTGGAATAGCGGTGGATGCGCTGAATGGCCGAGGCAAGAACAGAAT
>JAFWCM010000286.1 GCA_017536885.1 Solobacterium sp.
AGTTTCTGCGCTTCCGTGATGGTGCCGGAGCTTGCCGCATTTTCCAGGGCGGAGATGCGGTTGGTGAAGTCGGGCACTTTAAACAGGATGAAGATCAGAGAGGTTAACATAACCACAAAGGCAGAGCTCATCTTGGTGAGAAACGGCCGCAGGGAAGCGATGATCGCCTCATCCCTTCTGCCGGTGCGGTATTCGTTGTATTCGACGGTATTGAGAATGGCAATCATCATGATGAGATAGTAGCCGTACTGGCCGAAGCTTGCGAACATGAAGCCGATCGTAAAGATCCAGTAACCGCTCATTGCCCCGTGCATCGGAAGTGAACCGAGCATCAGTGCATAGCCGAATACGGAGGTGCCGGCAAGCAGTTTCATGAGTCTCAGGCGGCCGAACTTCTTACTGACTGCCGGGTAGAAGATCATGAGAAATGCGGTGGCGGACATTCCGATCAGGGTAAAGGTGGAATACAGGCCGCCCCGGTAGCCGTAGGTGAGATAGATATAGGTGGCGCCGATTCCCCCGGCCATCAGGGCACTGCCGGTTTCGTGAATCAGAAAGCAGAGGCTGATCCACATCAGCTGGTCATTGCCGGTAATGGTGGTGATGATCTTCCGGAACGAGAACGGTTCCGGTTTCCTTGCCATGTCATCCCGGTTTTCCCTTACCCCGAGCAGAGTGAAGATCTGGGTGAACAGGGCGATCGCACAGATCAGAATCGAAAGGATTCCGTAGCCGCTGCGGGCATTTCCGCCAAGGGCGAGAGCGCCGGTGGTAAACAGCGGAATGGCAACGCTGGCCAGGGCGTTTCCGATCCCGGCGCAGAGCGTAGCCCGGGAGGTGAAGGCATCTCTTGCCTCGGCGCTGCGCGAAAGGGCGGGAATCATGCCCCAGTAGGAGATGTCGTTCATGGTATAGGTGATGCTGTAGGCGAAATAGCAGATGCCGAAGGCGATGATGAACGGCCAGCCGTCCAGCGTGTTGTTGAACAGGAAGATGACAACAACGGAAGTTGTAAGTGCACCGGCAAGAAGCCATGGCTTGAACTTTCCCCACTTCGTGCGGGTGAATTCAATCAGGTTGCCCATGATCGGATCGTTCAGGGCATCAAATACCCGGGCCGCAACCATGATTGCGGTGATCGCACCGAGCTGGGAAGCGGAAAGCTGACGGGTGAACATGGAATAGGTGAGAAGGAAGTTTGCGATCAATGCGTAGACCATGTCTCTTCCGATCGTACCGACCGGGAAACACCAGAGATTTCGTTTTGTGATTTTGTCGTTTTCCATGAGTGTTCTCCAGAATTGCTGTATTTATCGTACCAGTGTCCGCATGGGAAAGTACATCGATAAACCGGCTGATTCGCTGTTTTCTTCAAAGGAGCACACGGCACGAGGACTGGGAAGATACGGGAACCCTGCAGATCCTGCACACAGGTAAGGGCCGGCGGTTTCTGGCAGCCGCATCAGAATCAGAGTAAAATGAAAGCGGAAGATCTGAAATTGTTTTTCATCATAGAGGAGGGTTACGAGTATGACCAACAATGCCAGTTCTCTTTCAGTAAACAATGAACTCATGCCGGCGGAAAAAAGCGTGGATGCGGCAAAATATCTGGCGGAGTTTCACGCGGATTTCGATCCGCTGTACAACATGCTGATGAACTACCAGTGCGCGGTGATGGCAGTGGAGACCAAGTTCAACATTCTTAACGAACGGCTTTCCATCCGGGGAGAGCACAACCCCATCGAATCCATCAAATCACGGGTGAAGTCTCTCGACAGCATCGTCCTGAAGCTGGAAAAGAAGAAAGTGCCGATCACGATTGAAGCGGTGGAGGAAACCCTGCACGATGTTGCCGGAGTGCGGGTTGTCTGCTCTTTCGTTGATGATATCTACCGGATTGAGAAAAACTTCCTCGCTCAGGAAGACATCATACTGGTCGAGCGCAAGGATTATATTGAGAATCCGAAACCGAGCGGCTACCGCAGCCTGCATCTGATTATCAAAACCCCGATCTATACGGAAGAGGGCAGAAAGGACATGTTCGTGGAAGTGCAGCTGCGTACCATTGCCATGGATTTCTGGGCAAGTGTGGAACATAAGCTGTGGTATAAGAAGGACGTCAAACCGGAGCTTGCGAGAGAGCTGTCAAAAGAACTGTCGGACTGCGCGGAAGCAAGCGCAGAACTGGATGAGAAAATGCTTCGCATCCGCGACCGAATTGCCGAGGGGTTGTCGGAATCCTGATCTCTTCATCGCGGATTGTTCTTCAGGAAAGAAAGACAGAATCTTCTGTTGACGAACCCTGAACCGGATACGGATCAGGGTTTTTATATTGTCATCCTCTCCCCCAGCGGAAATATAAAAGGCACTTCCGTTTCAGAAGGGCGAATGCCTCCTTGGAAAGTGCCTTGCATGGATTACTTTTTTCGGTTGGTTTTGTAGGCTTTTACCGCTTCGGCAAAGTCGTGAATCGCTGCGCATGCCCCGCGTACAGCATTCTCATCGGCAGAAGAGCCCGAAAGCAGGTCGATCGAAAGCTGAGATACACCGAGTTCGTTTTCCACCATCAGGATCTTCAGTTTCGCTGCGGTAATCCTGATGCCCTCCGGGCATTTCGACAGCTCCGGATAATTGTAGGTATCCAGATGGAAAGACTGTCCCAGTTCCAGTTTTGCCGTCTCAAACTCAGGACCGTAGAAGTAGATATCGTCCAGGCTGTAAACCCAGCCGTCATTGTCTGCCGTATTCATAAACCAGCCATGATTCTCATCGATATCAAGAAAAGGCCTGTCGCGGAACGCACCGGTCTGAATCTTCCGCGTAGAACGGAACTCTGTGCTTCCCTTTTTCTTATTGGCATCCGCAATCGCCATATTGGCTTTGACATCATCCAGGGTCATATTCTTGAAATTCAGATTGCCGGGAGTGCACTTATTCCGGCAGCCCGGACATAAATAAGCACCTCCCGCAAGATCTGCGCCGAACAGGCCGACGATCACACCCGATTGTCCGCCGCAGACAGCACATGTTTTCTTGTCAAACAGTCCCATTGTATTTTTCTCCTTTATTCTTGAAAGTGTTTGTCTCATTCATTTTACAAAAATCCCGCAATAAGCTGCAACCTCTCTCTGGATCACAGTGCTCCAAAGCGAAACTTCCCGTATATTCGGTTTTTTAAACCGATCACAGGAGAGCATCCGGAGAAGAAAAAGAAGTCATGTTCAATGAACCGGCTTCTTTCTTTTTTCAGTGTCATAGAGTTCGGGATCATTCTTCCTTGCCGCGGCAGCCGTATTCCGCTCATTGCGGCGAAAGGAGAGAAATGCATCGAATTTGTTTATCACATCTTCGAAGGAATGATATTGGGGAGTTCCTTTACGATGTCGCGGTCAACCTGCACATACCGGGAGCGTTTCGCCCTGTTGTTTCTGCGATAGATATCATCCACCTGTTCTTCCACAAACGGAAGTTCTTCCACCGGAACGATCGCCGGGTGGAGAAGAAGACGGTCATCCTTGACCTGAGCACCATGGGTGCGTCTGGCGATTTCCTCTGCCTGTTCCAGCGTTGCCCTCTGCCAGCCGATGACTCTCTGATAGGCGTTCCACCGCTCATGTTCCGCATCTCCGAGCATCTTCAGCTTTGCTTCATTCGCCAGTGTCTCTTTGATCCAGCTTTCCTCATCTTTGTTTTCCGGCTTTGAGTGAAGAATGTACTGTTTTCTTGCGGCCGTAGCCAAAGCCTGGGCGAAGGAACTGTTGAGATTTTCATGGCGGTAGAATTTCGATGCGGCATACTTCTTATCTTCCTCTTTGGTCGGATTGCCGAAATATGCCATATGAACTCTGAACGCCGCCTTTTCAAGATCCGGCTGAATCAGATTTTTATAGCTGTAGTTTTCTTTGAAACTTCCGTAGTAGACGGTGAAATCATCGATATCATATTTCCTGTCTTCTGCTTTTTTCACAGCTCCGTTTTCGGCTTCACGGATCTTTTTATCCTCATTCCCGTCCTTATGAACCAGCTTCCTGAAATTGTCTTCGCGGATTCTTGCGGCGATCAGCGGAATTCTCAGAGAACCGCTCCTTGATGCGAAGATCCTCTGCAGAAGACGAACCACGGTATGGTTGAGGGAATCATCTCCGAGGGTAACAAACACGAGATCCATATCCGGAAGCGCCTCAACTTCACGGACGAATGCCTCGCTTTCCGCCGCCGCTTCATGGAAGACGATGTCGTAGTTCTTCCCGGCGGGATCAAAGTTCATATACCGATCCAGCGGAGCGTTGAGAAATTCCGGATCCTGCTTTTTGATCAGGGAGGCAGCGGCTTTTGCCTCTTTATCGAATACATGAATGGTATAGGAGCTTTCCGGCAGAGTGAACAGCCATGCGGCGGTTCGAAGAATTGCGGATCCGCCGATCCCGCAGCCGATGATCATAAGATTGAAATGATAGTTCTTTTCTCCGATCGGAAGTCTTTCCCGCAATGTGTTCAGGAGACTCACAGCCTCCGACTGAGTGTCATCCACAAACCTCACCCTGAGAGAAGGA
>JAFWCM010000287.1 GCA_017536885.1 Solobacterium sp.
CTGAGGAACATGAAATCTTCAATCTGCCGGAAGAAATCTTCGACAAGGAAACGACAAAGCAGCGGATGTTTGAAATTGACATTCCTCTTATGCCGCTGCTGAAGATTGCGAAAGAGAGTGAAAGTTCGGTCGTTCCGACGATGGAGGCTGTCATAGGAAATGCGATACGCAAAACCTATGAAGCAGGAGAAAAAGAGATAGCAGTTTATACACCGATTGACTTAAGAGAGGTTTTTCATGTAAAAACCGGAGGAAACGCGGCATCCTCTTTCTCACTTTCTTACCCGGCTGAACTTGACGGCTGCGGCCTGAAGGAAAGGGCAAAGTATCTCCGGAGCGTTATGAATGTCCAGATCAGGCCGGAAAACCTTTATGCAGGAGTGGCAAGTCTTAATAGCAGGATGCAGAAGCTGTTTGATATGCCGTATCCGATCGAAGCCGTATCACAGCGGGCAGTGGACGGCAGGAGGGATAAAGACAGAAGGTTCTACACCTATGGCGTATCCTATGCAGGGAAAATCATCTTCGGAGATGAAATCGATCCGTATGTTGAGACTGTTACTTCCAGTGCAGCGTCCTATTCCTATCCGCTGTGGATTTTAGCATGCGAGCATAACGGAATGATCAGAATGTCGTTTGCCCAGAACTTCGAGAGCGATCTGCTGGTCAGAGCGGTTTTTCGTGAATTTGCAGAACTGATCCCGGGAACATGTTTTGAAGATAAAGATTACTATGAGTTTGACGAGTTTCATCTGAAAGAACTTCCTCACAGATGAACAGGCATGATCCGAAAAGCAGAAGGAATTATGCATGCATGGATATCCGCCGGAATGATCCGTATGATGGTATAGAGAGGGAGATTTGTACGATGGCATTTTATAAGAGCGGATTAACTGAAGAAGTGAATAAAAACAGAAAGATGAACACGGAAGAACTTGATATCATAACCGGCGGATATCTTTATCAGGGCGGAAGTGAAGACGGCTATCGCATTCATCTTATTGATGACAGAACCGGAAAAGAAATAGCAGAATACTATTATTTCGAATGGGAAGATGCCGAGGACATGGCAAGAAATACAAACAACTCTACCAGATATATCTCCTGGGAAGAGGTGTGTGCCCTGCGGGAGAAAAACTAAAAATAACGGATGATCGATTGATCATCTGCCTGATGGAAGAATCGAAAGATCATCTGCATTGACCTTTGCGGGATGATTGCGGAAGATCACAGGATAAAAGATGGTCTTACAATCGAATCATATTCTCTGACCTGATGGACAATTTTCATCAGGTTTTCATACTACGGAAAAGAATGCATGGCAGTATTGTTTTGCGGAAGACTTCTCATGGTATCGTAAGCTTACGACAGAGCAGTGTCTGAAACAGCCGGACAGAACATCAAAGAGAACGGAGGAAGAACCGATGACAAAAGATGAAATGATGAATCTCATCAATCGATCGCTTTTTGCGATGATTGGGTATACTGACGAAGAAGGCAGACAGAATGTGCGCAGGGTGTTCTGCGTCTGGCACCGAGGACTGGGCAGGCATCTGATCTCCACAAATACCAGTTCCTCCCATGTTCAGAGTCTGAAAAAGAACGGAAATGCCTGTCTGTATTTCTCGGATGATACGGCCTTTGAAGGACTGTGCCTGTTCGGAAAATTTAAACTGCATTTCGAGAAGGAATACAGAGAACTTCTCTGGAATGCAGGGGATGAAAAATACTATCCCAAAGGCGTCGAAGATGAGGATTACTGTATCCTGGAATTCACAGCGGAAGGCGGCCGTTTTTATCGCTACGACGGGAAAGGGGATCTCTCAGCCGAAGAGATCGAGGCATACGATCAGGGCAGAGAATTTGAGAACGGATACAATACGGTAAATGCAGAGATCTGACCGGATGATCTGACCTCTGCCGCTGCGGAGGTGCTTGCCTCAGAAACAGTTAACCGCAGACAGCGCCGTGCTGAGAAAGCGGAGAAGGAAACAGAAACGGGGAATCCGTAAAACCGGGAAAGAACAAGGAGCGGAAGAATGGATAAACAGGCTTTGAATATACTTGCGGATGCAATCTCTGATGCCGGGGCATGGCAGTGGTGGTATCTCGGCGAGGACATGGTTCAGCTGGAATTCTGCGATGTGCAGCTGTACGATGAGTCGAAAACCGGGAAAGAACCCCATACTCTGGACGCAGCCGCAGTCCGGTTTTCCGGTAATGTATTTGCCGTATTTCTGGACAATATGGAGAAAGACAACACAAAGCCCTGGTATGAGCGGCTTCACGCGGATGAGATACCGGCTTTTGAATGTGACGGATATGAATTGAGTTTTGATGATCCGGACTATGCGCAGAAAGTGTATGACGATTACAGAAACCATACACCGATCACAGAGTTAGACGGCATGGAAACCCTGAAACATGCAAAACATCTGATTGCGGCAAAGTGCGGGGATGCCGGAGTGATTGCCGGGGGTGAGCGCATCGCAGTCATAACCAGAAACGGCCCGATATCTGAAGAAGCGATAGAACCTTTATCAAGGAAGTGGTGGGAATACTGGAAACAATACTGGCTCTTAAGAAGGACAAAAGATGCCTTTCAGAAAGACCGGGCCTGTGAGATCACCATTCCTGTCAACCCGAAGGATCCGAAAGGGGAATATTTCTGAAGACTCTGATGTATCATTCTTTCTCATGCCCAGGCTCATTGATTGAAGCCAAAAGCAGAAAAATCATCATCAGGGGCTTGAAACGCCGAAAAAAACGTGTAGGCTGATTGTTGTGCCATTTGACACGAAACGGAGGAAACAAAGAATGATTAACAAGACACTTACTGCTGTTTTCGCAGCATCCGCACTCACCCTGAGTCTTGTGGGCTGCGATTCTTCAAATAAGCCGGCAGCGGAACCCGCAAAGCCTGCAGAAACCCCGGCGGCAGAAACAACCGCTGAAACGAATTCCAACAAGGCCGCGATCGTCGGTTCCTGGCATCTGAGCAAGGTGCTCGTCTCTGAAAAGGAAGGCGAAAATCCGACTGAGGTCCAGGAAGAGGATCACGCATCCATGTTCGGTGAGAAGAACAACGTCTATACCTTTGCGGAAGACGGCACCGGTACATTTACCATCGTCGGCGGCGGTGACACTGTGGAAAAGGAGGCAACCTGGATCACAGAAGAAACCGGAAGCTACAAGGTAACGTCGGACGGAATCGAGGAGACCTATATCTACGATCCGGTGGACGATACGCTTACAAGAGAGTATATCGGTGAAAATCCGTATATCCATGTTCTGACAGTATTTGCCCGTCAGTAAACAGACAGTACTCCCTTCCGGCTCTGCCTGAATGGAAATGCAAATTGAAAGCCTTTTTCCGAACCAGGAATCAGGCTTTTGTTTATACCGAGCTGCTGACTGTCATGGTTTCATCGGTTCACTTATTTTACCGGAGGAATTTCTCAAACTGAGGGAAGAGAAGAATTCGATTCATCGGGATTTACGGAGGATGAAATTATGGATAATATCATAGCGGCATGCGGCAATGATTGTTCCGCATGTCCGAGGTATGTGAACCCTCCGTATGAAAAGACCGGAGAAGAGCTTCATCATACCGCAGAGCTGTGGATGAAAATCGGATATCGGGATCATATCGTATCGAATGAGGAAATATCCTGTACCGGCTGTAAGACAGAAAACTGGTGCAGATACCATGTGGTGAGGTGCTGCAAGGAGCGGGAGATTGACACATGCGGCCAATGCAGGGAGTATCCGTGTGAAAACATACGGGAGTGCTTTGCGGTCACAAAGTCGTTTGAACCGATGTGCAGGGCAGTCTGTACCGAAGCGGAATTTGAACAACTCAGAAAAGCCTTCTTCGAAAAGGAAAAGAATCTGATGATGCGATCAGCTCCAGTATCCAATGCAGTGACGGTATAAGGCGGGCCTGCAGAGAAGATGGAAATGAAGAACAGAAAAACAAAACCGGCAGTCATCACGGCAGCTGTGCTGATCATCATACTCGCAGCTGTTTATTTCACCGTGTTCCTGCTGGCGAAGCAGAAGAAGATATTCATCAATCGATGGTTCGTGAATGAAGAAAAGAATACGGTCGGAGTAGATGTGTCTTCCTATCAGGCAGAGATCGATATGGAAGAACTGAAAGCGCAGAATATCCGGTTTGTCTTTATCAAGGCAACGGAAGGGAGCTCCCGCCAGGATGAAAGATTTGCACAGAACTGGGAAAACGCGAAGAAGGCAGGGCTGCCCGCAGGCGCATACCATTTCTTCTCCTATGACAGTGAAGGAAGAACCCAGGCGGAAAACTTCATTCGTGCGGTAGGTCCGGATCTCAAAGGAAGGCTGCTGCCGGCAGTGGATGTGGAATACTATGGGGATAAGGAAGAGAATCCGCCAAAGAGAGAAGATGTCATACGCGAACTGAAAATTTATCTAGATGCGGTGGAAGAGGAATACGGAGTAAAACCGTTGATCTACACCAGACCGGACATCTGGGATACCTATCTCAAAGGGGAATTCGATGAATACAGAAAATGGATCTCCAGTCTCTATCAGCCGATCAGCTGGGTTTATAAGGGTGACTGGGATATCTGGCAGTATCTGAACCGGGGAGAACTGAAAGGATATACCGGCGGGGAAAAGTATATCGACCTGAATATCCTGAATCAGGATACAGCCCTGGAAGATCTGATCGTCAGTCCCTGACCAGAGAGCCGGTCGATTTTACAGCCAATGGATGCCGGGGCAATGACAGGCGATGCTATATGAACCGGACAGACTGATCCTCTGACCGTGAGAAGAGTGCGAAGCGTATCTTATCAATATGCAGGTCAGGCGCCGCAGAGGGTATGGTTCGGAGAGAACACATACCAGGCCTTTTCAAAGAGGAACGGCAGTCAGTCAGACAGAAAATCCGGTTTCATGAATCGTTTGCCTGGGCAGAAAAAACACAGATTTGGTATTGTGATCTTCTGAAGGTAAATGACATGGAAAACAAAAAAGAAAGAGCTTGATTTTGAAGGTCTGGAAAAGATCGCAGGAGGAACCGATGAGCAGTCAAAGGAGCTCATGGAATTTCTTAAAAAACACTATTCAGATCCATCAACCGGCCTGCTCCCTAATCTGATCCGGCTTCTTCGTGATAACGGGATTTCTGCGGTATACAGCGACAACCTCGCCAAAAACACATATGTCGATCTGGATGGGTACCGGATCACACATGAAGAACTCATGAAACGGCTGAAAAACGCGTCGGAGAAATCTGACGGAGTTGATCTTCGATCCTGGTTCGAAGATCCTGTACTGACAGAGGAACATTATTTCTTGTCCTCTGTTTTTTCAGATATCCGGCAGGGCACTTTCGTGTTTCATCATTCTGCTATGAGAAGTCTGACTATGAAATCGATTTACAGAAGTGAAGAGGGAAAAAACAGAATACTCGCCTTATATGACAGGCAGCTGTCCAGATTATCTGTTCCCTGGAAAGATCTTTATGTTCCGACCTCGTTTGGCAGAACGCATCTGATCGAAACGGGAAACACAGAAGGGGAACCGCTGCTGGTGTTCCACGGCGGCAATGCAACGACTGCGTATAATCTTCTCAGCTGTGATTTTCTGTTTGAAAACTTTCATATCTATGCGGCTGATATTATCGGACATCCGGGAAAAAGCGCCGAGGTCAGTCTTTCGGCAGGCGGATATGATTACGGCAGATGGACAGCAGAGGTGATTGATGCGCTGGGATTTGACAGGATCAGCCTGTTTGGAGGATCCTTCGGCGGCGGAATCATCGCAAAGACCATGTGCGCGGCTCCGGACAAGGTAAAAAAGGCTGTGCTGTATATTCCTTCGGGCATTGCCAACGCTTCGGCAATCCGGAATGCAAGTATGATGATCCCGATGATCCTGTACTGGATTACAGGCAGGGAAAAGTGGTTTAAAAAATGCCTTATGCCGATGGCAATTACAGAAGACAATATCAGCGAAGATATCCTTCAGACCGCAAGACTCAGTATTGACTACATGAAAGTCAAGACTGCCATGCCGAGCGATGTGGATGAGGAAAAAATGAAGAAATGCAATGCGCCCGCGCTTGTTCTCGGGGCAGAGAAAGACTGTCTGTTTCCTGGACCGAAAGTCATTGAAAGGGCAGAACGGATCATTCCGAATTGCCGGACGTATCTTCTCAAAGGCCGGGGACACATGCATTCTTTGAATGAGGAAGAAAAGAAAATGATCGTGGATTTTCTGCTGGCATAAATCCCAGGTCAACAGCAGAGATCCCCGGCTTTGCCGGTGACAGGATTGTTTCGGGATCTGCCCTGATACTCAGGGCTCAGGGAGGAGCTTTACCTATGAAATATGATGTTTCAATTGATGAGAGTTTATTTCGTGTATATCCGCAAATCCGCCTTGGAATCATGCGTTTTCAGGCAGATGTACATGAGTCGGATGAAGCATTCTGGTCTTTCATGAATGCCGAAGTTCTGCCGCAGGCAAGAGAGGCGATTGAGGGAAAGGAATGGAGTGAGATCCCGGGAATCCGGGGCAGCCGGTCCGCTTACAAAGCGTTTGGCAGAAACCCGGGAAGATACAGGGTTTCCTCCGAGGCACTGATCCGCAGAGTGCGGCGGAACGACGGCCTGTACCGCATCAATTC
>JAFWCM010000288.1 GCA_017536885.1 Solobacterium sp.
ACTTTAAAGCCTCGATGAAACGTGATATGTTTTCGATGGTGATAGTTCTCCTTTCTAGTTGGGTTGCGCTAACAAGATAGCACAGAGCTACCACCTTTTCGTTTGAAGAGGTGAAAAGAGTGTTTCAGGCAGTGAAAATCGTTGTTGGAACATAAGAAAACAGGTGGGGTCAGAAAAGGTCAAAAGTGACGATTTTTGACACTACCATCGAAGAGAAGAGGAATATCGAATGAAACAGATTGCGGTGATCGGCGCTTCCTATCTTCAGCTGCCGTTAATCCTCAAAGCAAAAGACATGGGCCTTGTGACCCATGTGTTTGCGTGGGCGGCAGGGGATGTCGGTGAAACAGCAGCGGACTTTTTCTATCCGATCTCCATCGTTGAAAAAGAGAAGATTCTGGAAGAGTGCCGGCGCATCGGCATCGATGCCGTCACTTCGATCGGCTCCGATCTTGCCATGGTTACGGTCAGCTATGTCGCAGATTCTCTGTCCTTGCCGTGCAATTCTCCCGAAGCGGTAAAGCGCTCCACCGACAAGCATGCAATGCGCCTGGCGTTCGAGGCACATCACGATCCGAGCCCCCGCAGCGTTCTTGTCGAATCGATCGGTGACATCAATCCTTCAAAGCTGAACTATCCGGTCATCGTCAAACCGCTTGACCGCTCCGGCAGCCGCGGCATCACAAAGCTCACCGGTCCAAAACATCTGGAAGAGGCAATCGAAAATGCAAAGGCCTGCGGCTTTCAGAAACAGGCATTGATCGAGGAGTTTGCGGAAGGTGCGGAATATTCGGTGGAAAGCATCTCCTGGCAGGGAAAGCATACGATCCTTGCGGTGACGGAAAAGTTCACCACCGGCAGTCCCCACTTCATCGAAACCGGACATCTTGAACCCGCAGGGCTCAGCGAACAAATGATGGAAAAGGTGAGCCGGACGGTAACGCATGCCCTTGACAGCCTGGGCATTACGATGGGGGCGGGGCACAGCGAAGTCAAAATCGATGATCGGGGAGAGATCCGCATCATCGAAATCGGCGGCCGCATGGGAGGAGATCTCATCGGCAGCGATCTCGTTCCGCTTTCCGCCGGCTATGATTTTGTCAAAGCGGTGATCGACTGTGCTCTCGGGGTGCCGCCGGAGCCGTTTGTCTTAAAAGAGCAGAAGGCGGCCGGGGTGCGCTTTCTCTTCGATGAGGAAGACCGCGCGGCCTACGCAGAGCTCTGCCGAAAACATCCCGAGCTGCTGGTGCGTGACGAGATCGGCGAAGGAAACGGAGAGGTCAGCGACAGTTCATCCCGGCACGGGTATTTCCTGATGGCGGGAAACAGCAGGGAGGAGATTCTTCCGTATCTTCCCGGGAGGAAGAAGGAATGAAGGATGCGATGATCTGGATTGGCCTGCACGCTCTGCTTGCGGTCTATTCCCTGACTTCTGTTTTCAGCAAGCTCGCATCCGCTCAGGAGTTTCTCTCGGTGCCGTTCTGTCTCTATTACGGAGCGGTGATCGTATTGCTTGGGGTGTATGCGGTCGGCTGGCAGCAGGTGATCAAGCGCCTGCCGCTGACCGCTGCCTATGCCAACAAGGCGGTGACGGTAGTCTGGGGCTTTATCTACGGCATTCTCTTCTTCAAAGAGGCTGTCACCCCGATGAAGGTCATCGGGTTACTGACGGTCGTAGCCGGGGTGGTGCTCTTTGCCCTGAGCGATGATGAGAAGGAGGGAGAACATGAGTGAGGTCTTCCGCTATTCTCTCTTCATTCTCTTCGGAACCTTTATCAGTTCGATCTCCCAGGTCCTTCTGAAGAAAGCTGCCCAAAAGCACTATGATTACTTCTGGCAGGAGTACCTGAATCCCCAGGTAATCTTCGCCTATGCGATCTTTTTTCTCGCAACCCTGTGCTCCGTGATCGCCTACCGGGGCATCCCGCTGTCTCTCGGTCCCATTCTCGAGACAACTTCCTATCTTTACATCACCTATTTCGGTGTTAAGATTTTTCATGAGAAAATGAATGCGAAAAAGGCGGCAGCGCTGATTCTGATCATTGCCGGCATCGTGATTTATTCTCTCGGAGGCTGATTATGATGAAACTAGTAAAAACGGTTCTCGGACTGCTTCTGGTCTTTTCTCTTGCCGGCTGTTCCGGCAGTTCGTCTCCGGACGCTTCCGGAAACAGCACCCCGGACAGTTCTTCCGAGAAGACCCCGGCTGTTTCCCAGTCCGAACAGGGAACCACATCCGGTGTGAAAGTTGTGGAATCGGCATTCGGAAAAGGGGAAGGGGTTCTCGGAGATACCATGAAGACCGCCTTTCTGGAATTCACCCTGAATTCCGCAAAACTCGTAAACTCCTGGCAGTCCGTTACGCCGGATCCGGGAATGAAGCTTCTCGTGCTCAACATCACGACGAAAAGCACCCAAAGCAAAGAGCTCACGCTTTACGATACCGATTATCAGGTTCAATGGGGCGGTACCGGCCCGGAGGATTACAGCACGCCGCTGACCTACCGGGATGAGTGGGCTACCGCTCCGACCTATAAGCGGACGGTGAATCTCGACGGCGTCCAGGGCATGTTTCCCGGCACCGCGGAACTTGTGAAGGATACACCCCAGAGTGCGGATTTCATCTATCAGGTCCCGGAGGGATTCACGGATTTCACCCTCCAGTTTCAGGAGTTTTTTGAGGATGAAAGCCTCGGGGATATCTTCATCGTGACATTTCACGCCGACCCCGGGACGGAATGAGAAATTATCTGAAAGTGTTCAAGGATCATGAGTATAAAAGAAGAAAAAACAACAGAAACACAGGAACAGAATCCGGCGGAAGAAAAGAAAACAGAAGCGCCGGTACAGAAACCGGAAGAAGAAAATAAAACGGAGACCTTCTGGGAAGAGGCATGGGATTTTCTCAAAACCCTGCTGATCTCGATGGCCGTGGTTTTTCTTCTGTCCCAGTTTGTCATCCGTCCGATCCGGGTTCAGGGAAGTTCCATGTATCCCACCCTGGAATCCAACTCCCTGGGGATTGCGAATGTCTACAGCGTCAGAGCCAATGATATTCAGCGCTTTGACATTGCGATCATCTACCTCGCCGACAAGAAGGAATATCTCGTCAAGCGGGTGATCGGCCTGCCCGGGGATACCGTGTCCTATAAGGACGGTACACTGTATATCAACGGCACAGCCATGGATGAGCCGTTTCTCAACCGGGCTTACGCAGACAGCTTCGGCACCGGCTTCATGGACGATGTCGCGCCGATTACGCTGAAGGAGGATGAGTACTACTGCCTCGGCGACAACCGGCCGGCAAGCCGCGACTCCCGCTATTACGGACCCTTCCGCCGGCAGACGATTCTTGCCAAGGGAGCCTTCATCTTCTTCCCGTTCAGGGACTTCGGAGTGAAATCATGGTAAACATTCAATGGTATCCCGGCCATATGGAAAAAGCCCGCAGGGATATGGCGGAACATCTCAAGGCGGTGGATATGATCATTGAGCTGCGGGACGCAAGAATCCCGCTTTCTTCGCGCAATCCGATTCTTGACGAGATGGGAGCCCAGAAGCCCCGTCTCATCATCCTATCCAAAAAGGATCTTGCGGATGAAACCGCCACCCGGGAATTTGAAGACTATCTGAAGGGAGACAACCGCCTTGCCATCGCGATGGATCTTTCCCGCGACAAAAACATCCGCAAGCGCGTGATCGAAGCAGCCGCCGTCCTGACCAAGGAGAAGCGGGACCGCATGATCCGCCGCGGCATCCGTCCGCGGGCGATGCGGGCGATGACCGCCGGGATTCCCAACTGCGGAAAATCCACCCTGATCAACCGCATTGCCGGAAAGAACAGTGCGAAAACCGAGGATCGTCCGGGTGTGACAAGAGCCCTCTCCTGGATCAAGGCCGACCCGACCCTGGAACTGCTCGATACCCCCGGGGTGCTCTGGCCGAAGTTCGACGATCAGCGCACCGGCAGCCTGCTTGCGGCGACCGGCGCGATCAATGAGAATATTCTCGATCTCAAGGATGTGGCGATGGATACCATTCATGTGATCCGCGAGCTGTATCCTTCCGTGCTGGAGAAGGAATACGATACCGGCATGGATATACGCACCGATGTGATGCTCGACAGGATTGCCGAAAAACGGCATCTGCTCAAAGAGAACGGAGAAAACGACCGGGACCGGGCCGCTTCCGTGTTTCTTCATGAGCTGCGGCGCGGCAAGCTCGGAAAGATGACGCTCGAGAGAATACCCGATGAAGAAGAACAGGAAAGTCTGTGACAACGAATACGAACACCGTGCCTGGAGCCAGGGGAAGCTGCTGCTCGGGATCGATGAGGCCGGGCGGGGGCCGCTGGCCGGTCCTTTGACCGTGGCCGGGGTGATCTTTCCGATCGGTTATGAGAACGAGGAGATCTACGACTCCAAGGCATTGTCAGAGAAAAAGCGCGAGGAATTGTTTGAGGTGATTCAGCGGGATGCGCTGTATTACGAAATCATCAATGTCAGCCCCGAAGAGATCGACCGTTACAATATCTACCGCGCCGATCAGCGGGCGTTCGCTGCCATCGCCGAACATCTGTCCGCCGATGTGGTGCTTACCGATGCGATGCCGATTCCGAACACGGATGCGATTGCGATCGTCAAAGGGGATCAGAAATCGATCAGCATCGCCGCCGGCAGTATTCTCGCCAAGGTGACAAGAGACCGCATCATGGCGGAGTATGACAGGAAATACCCGCAGTACGGCTTTGCCAGAAACAAGGGTTATCCCACCAAAGCGCACCTGCAGGCGATCGAGGACTACGGCATCACCGAGATTCACCGCCGCAGCTACGGCCCCGTTGCCGCAAAGCAACTGAGCCTGGATCTCTTCGGCGAAGAGAACTCCTGACGCAGTTTTCTGAACGAAGAAGGAACAGCGGTTCCTGTATGGCAACTCTATCGGAGAGCGAAGGTTTCTCCTTTTTTTGCGGAAACTCACGGAACCTTCGCTAAGAGTTAAGCGGAGGCATGCTATGACAAAACAGGAACTTCTGGCGCAGTACAGCTGGAAATACGACGGCGACTGGTCGTCGGTCGCAAAGGCCCTCTCTGACAATGAAGAACCGGGCCATGAGATCATCACCGACAAATTCATCACCGTATTCGATGAAGACTATCCCGAGAGTCTTCGCAGACTTCGCTATCCTCCCTGGGTGCTCTTCTACCGGGGAGATCTCAGTCTTCTGAACTACTCGGCGATCACGATCGTCGGCAGCCGGAAGATGAATGCGTATGGCAAACAGGCAACCGAATTATCCGCATCGATTCTCGCCGACCGCTTCGTGCTGGTATCGGGGCTTGCCAAAGGGGTGGATGCGATCGTGCACCGCACCGCGATGGGAAAGAAGGGAAAGACGATCGGAGTGATCGGCTGCGGGCTCAATGTCCGCTACCCGAGGGAAAACGAATATCTCTACCGCCGGATGGAGAAGGAACAGCTGATTCTCTCGGAATACCCGAGCACCACCGGTGTAAAGAAACACCACTTTCCCTGGCGCAACCGGATTCTTGCGGCGCTCTCGGAAGGGGTGATCGTAACCCAGGCAGCCCTGAAGAGCGGGACGATGTGCACAGTCAACGAGGCGCTGACCCTCGGCAAGGAGGTCTGGTGTTTTCCGTATCTCTTCAATGATCCGGAGGGCATGGGATGCAATCGCCTGATCTTTCAGGGAGCCAATATTCTCTGCGACGAATCCCCGCTGAAAGATCTCATCCCTCTGAAATCTCTGTAAAAATCCTCTTGCCAAGAAAACCGCCATGGGGTATTCTTTGGAATTGTCTCTATTAAATAGGATTACAGAAGAGGAGGTACCTTATGAAGAATCTGGTGATTGTTGAGTCACCCTCCAAATCAAAAACCATACAGAAATATCTCGGAAAGGACTATGAAGTGGTCTCTTCCAAGGGACATATCCGCGATCTTGCGATCCGCGGCAAAGACGGACTGGGTGTCGATGTGGACAACAACTTCACCCCGACCTATGTGATCAGCGCCGACAAGACTTCGACCGTCAGCGAGCTCAAAAAGCTTGCGAAGAAGAGCGGTTCCGTCTATCTTGCGACCGACCCGGACCGCGAAGGCGAAGCGATTTCCTGGCATCTCGCCCAGGAGCTCGGACTGCCCGAAGATGCGGTAGACCGCGTTACCTTCAACGAGATTACCAAAGATGCCGTCCATCAGGCATTCGCCAGCCCGAGAACCATCGATATGGATCTTGTGCACTCGCAGGAGACCCGGCGAATCCTTGACCGCATCATCGGCTTCAAGCTCTCCAAGCTTCTCCACAACAAGATCAAATCCAAGTCTGCCGGCCGCGTGCAGTCGGTTGCCCTCAAGCTGATCGTCGAGCGCGAGAAGGAAATTCAGGCGTTCGTGCCGGTCGAGTACTGGACGATCGATGCGAAGTTCCGCAAGGACGGAACCGACTTCACCGCCTCTCTTTCCAAAATCAACGGCGAGAAGGCGGAGCTGCACAACGAAGAGGAAGCGATGAAGGCATTCAATGCCTGCAACGGCGAATTCACGGTGTCCTCGATCAGGGAAACCTCGAAGAGCACGGCACCGTTCAAGCCGTTTATCACCTCGACCCTGCAGCAGGAAGCTTCCACCAAACTCGGATTCTCCGCCAAGCGGACGATGTCGATTGCCCAGAGGCTTTATGAAGGCGTCGATATCGGCAACGGAGAAGAGGGTCTCATCACCTACATGCGTACCGACAGCACCCGTCTTTCCGACCTCTACATGAACGCGGCAGGGGAATTCATCGAATCCCGCTACGGCAAGGCATACCGCGGCTATTACCGGGTCAAGAATGACGCCAACGCCCAGGACGCCCATGAGGCGATCCGCCCGACAAGCCTCGACAATGAGCCGGAGAAGATCAAGTCGCATCTGACCAGTGAGCAGTACCGTCTGTACAAGCTGATCTATGCCAGGGCTCTTGCCAGCCAGATGAGTGCTGCGAAGTTTGCCGGCAAATCCGTCGTTCTTTCCCGCGGCATCTATGATTTCAGCACCTCGGGTTCCACCCTGGTGTTCGACGGCTGGCTGAAGGTCTACGGCGATTACTATTCCTCCAAGGATACGGTTCTTCCCGAGCTTTCGGAAGGCGAGAAGATCGACCCGCTCGAGGTCGTTCCCAACCAGCACTTCACCGAGCCGCCGGCCCGCTATACCGAGGCAAGGCTGATCAAGGTTCTCGAAGAGCAGGGAGTCGGAAGACCGAGCACCTATGCGATGATCATCGATACGATTCAGGCGCGCAACTACGTGACCCTGGCAAACTCCACCGAGAAGTCCAAGACCAAGGTGTTCTTCCCGACGGAACAGGGAATTCTCACGGTAGACAAGCTCGATGAATTCTTCTCTTCGATCATCAATGTCAAATACACCGCCGAGATGGAAACCGATCTTGACCGCATCGCCGAAGGGGAAGCGGATGAGACCGCAACCCTGAAGCGGTTCTGGGATCAGTTCATTCCTCTGCTGGATGAAGCGTATGAAAACATGGAGAAGATCAAGCCCGAGGAAGTCGGAGAGAACTGCCCCGACTGCGGCAAGCCCCTGGTCTACCGGACCGGTCCTTACGGCAAGTTCATCTCCTGCAGCGGCTTTCCTTCCTGCCACTACAAGCGGCAGCTCGACGGCAAGGAGAAGGAAAAGCCGGAGCCTACCGGCAGACCGTGCCCGGAGTGCAAAGAGGGAGAACTGCTGAAGCGGAAGAGCCGGTACGGCACCTATTTCTGCGGCTGTTCGCGATTCCCGAAGTGCCGCTACATGGAGAGCCTCGACGGCAAGAAGATTGTCTCGAAGCGGGAGAAAGCCGCAAAGGCTTCCGCGGCGAAGAAGACAACTGCGAAGAAGACGGCGGAAAAGAAACCCGCCGCAAAGAAAACCACAGCCAAAACAACGGCTGCGAAGAAGACGACGGCGAAAAAGACAACAACAAGGAAAACAACAGCGAAGAAGACCTCATTCGAAACACAGAGTGAGGCATAAGTCAGAAGGCGGGATCCGCCTTTTTGACATAGGATAAAAGGGAGCGAAAGGAAGGAATAATGATGACGGAGAACAAAGAGGCAATCGTGATCGGCGCCGGGCTTGCCGGATGTGAAGCCGCCTGGCAATTGGCAAAGCGGGGAATCCGCGTAACCCTTGTCGAGATGAAGCCGAAGAAGAAAACCCCGGCCCATGCGGCGGATACCTTTGCGGAGCTTGTCTGTTCCAACAGCCTGCGCTCCGATGCATTAACCAACGGCGTAGGTTTATTGAAAGAGGAGATGCGGACGATCGGCTC
>JAFWCM010000289.1 GCA_017536885.1 Solobacterium sp.
GAGACAAACCGGAAATACACGCATAACCTTGAAGGAAACGGAATACCTGACTGCGGTGCTTCGTTTCCGCTCATGAAATCAGAAGAAAGAAAAGAATACAAAGATCGTATTTCTGAAAAACAGAAAATCCTGTCTGATCAGGGCAGGATTTTCATTTGTGATGAGCGATGGGAGAAAGCATATGGCATTTCTTTTTCCGGCATTTACAATGACGCAGTAAAAAGACGGCTGTCATCTGCCGTCTTTCAGTCTTTGGATCGGATTATCTGACCGGGGCTTCCCAGGTTTTGCCGCAGGAACAGCAGCGGCATTCAAGAACCAGGGAACCGTCAGACTTTCTTTTGCGTCTGAAATCGATGTTTGATGATCCGCAGAATTTGCATTCGGCAGCGGTAACCCCTGCACTTCCTCCCGATACCTTTTCATTCTGTGCTTCGTGCAATACCTTCTTCTCCTCCATGAGATGATCTCCTTCCTTTCTTAACTTTATATAATTCGGATGCATGTCTGCCATTGTGCCGGGAGGTTTTCTCCTTTTCATTTTCTTTATTTTCTGGCTTTTTTCCGATGGAACAGGAAATGTCCGGAACCTGCTCCCAGAGCAGGAAACAGAAGGACGGTTTGCTTCCGGCTGAACAGTATCGGAGGTTCTCAGAGCGGCGAAGAACAGCAGGGAAACAGCTGGTTGTCTGCATGCAAGCACGGACAGCAGCTGATCGGATGTCCCATCGGTGCGGAGGGGATCGGATCAATGACGGAAGCTTCGGCCGCATGCCATACACGGAAAAGGAAGGCCGGACTGTGGAGGAGGGGTTTCGGCCTTAGAGTATGCATGCAGGTACCGAAAAGGAAATATGTGAATTTCTTACCAAAACGAAATGAATGAAATATAATAGAGATATCAGCTACATTTTGAACAGTTAGGAGGAAAATACAATTATGACTGTTAATCGCTTTGTTCTGAACGGAACATCTTATCATGGCCATGGCGCAATCGATGTGATTCCCGAGATTGTCAAGGCCAAGGGCTTCAAGAAGGCTTTTGTCGCATCGGATCCGGATCTCGTCAAGTTCGGCGTTACCGCAAAGGTGACCGATCTTCTCGAAAAGAACGGCATTGATTACACGCTGTACTCCGACATCAAACCCAATCCCACCATTGAGAACGTCAAGAACGGCGTAGAAGCCTACAAGGCCAGCGGCGCCGACTTCATGATCACGATCGGCGGCGGCTCCTCCATGGATACCGGCAAGGGCATCGGAATCATCGTAAACAACCCCGAGTTCGCGGATGTCCGCTCCCTCGAAGGCGTAGCTCCGACCAAGAACCGCACGGTTTTCACGATTGCTGTTCCGACCACCGGCGGAACCGGTGCCGAATCCACCATCAACTATGTCATCACCGATGTCGAGCGCAAGAGAAAGTTCGTCTGCGTCGATCCTAACGACATTCCCGATGTCGCGGTTGTCGATCCCGATATGATGTCCTCGATGCCGAAAGGCCTGACCGCTTCCACCGGTATGGACGCTCTGACCCATGCGATCGAAGGCTATACCACCGGTGCGGCCTGGGAGCTCTCCGACTGCCTGAACCTCGAAGCGATCAAACTGATCGGAAAGAACCTCCGCAAGGCGGTTGCGAATGATCCGGACGGCCGCGAAGGAATGGCGCTGGCGCAGTATGTCACCGCGATGGCATATTCCAATGTAGGCCTTGGCATCGCGCACTCCATGGCACACACCCTCGGTGCGGTCTATGATACCCCGCATGGCGTCGCCTGTGCGATGATGCTGCCGATCGTCATGGAATTTAACGCTCCCAATACCGGCGAGAAGTTCAAGGCGATTGCCGAAGCGCTCGGCGTAGACACCACCGGCATGGATCAGGAAGCCTATCGGGCAGCTGCGGTTGCGGCCGTCCGTCAGCTCTCCGCAGATGTCGGCATCCCGGCGAAACTCGACAAGCTCGCAGAAGAGGATCTGCCGTTCCTGTGCGAATCCGCAGCGGCGGATGCCTGCGCACCGGGCAACCCGAGACCTGCAAGCCTTGCCGAATTCGAGATGATGTTCCGCAAGCTGATGTAATCGGCAGGAGACAAAGCATTCCCAAAAGCGGCCGTACCCGGAGAATTTCCGCGGTAACGGCCGCTTTTTTCCGTCTGCTCAAAGCAGGAAACTGCACCGTTCCGGGAGCTTATGAACAGGGGGAAAAAGAAAGTGTGAAACGGGTTGTATTTTGCTTGCAAAGCGCCCTTTGTCCCTCTATAATCATCTTGCGAACAAGAGATAGTTGCATATCCAACTATCTTTGAAATATCAGGTGAATGAGGTGAAAAAATGATAGTAATCAAACGCAGCGGCGAAGAGGTTGAGTTTGACGCATCGAAGATCGAAAATGCGGTGCGCAAGGCAAATGAGGCCACGATCGAAACGGGTCAGATCAGCGAAGAGCAGATCAGAATGATTTCCCAGCGGGTGGTCGATGCCTGCAGAAAGCTGAAGAGAAGCCTTTCCGTCGAAGAGATCCAGGATATGGTAGAAACCGAAGTCATGGCCGAGCGGGCTTTTCAGCTCGCCCATAACTACATTACCTACCGGTATGAAAGAGCACTGGTCCGCAAGGCCAACACCACCGACAAGCAGATTCTTTCTCTGATCGGCCGCATCAACGAAGAGGCGAAGCAGGAGAATTCCAATAAGAACCCGACGGTGAACAGCACCCAGCGGGACTACATGGCAGGCGAGGTGTCCAAGGACATCACCCGCCGCTTCCTTCTTCCTCCGGACATCATCGATGCCCATGAGAAGGGAATCATCCATTTCCACGATGCCGATTACTTTGCCCAGCCGATGTACAACTGCTGCCTCGTCAATCTCGATGACATGCTGCAGAACGGCACCGTGATCAGCGAGACTGCGATCGAAAAGCCGCACAGCTTTGCGACGGCATGCAATATCGCAACCCAGATCATCGCTCAGGTCGCCTCCAACCAGTACGGCGGCCAGACGATCACGCTTGCGCATTTGGCACCGTTTGTCGAGGTTTCCCGCCAGAAACACCGCCGGGCAGTAGCGGAAGAACTCGCCGCGGCAGGGGTGGAACTCGACAATGACAGGATCAACCATATCGCCGAACAGCGCGTGCGCACCGAGATCAAGACCGGTGTTCAGACGATGCAGTACCAGATCATCACCCTGATGACCACCAACGGCCAGGCACCGTTTGTCACGGTATACATGTATCTCGACGAAGTCGAAGAAGGCCAGACCAGGGATGACCTCGCTCTGATCATTGAGGAGACGCTCAACCAGCGGATTCTCGGCGTCAAGAATGAGAAGGGGGTTTATATCACCCCGGCATTCCCGAAACTGATCTATGCCCTGGATGAAGACAACATCCATGAAGACAGCAAGTACTTCTATCTGACAAAACTTGCGGCTCAGTGCACCGCAAAAAGAATGGTTCCCGACTACATCTCCGCCAAGGTCATGCGGGAACTCAAGGGAGAGGTCTATCCCTGCATGGGATGCCGTTCCTTCCTGACGCCGGACCGCTTTACGGATGCCGGCATCGGAAACATCGCCCGGGCAAAGGATTATGCTGAGGGAAAACACCGCTACTACGGCCGCTTCAATCAGGGCGTTGTGACTCTGAACCTCGTGGATATCGCCTGCTCTTCCGAAAAGGATCCCGACCGCTTCTGGAAGATCTTCGATGAGCGCCTTGAGCTCTGCCACAGAGCGCTCATGATCCGCCATAACAGACTGCTTGGAACACCGAGCGATGTCGCTCCGATTCTCTGGCAGCACGGCGCGATTGCCCGGTTGGAAAAAGGAGAGCTGATCGACCGTCTTCTGTACAACGGCTATTCGACGATCAGCCTGGGGTACGGCGGCCTCTCCGAGTGCGTCTATTACATGACTGGCAAATCCCACACCAGCGATGAGGGAAGAGAGTTCGGCCTGCGGGTCATGAAGCATATGAACGATGCCTGTGCAAAGTGGAAGAAGGAAAGCAATATCGACTTCTCGGTCTACGGCACCCCGATGGAGAGCACAACCTACAAGTTTGCCAAGTGCCTCCAGGAAAGATTCGGCGTGATCGAACATGTCACGGACAAGAATTACATCACCAACAGCTATCACATCCATGTTCAGGAAGAGATCAACGCCTTTGACAAGCTGACCAAGGAAAGCGCCTTCCAGCAGCTTTCTCCGGGTGGAGCGATCTCCTATGTCGAAGTGCCCAACATGCAGAACAACATTCCCGCAGTGCTTGCGGTCATGAAGCATATCTACAACACGATCATGTATGCCGAGCTCAACACCAAGAGCGATTACTGCCAGAAGTGCGGTTTCGACGGCGAGATTCAGGTCGCCGAAGACAAAAACCACAAGCTGATCTGGAAATGCCCCAACTGCGGCAATACCGATCAGAATACGATGAACGTCGCCCGCCGCACCTGCGGATACATCGGTACCCAGTTCTGGAACCAGGGCCGCACCCAGGAGATCAAGGAGCGCGTGCTTCATCTTTCGACAAAGAGCAGCGTTTCGCTCAATGGGGCAGAGAGATCTTCGGCGCTGTAAAAACACAAGGAAACAAGGAAGCGAATGAGGCCGGTTTCGCCGGTCTCTTCTTATGGAGGAACGTATGCATTATGCACAGGTGTTTCTGTGCGATATCGCCAACGGGCCGGGATGCCGGACATCTCTGTTTGTTTCGGGATGCACGCATCACTGCAAAGGCTGCTTCAACGAGATCGCATGGGATTTCAATTACGGAAAGGAATTCGATCAGAAGGTCATGGATCAGCTGATCGAAGACAGCCGGCTTCCCTATATCGACGGGTTTACCTTTCTCGGCGGGGAGCCGATGGAATGCGTCAACCAGAAAACCCTTCGTCCGTTTATCGAGCGGATTCGCAGGGAACTGCCGGACAAGACGATCTGGATCTATTCCGGCTATACCTTCGAGGAGCTCATGGACCCGACCAATCCGCGCTGTCACAGCGAGGATACGGAGCCGATCCTGCGGATGAGCGATGTGCTGGTGGACGGGCGGTTTGAACTGGAAAAGAAGGACATCACGCTTCGCTTCCGGGGTTCGTCCAACCAGCGGGTCATCAGTCTTCCCGAAACCTTCCGGAAGAAAGAAGTGGTTCTGAGCCGGTATGGCGAACGGGAGTGACCGCAGGGAATGCATGCATGAAGTGATCTCTGTTCCGGCGGCGGTTTTCAACCGGAGAACACAGGGATACAATGGAAAGGGGGATTTTTTGCGAACATGAGATTACTTGTTTATGGGACCGGAGTGATGGGTTCATTCCTGACCCATACATTATTAAAGGCAGGCCACGAGGTGACGATGATCGCATCGGGTTCAAAGAGGGAGACTCTGCAGCGTCAGGGTCTTATCATCGAGCACCGCCTCCAGCATAAGGAAACCGCCGACTGACCGGAGATTGCCGAACATCCCGACGAGGTTCACTACGATGCGGTGTTCTCAGCCGTGCAGGGACAGGAACATAACAGTCTGATTCCCGAACTTGCAGAGATCGATACCGGGCTGGTGGTTCTGGTCGGAAATAATCCCCGGGCAAAAGAGACCGCTGAAGAGTTCCGGAAATACAGCGGGGACAAATCGCTGCTCTTCGGCTTTCAGTACACCGCCGGAGTGCAGGAGGACGGAAAGACCGTGGCAGTCTATCACGGAAACGGATCGATGACGGTCGGGGGTCTTGAAGAAGAGGCGTCTTTGAGCGACAGGAAACTGCTGAATGCAATTTTCTTCCATACCGGCTATCAGCTTGAATATACCGACCATATGGACGGATGGCTTTTATGCCATGCGGCGATGGTTCTTCCGATCTTCTTTGTGAGCTACGCCAATGACTGCAATCTCCGGAAGGTGGAAGGAAAGACACTGGATGAGATGATCTTTGCGATCAAGGAGGGGTATTCTTTGCTTCGAAAGCTCGGTACCGAGATCCGGCCGAAGCGGGATGTTGAATTTCTGCGCAGCGGGCTGGGCACGTCTCTTGTCAAGCTGGTATTTGTGATCATGTCGAAGACGATGCTGGGGGAGCTCGCCGCAGCCGATCAGTGCGGCATCGCGGTTTCCGAAAAGGAATGGATGGACACGGTATTCCAGGATCTGAAAAAGGAAAACCCGGGAATCCGGATGGATTACTGGGAAAGACTGCGGGAGAGAATGCCGGACTGGCAGGAAATCCATGCGGCCTATGATCTCTAGAAAGCGGAGAATCTCTGCTTTTTTCATTATGTTTGTGATGTAAGCGTTCCCATTTCAAAAAGCACCGTCCCTTTGGAAAAGAGGCTTTGGATTTATGGTATAATCGGCGCGTTGAAAAGGAGATATGTATGGGTGGATTCTTTGCGGCGGCATTGAAAGAAGATTGTGTGTTTGATCTGTTTTACGGCACCGACTATCATTCCCATCTCGGCACCAGACGTGCCGGCATGGCTGTGTACGGAGAGGACGGATTCAACCGGGCGATTCACAATATCGAAAACTCCCCGTTCCGCACCAAGTTCAATTACGATGTGATCGAGATGAAGGGAAACATGGGCATCGGATGCATTTCTGACTACGATCCCCAGCCGCTCATCGTTCGTTCGCATCACGGCACCTATGCGATTGCCGGCATCGGCCGCATCAACAATACCGACCAGAT
The DNA here is from genome assembly GCA_017536885.1 of Solobacterium sp. Lineage (GTDB taxonomy): Bacteria > Bacillota_I > Bacilli_A > Erysipelotrichales > Erysipelotrichaceae > Bulleidia. Next base: position 6,699 of record JAFWCM010000289.1, read on the forward strand.
CGTGAAGGAGATCTTTTCGAACGCCAACAGCCATTTCCTCGAGATGTCCGGCGGTGAGGTCAACAAGACCGAGGTCGTCGCGGCATTGATCAACCAGCAGGAAAACTTCATCGACGGCATCAGGTTTGCTCAGAACATGATCGACGGATCGATGTCGATCATGATTCTCAGCGAAAAGGGCATCTACTGCGCAAGAGACCGCCTCGGCCGGACGCCGATTCACATCGGCCGCAAGGAAGAGGGATACTGCGCCAGCTTTGAATCCTTCGCTTATGAGAAACTCGGCTATTCCGAATATAAGGAACTCGGCCCCGGGGAGATCGTGATCATCACCCCGAATTCCTGCACCGTTCTTGCCGAACCGGGCAAAAAGAAAAAGATCTGCACCTTCCTCTGGACGTACTACGGATATCCGCCCAGCCGGTATGAGGGAACGACCGTGGAAAAGATGCGCTATGAGTGCGGCCGTTATATGGCACTTCGGGATCCGCTTAAGGAAAAGGACATCGACATCGTCGCCGGTGTGCCCGACAGCGGCATTGCCCATGCGATCGGCTATTCCAACGAAAGCCATGTGCCTTATACCCGGCCCTTCATCAAATACACACCGACCTGGCCCAGAAGCTTCATGCCTACGATGCAGTCCAAGCGGAATCTCATCGCCAAGATGAAGCTGATTCCCGTCGCCGAACTCATCGAAAACAAGCGGATGTTATTGATCGACGATTCGATCGTGCGCGGCACCCAGCTTCGCGAGACCACGGAATTCCTCTATGAAAGCGGCGCCCGTGAGGTTCATGTGCGTCCCGCCTGTCCGCCGATTCTCTTCGGCTGCAAGTACATCAGCTTCTCCCGTTCCACCAACGACATGGAGCTGATCGCCCGGCGCATCATCGCCAGGGAAGAAGGGGGCGAAGTCGAACGGACCATTCTCGATGACTATGCCGATCCGGAAAGCGAGCGCTATGCGAAGATGGTGGAAGAGATGCGTTCCGAGATGAACTTCTCCTCGCTGCGCTTCAACCGCCTCGACGATATGATCAGGGCGACCGGTCTTTCCGCCGACGAGGTCTGCACCTACTGCTGGGACGGCAGAGAGTAATACTGCAATCCATAAGAACCCGACGAACAATCGGGTTTTTTTCCGGAATCGCCTCAGTTGCCTCGGGGTTGTGTTCCTGTTTATACTTCATGTATGAAACGGGAAGAGGCAATGAACAGAGAGACCATTGCAGAAAACGAAGCGGAAACACCGGACAGGGGAAGAAAATATTTTGCCGTGCCGATGATGATGGCGGCGGTATTCGGAACCCTGGTTTCGGGATGCGTCAAACCGGAACACAGCACCGGCAAAGATCATACAATGCTGGAAAATCTCGCTGTTCGTGTGGATGAAAGAGCCCCGGTCATCGTCAAGACGATCCACGCCGAATATCCCAATAACCGCTATGTCTCATTGCGGGACTTTGCTTTTGCGATGCGCGGGACGCCGAAGCGCTTCCATGCATGCATAAGCAGGGCGGAGGCCGTGATCGAAACGGGGAAGGACTATGTTGCCTGCAGCGGGGAAGGCCTGCCGTTTCCGGAGAATTCCGAAGAACAGATCTGGCACACCGACGCCCTGGCGAAAACACCGCTGTTCAAAGACGGAGAGAGGCTGTACTACGCAACCTATGCCGGAACCAACACGGAGGGGGAGGCGGACCGCTTTATCCGTTTGAGCGATTTAGTGATGCAATTGGATCTTCAGGTGGAATTTGCCGAAAACGGCATACGGATCGATACCTCACAACCCTATCGGCTGAGGGAGGCGTCATTGAAGAATCGTTCCTTTTTCCAGGGGGTTCATGCGGCGCTTCTCGGCGATGCGCAAAGCGGGGATATCTGGCTTTCTCACCGGGCGCATGTGCCGTTTGCGATTGCCAGCATCACCAAGCTCATGACCTTTCTTGTCCTTGCGGATGCGTTTCGTGAGGGAAGAATCTCGCGCAGTGATACCGTGATCGTTCCTTCGGAAGTTTCTCTGCTTTCCAAAGGCCCTGACGGGGTCATTGCGATGGAACCCGGTCAGAAGGCGGACATCGAAGATCTTCTGAAGGGAATGTTATTGCCATCGAGCAATGAGTGTTCTCTGGCCCTTGCGATCCATGCGGAGGGAAGCGAAGAAGCGTTTGTGAAGAAGATGAATGCCAAAGCAAGGGAGATCGGCCTGTGCGATCAGCCGGTGTTTTACAACTGCCATGGCCTTCCCGGATTTACCGATGATCTTGCGGCCTGTAAGGTGCAGAATCAGATGAGCGCATCTGACATGTTTCATCTGATCCGCGTTCTGGCCGAAACATGTCCGGAGGTGCTGGAACTTACCTCGCTGAAAACGGCGCATCTTTCGAGTCTCCATGCGGATGTGACCAATACCAATCCGCTGCTGTTCCATGTGCCGGGGGTGATCGGGATGAAGACGGGGACAACCGACATGGCGGGACACTGCCTGGCGGCATTGCTCAAAACCAGAGACCGCAGCGGAAAAGACCGTCTGATCACGATGGTTGAGTTCGGAGCGGACAGCGATGAGATCCGGGTGACGTTTTCCGAACAGCTGATCCGCTATGGAAAGCAGATCGTAACGGAAGAACAGAAACCGCTCTCAGCGCTGAGTGAAAGAACAGAATTACAGAAAGGGGGACAATCCCTTGCCGAAAGAAGTGACTGAAACTGCCGAAGAAGTATTGGAAGAAACGCCGGTTCCAAGAGATGTCGAAACGCTGGTTTTTGAGCGAAGCAGACCGGATCTCAGGCGTCTTGCCGAAAACGGGTTTACGGAAACCGCCGGGACATGGGTGAAGACCATTTTGTTTCATGAGGGAGAGTTTGCGGCTGTCATTGCCGTGGATCCTTCCGGAAAAGTCAGCGGCACCGTCATCGAAGTGGAGATGGAAGAAGAATACCTGCCGTTGAGAACACCGTCAAACAATGCGTTTGTCAACACGATCCGGGAAGAATACTACGACCTTCTCAAAGAGATCAAAGACAGCTGTTTTATAGATCAGCTGTATGAGAGCGATCAGGCGATCCGCCTCCACGAACACCTTCAGAGTTCGTTCGGGGATCCCTTTGATCATCCCTTCGCCAAAGATTCGAGAAGCACCGTTTACCGCGATCCGGGCGGCCGGAAGTGGTATGCCCTCATCATGCGCATCGATTACGAAAAGCTGGATGAGAAGCGTTCTGGCAAAGTCGAGATCGTTAACCTCAAGGCAAGGGAAGACGAGATCGGAAAGCTGATCTGCGAACGGGGGATCTATCCGTGCTATCACATGAACAAGAAGATGTGGATCACTGCTGTGCTCGATGATACGCTATCCGATCAGCGATTGTTTGCCCTGGCCGATACGAGCCGCTCGCTGGTCGTGAAGAACACCGCTCCCAAAGCAATCAACGAATGGATCGTTCCGGCAAACCCGAAATACTACGACCTCACGAAACACTTCCGCGTCAACCGCACCGCCGAATGGAAACAGTCGGTGAAAGCTTCCGTGGGGGATATTGTCTATATCTATACCGCTGCGCCATACTCTGCAATCCTCTATAAAACCGAGGTGGTGGAGACGGACATCCCGGCAAGCTATCACAGCAGCCATCTTCGCATCGACAAGCTGATGAAGCTGAAGGTGCTGAAGAAGTATCCGCCGGAACTGTTGACGATGAAGGTGCTCAGGACCTTCGGCGTGCGTTCCATGCAGGGATCGAAACATGTGCCGATTGAACTCAAGAAGGTCATCGACAGCCTCGAAGAAATCGAATAGGCATTGAAACACCGCAGAGCACGCATGGATTGCTGCTGTTCTTTTTCACGGTCTTCATCCCAAATCCCCGGCAGACTGGTTCGGGTGAACATCGAATGCCCGCTGTCTGTGATTATTGCGGAACCGGCATTCGATTCAGAAAGAACCCTGAAAAAAGAGTGCTGAACATCGGAAAATGTGCTACCATTAGTTATGTTTAACTAACTCAGGTGGATTATGTTTATTGAACTGCAGAATATTCGAAAATCGTTCGGCGAGGGAGAAAACCGGGTCGAAGTATTGAAAGGAATCGATCTTTCCGCACAGGAGGGGGAGATCTGTGTGCTTCTGGGACCGTCCGGGTCCGGCAAATCTACCTTGCTGAATATCATCGGAGGCATTGATACGGCGGATGAGGGAGATATCATCGTCCGCGGGGAACAGATGCGCTCAATGAAGGAAAAGGAGCTGACTGCGTACCGCAGAAACCACCTTGGCTATATCTTTCAGATGTATAATCTCATTCCGAATCTCACGGTCCGTGAAAATATCGAAGTCGGAGGTTATCTTTCCGATCACCCACTGGACTGCGATGAGCTTTTGAAAACACTGGGTCTTGAAAGTCATCAGGATAAGCTGCCCAATCAGCTTTCCGGCGGTCAGCAGCAGCGTACTTCGATCGGCAGAGCGATCATCAAGAACCCGGACATCCTGCTCTGTGATGAACCGACGGGTGCTCTGGACTATAACACCTCAAAAGATATTCTCTGTCTGATCGAAAAGGTCAATCAGGTATACGGCAATACGATCTTCATTGTCACCCACAATGAAGCCATTCGTAAGATGGCAGATCTTGTGGTGGAGCTGCGTGACGGCAAAGTGCGCAGACAGTATCGCAATGAAGTGAAAACAGCTGCGGCGGAGCTGGACTGGTAAGGTATGGCAAAGCGCAATCCTCTGAATCATCGGTTTCTGCGGGAATTACGAACAGACTTTGGAAAGTACTTCGTAATCTTTTTGATGATGGTTATGACAATCGGGTTTGTATCCGGATTTCTGGTGGCGGATAACTCCATGATCAAAGCGTACAATGACAGCTTTGAAACCTATAACATCGAACATGGTCACTTTCGTGTGCGGAATGATCTCAATCAGGCACAGATCAGGAATATCAGACAGGCAGGTGCTTCTGTCTATGAGCTGTTCTATACCGAGATCCCGCTGGATAACGGCGGGAAGATGCGCATCTTTCCGGAACGGACAGAAGTGAATCTGGTCTGCCTGATGCAGGGAAGCTTCCCAAAGAAAGAAGATGAGATCGTGATTGACCGCATGTACGCTGACAATAATCATCTTTCCATCGGAGACTCCCTGAGCGGCAATGGTTATACCTGGACAATCAGCGGACTGGCTGCGTTCTCTGATTACAGCGCACTGTTTGAAAACAACTCCGACAGTATGTTTGATGCGGTCATGTTCACCGTTGCCCAGGTTACTCCTGACGGGTTTGAACGGCTCAGAGGGGAAGGTGTGTATCATCAGTATGCATGGAAATACTTCAGAGAGCCGAAAGACAGGATGAATGAAAATCAGATGGCAGAAGAGTTTCTGAAGGAACTTCATGAAATCGCAGTGCTCGAAGATTATGTGCCGCGCTATATGAATCAGGCGATCATATTTACCGGTGATGATATGGGCGGCGACAAAGTCATGATAGAGATCCTGCTGTACATCATCATCGTGATCATCGCCTTTGTCTTCAGTGTCACGATCAACGATACGATTCGAAAAGAATCCTCTGTGATCGGAACCCTGCTGGCATCCGGCTATACCAGAGGAGAGCTGCTGGTTCACTACATGACGCTGCCGATGGCCGTAACGGCAGTCGCTGCCCTCATTGGCAATATTCTGGGCTATACCGTCATGAAGAATCTCGCGGCAGCCATGTATTATGGCAGCTACAGTCTTCCGACTTATGTGACGGTCTGGAATGCGGATGCGTTTGTAAGAACAACGATCATACCGCTGATCATCATTGTCCTGATTACGGGAGGTACACTCTTTCGCCGTCTGAAGATCTCACCGCTTCGGTTTCTGCGCCGGGATCTTTCACGGCGCAGAAAGAGCCGTGCCTTTTATCTGCCGCACCATATGCCGATCATGAGCAGGGTTCGCCTGCGGGTGATCTTTCAGAATGCGGGCAGTTACGCTGTCCTTTCCCTTGGCATCCTGTTTGCCAATCTGCTGCTGATGTTCGGCATGCAGCTGCCGAAGCTTCTCGATAACTTTGAAAAAGTCATCCTTGAGAATCAGATCGCCTCGTATCAGACCATCCTGAAACTGCCGCTCAGTCTCAGCGATCCGTCTTCATCAAAAGCAGAACAGATGATTGAATATATGAAATTTCAGGAGGCGGTTTCAACCGATCATCCCACGGCTGAAAAATTCAGTGTCTATAATCTGCAGACCCCGGAAGCGGAAGGGATTCGAAGGGACAGTGTGATGCTGTACGGAATCAGTGATCACAGCAAATACGTCGGCCTTGATTTCAGTAAGAAAACGGTTTATATCTCCAGCGCGTTTGCAGAAAAGTACGAGTTATCGACAGGAGATGTGATCACGCTGTCCGAAGAGTATGAAGACAAGAACTATACCTTTCGCATAGACGGCATTGCCGACTACATGGCAGGCATCGCTGTCTTTATGCCGATGAAACAGCTGAATCAGACATTTGGGTATGAAGACGATATGTTTGCGGGTTATTTCAGTGCAGAGAAGATCACGGATATCGATCAGGAATATGTCAGCACTGTGATTGATCTTGACGCAATGACCAAACTGTCCCGACAGCTGAATGTTTCCTTTGGCGGCATGATGTATCTCATTGACGGATTTGCCGTCCTGATGTATATGTTGCTGATTTACCTTTTGTCATGCATGATCATTGAGAAGAATGCCGTTTCGATCTCCCTGACCAGGATCCTGGGATTTACCGGTCAGGAAATCTCGAAGATTTATATCAGAAGCACCAGCATCATTGTTGTTCTTTCGATGGTCCTGTCCATTCCGGTCCTGGCTGCACTGATGATTCCGATCTTTACGGTCATGATGAAGGAGATGATGTCCGGCTGGTTTCCGATCCGGCTGGATCCTCTGACCAATCTTGAGATGATCCTGATCGGTCTTTTCTCCTATGGAATCATCGCAATGCTGGAAATGCGGAAGATAAGGGATGTGAAGATGGAGGAGGCTTTGAAACATGTGGAATAAAGGAATGACGATTCTGTGCGCGTATTCTGCGGCAGTCCTCTTCTTAACAGGATGTGCACGGCAATCCTATGAACCTGTTTCCCTGAAACCGTCCGCAGATGAAACAGACAATCCGATGGAATCAGAACTGCCGGAATCCTATACCACAACACTTCCTGCGAAAAAGGAAGAGAGCGTGACTGTCAGATCAGATGCCTGCGGCAATCCGAAGTCGGTCTCGGTGGAGGTATCCCTCAGCGGCATGGGGGAGGAAGGCTATGTAGAAGATCAGACGATTCTTACTGATCTCTGCAATACAAAAGGAACAGAGGAATTCCATCAGCTTGGGGATCACAGACTTCTCTGGGATAACCTGCATGAGACGATCACTTACAAAGGGAAGACCGAAGAACCTCTGCCGGCAGGAGTGCATATTGCCTATTTTCTCGACGGCAATGCTGTTTCGCCAGAGGAACTTGCAGGTAAGAGCGGTCATGTCGAAATGAATATCACATATGAAAATCGCACACACTCCTCCATAGAAGCGGACGGCAGGATATATGACCTTCCGGTCCCGTTTCTGGCAATCACACTCATTCCAATCAATGACAGCTTCACAAACATAAAAACAGAAAACGGCAGAGTGATTACAATGGCTGATACCAGGGCGGTGATCGGATTTGCGGTGCCTGGCCTGCAGGATTCACTGCGGCTTTCCGACTATGAAGCGACAAAGGATCTGGATCTTCCGGAATCGGTCAGAATCGAAGCCGATGTCACAGACTTCAGACTGGGATTTACAACCACCATATTTTCTTCCGGTCTGTCTGAAGCTCTGGAAGAAGAGGATCTGAATGAGGTGAATGATCTGACAGATGATATGGATCGCTTATCCTCTGCGTCAGATGAACTGGTGGATGGCACACGAAAGCTGTATGACGGCATGAGGGAATTCCAGAACTATCTGGTTCAGTATAACGACGGAATCGGCAGAGCAGGAGATGGCATCAATGCACTGAAGGATGGATTGAAAGTCATGGATGAGTATTCCGAGCCTCTGAACGACGGGGCTTCCGCACTCAGTGACGGCCTGAATCAGTTGAATGCGGGACTTGCCGGTCTTGATCTCAGCGGGCTGTTTCCGTCTGAACCTTCAGAGGAGGAAAAGCAGTTTATGAACCTGGTGAATGCCGCAAGGGAAGACATTCCTGTTCAGGCAGGCATACTGCAGGATTGTCTTGAAACACTTGCGGAGGCAGAAAATGAGATGCAGAGATTCTGCAGGGAAGCAGAGGCATATCAGGCAGGTATCACAACTGCACTGGAAAATATCGATGCCCTGAAATCCGCTGCTGCTGATGCGGCACTGACCAGGGAGGAAGAAGCTGCACTCAGAGATGTTCTGATCAGTTCAGGCAGATCAGAGGAGGATGCGGAAGCGCTGATCGCGGTATACAGCAGTATTCCCGGTGAATTGGACAGTATTCAGCAGTCACTGTCTTCGGAATCGGTCAGAGTGCCCGCATTGGACCTTTCGAAAGTGGAAAACGCGGTCACTGCATTAACACCAGCAGTACAGAATCTGACGCAGGATCTTGGAATTCTTCAGCAATACATCACTCTGGTTCAGACCGGGATTGCTCAGACAGAAGATCTGTCGGCAATGATAACCGGACTCAGGAGCGGTGTTATGGCTCTGTGGGCGGGGAGTATGCAGCTGAAGCTTGGTTTGAGCACATATACCGATGGTCTTTCCGACCTGTATGAGGGAGCTTCTCAGCTTTCAGAGGGGTTTGGACAATTGCCGGAAGCGGGAGGAAAACTGATGGAAGGGTATGCATCGCTTACGGATGGGGTATGGTCGCTGGCGGATGGTGTCAGGAAGTTTGATGAAGAAGGCATCAAAGAGCTGACCAGGCTTTGCGGCAGTCAGCTTCAGGAACTGATCCGCAGGGTCAGGGCACTGCGCCGCATTGAAGATGCCTATACCAGCTTTTCCGGTATTCCGGAAGGGGTGGAAGGATCTGTCCGCTTCATGATCGAAACAGAAGAAATCGCTGCCGGCCAGCGTCCTTCCGGTGCCGTGAAAACGGAGAACAGCAGTCAGCGTAATACTCCCGGCTGAGCTGCTTCAGCGAAGAAACACAATGATGGGCTTGCCGTCAGCGGAAGGAATAAACATGGAAAACGAAAACTGCATCGGCAGACTGCAGAGATCATGCATCAGAAAAAAATCATCCGGGACCCGGATGATTTCATTTCTTATTTGGGGTGATAGAGCTTTTTGTACTGATAGTTCGGATCGAAGGTCACGTTGATTCCGAGCTTGCGGTAGACATTGGCGTCTTCCGCCGGCAGGATCACCGTGCTGTGGGCTTCCGAGCCGCGCAGGTTCGAGAGCTGCTTCATCGCCTGGGCGCAGGTTTCGCTGGACTTGGCGACGATGGAGAGGGCGATCAGAAGTTCATCGGTATGAAGCCGCGGATTGTGGTTGCCGAGATTTTTGATCTTGAGATCCTGGATCGGTTTGACAAAGGCCGGTTCGATCAGATGCTTGCTCTTGGAGATGCCGGCCATCGATTTGATGGCGTTGATGATCGCGGCGGAACTCGGACCGAAGAGGGAAGAAGTCTTGCCGGTGATCGTCTTGCCGTTTGGCAGTTCGATCGCCATGGCGGGCATGCCGGTAAGCTCCGCTTTTTTGCGGGCAACGCTGACGCATGCTCTGTCTTCCGGGGTGACATCGGCTTTGTTCATCAGAACCTTGATCTTTTCCACCGCCTCTTCCGAAATCTCCTCACGCCTGACATCGACCAGTGCCCGGTAATAGCGGCGCAGGATTTCCTGCTTGGATGCCTCTTTGGCGGCTTCATCGTCAACGATGCAGTAGCCGACCATATTGACGCCCATGTCGGTGGGGGATTTGTACGGGGATTCATTCTGAATCGCCTCGAACAGGCGGTTCAGCACCGGGAAGATCTCAACATCCCGGTTGTAGTTGATTGCGGTGATGCCGTAGGCATCGAGATGGAACGGGTCAATCATATTGACATCGTTGAGATCTGCGGTCGCCGCCTCGTAGGCGAGATTGACCGGATGGTTCAGAGGCAGGTTCCAGACCGGGAAGGTTTCAAACTTCGCATAGCCGGAACGGATGCCTTTGACGCTGTCGTTATAAAGCTGCGAGATGCAGGTGGCCATCTTTCCGGAGCCGGGACCCGGCGCGGTTACGACTACCAGCTGGCGGCTGGTTTTGATATGATCGTTTTTCCCGAGGCCTTCCGGGGAGACGATGAAGTCCACATCCGTGGGATAGCCGGGAATAGGATAGTGCAGATAGGAGCGGATTCCTTCGGCCTTAAGCTGTCTGCGGAAGAGATCCGCCGCCGGCTGATGGGCATACTGGGTGATGACAACCGAACCTACATAGAGATCGAGTGCCTTGAGAGCATCGACAATCCGAAGCAGTTCCTGATCATAGGAGATGCCGGTGTCGCCGCGTGCCTTGGTGTGTTCGATGTTGTTGGCGTTGATGCATATGATGATCTCCACCTTGTCCTTAAGCTCCGTCAGAAGCCGGATCTTGTTGTTGGGTTCGTATCCGGGAAGCACTCTCGCCGCATGAAAATCCTCGAACATCTTTCCGCCGAATTCGAGATAGAGCTTTCCTTCAAACATACTGATGCGTTCCAGAATTTTATCGCGCTGAAGCTTGAGATACTGATCGGAATCGAATGCGATCGCTTTCATAGGTATCACCTCCCTGACGCGGTATAGTATATCAAAAATGAGGGAAATCGGATGTGAAGATTATGGAGATCATCGCCGGCTTCTTCTCGCTCTGCGCATCCGGTTGAGATGTCTTGCATAGTCTCCGCTCTGGATCAGTTCGGCAAGTATCAGCTGGGAGAAGGTGGATACGGTGCAGGAATAAAACCCGGCCCGTGCCCGGAACTGTTCGAGAATCGGATCCGGCAGGATCATATAACCGATCCTTACCGAAGGGGCGATGGTCGTGGAAAAGGTGCAGAGGTAGATCACGGAACTGCCGCCGGACAGAGCGAACAAGGTATCGGCAGGTTTGCCGGTCAGGGTGAACTCGCTGTCGTAGTCATCTTCGATGATCACGGCGCCTTTCTCCTTTGCCCAGGCGATGTATTCCCTTCGCTTTGAGGCATCGGCGGTAATGCCGGTCGGCCAGCTCCGGTAGGGGGTGATGTGCAGAACATCCGCATCGGTTCGCTTCAGTTCTTCGCTGAGGATTCCGTTGTTTCCCAGCCGCAGAAGATCCAGCTTCACCTGGTTTGCCTCATACATCCTACGGATCGTTTTGAAGGACGGGTTTTCGATGCCGTAGGTAAGCTCTCTGCCCAGGGTCTGAACGATCAGCCCGTAGAGATATTCCGAACCGCTGCCGATGATGATCTGATCGGGACGCACTGAAATTCCACGGGAAGAGGCAAGGTAGGAAGCGATCGCCTCCTGCAGGGAAGTCAGCCCGCAGCTCGGGCTTTTGACCAGTATCTCCTCCTGGTATTCGGAAAGCACCCGCCGGATCGTGCGGGCAAGGACGTTGTAAGGGAAGGTCTCACCCCTCGGAACGCTTTTTTCCGCCGGGGTAAAGTGTTCGCCGCTGACCGGCAGGACATCTTCGCTCCGGTAGCTCACAAAGTAACCGGACCGTTCCTTCGGCTCGATATATCCTTCTTCTTCCAGAAGATCGAGGGCGTGTTCCACCGTGACCAGGGAGAGATCGAAATCCGCGGCCAGAGCCCGTTTGGAGGGAAGCTTGGTGCCGGTGGGGAAGACATTGTCCGCAATCGCGGTTCTGATCTGTTCATACAATATCAGATAGGCTGGTTTTTCTTTTTTCATCTGGTCTTATTAAAAACCTCCTTTCTGGTACTTAACACAATACCACATAAGGCCTATCATATGGGATATTAATGAAGGGGAGGTACATCTTATGAGTGTATAAAACAGCAGCCGTACCATGGACAGCCATCTGATCCGCCGTCTGACTCTGACGGGAATCCTGATGGGTATGAATATCGCGCTGTCCAGTTTCGGAATTCCGGTGCCGGGGGGACACCTGTATCTGAATGATATCGTGATCGTAGCAGCCGCTCTGATCCTGGAGCCGAGAGAGGCATTCATCGTCGGCGGGATCGGCGCCTTCATCGGCGATCTTCTGTTCTATCCGACGCCGATGTTCGTATCTCTTGTGACCCATGGCATTCAGGCGGTGGTGATCTCCGTTCTTTCCCGCAGAATTCTTCAGGACCGTCCCAGAACCGCTGCGTATATCGCCGCCGGGATCGGTGCACTGATCAATATTGTGGGCTATACGATCGGCAGAGCATTTATCTATTCCACCATGGAAGCAGCCATGCTCAAGCTCCCGTTCCAGTTTCTGCAGGCCGGTGTCGGCGCGCTTCTCGGCGTCATCCTGGTCTATCAGTCCGGTGTGAAGGAACAGGCCGAAAAGATTCTGAATCTCTGATTCGCAAAGCATTTGCGATATCGTAAAATATCTGTATGAGAAAAGCACTGATGATCGGCTCTACCGTGGTTGATGTCCTGATCCGGGTGGATCATCTTCCTTCCCTGGAAGAAGATGTAAATCCCCTGGGGCAGAGTCTTTCCCTGGGCGGATGCTGCTACAACGTTTCTCATATGCTCGAACTGAATTACGTGCCGTATACTCTGTTTTCGCCTGTCGGAACCGGATTGTTCGGCACGTTTGTTGATTCCGAACTCATGAAGCAGGGCATCGAGCCGGTGCTCAGCGTGAAAGAGGAAAACGGATGCTGCTACTGCATTGTCGACAATCAGGGATACCGTACGTTCCTGGCCGTGCATGGGGCGGAGTACCGCTTCAGGAAAGAGTGGTTCGACAATCTCGATGTGTCCGAATATACCGATGTCTATATCTGCGGGCTGGAGATCGAAGAGCCGACTGGCATCCATATCGTTGAATTCATACAGAACCATCCCGAACTGAATCTCTTCTTTGCCCCGAGTGCGAGAATCATGCATGTGCCGAAGGAGAGGATGGAGGCGATCCTCGACTGTCATCCCATCCTTCATCTCAACCGCCGGGAAGCGGAGTGGTATCTCAATGACCGGAGAAGATGGAACGGGGAAAGCGCCGAGCTTGCCGATCTTGCCAGACTTCTGTTTGAAAGAACCGGAAACCTTGTCATCGTGACAGACGGAGAACACGGCTCGGCCGCCTATGACGGGACCGCTGCGTATTTTGCCCCGGCGAAAAAGACCGAAGCGAAAGACGGAACCGGGGCGGGAGACTCTCACATCGGTACGATCATGGCATATCTTCTGCAGGGCAAGCCGATCGAAAAAGCGCTGAGCTTTGCCAATCTTGTCGCATCACGTGTCGTTGAGGTACCCGGCGCCGTGCTGAGTGAAGAAGAGTATGAAAAAATCAGAGAAAAATAAACTGCGCGATCCCGAACTCACGGAACTGCGGCCGTATGCTTCGGAAGATAACAAGGGGCGTCTGGAAGGAGTGCTCGTTCAGGGCAAAACCCTTTCCGTTTCCCGCGGGGAATGGATCGTGAATACCTGCCGCTTCGAAGACTGCACCTTTACGGGGCGCTTTTCACCGTCGGACATCATGGATGCGGAATTCGACCGCTGTGATTTTTCCAACGCCGATTTTTCCGGGAGTTCCTTCATCCGGGTGAAGTTTTCCCACTGCCGCCTGGTCGGTTCGGATTTTTCCGGAGGCACCTTCCGGGATGTGCAGATCTGTGATTCTGCCGGACTGCTTGCCAACTGGAATGCCTGCAGTCACAACCGGGTGAAGTTCTCCCATTCGATTCTGAAGGAAGCCTCGTTTAACGACAGCCGCACCCAGCATCTCGAATTTTGCGGGTGTGATCTTACCGGGGCGGAACTCTTTCATATCTCCCTGAACGGTGTGGATCTTTCCGACAGCGTGATCGACGGCGTGATTAGCGATCCCGAGAGCCTGAAGGGCTGTGAAGTCAGCTTTGATCAGGCCGCTTCTCTGATCCGTCTTTTCGGCTTGAAAGTCAAGGCATAGCAGCAGAGACCGCCGCTTAGGAATTGTAAATATATAACCACTCACATTATTAATTAACACTGTGATATAATTCTCTTGGGATAAAATAATCTCGGGAGATTTATTGTGACTGAACTGAATTTAGATGCATTTGATCGACTTGTTCATGTGATAAATA
>JAFWCM010000290.1 GCA_017536885.1 Solobacterium sp.
ATTCTGAAGCACAGAATCTGTACCTTCCTGTAGGGATTATATCATGGTATGCACGCGGCGGCGCAAAAAAAGAAGGGATGGTATTTTGAAGTGATTCACAGAACCGGCTTATACTGCCGCAGTTTCAGATGGGATGGTGAATGCAGTCTGCCCGGTTTTTCTGAGTCACAAAAGCAGTATGCGGTCAAACAACAGAAAGCATCGCGATTCAAAGATGCGAAGAGAGGCGCTCGTGTTTACGGCGCCTGGAATGCATGAATGGATGCGCAAACCGGAGACAGTCTGCTTGCCTGTACCCGAGCATTTGAATTATCATAAAATCAGCAGCTCACAGATCCGTAAAAGGAATCTGAAGGACCTCTCTCTACATATGGCGGAAGGAACGGGAAAGAAAAGATTCGGTATTATCGGTCAGATCTACATTCTGGTTCTTTTCGGCATGATATTCATTGCCATCGTTACCTATTCCTCTCAATACCGGATCGCCAAAACCGCTGTGTTTAACCAGGCAGAGGAGTTTGCCTTTGAAACGACTAATCAGGTCAGCAATTCCCTGACGGAAATCCCCGCCCATACCTGGCTCTTCCGCTATTGGCATGACCATGCGGAAGAACTTGATATCGAATATGACATCGAGTATTACCCGGGGACGAGAACCCAGGAAAAATACGATCTTCTGAACAGGGAGTATCCGGATTTTCACATCAACTACGCCACCGAAGAAGATGCCTCAAAGCTTCTGCCGGAAGATCAGAAGCTGTTTGCGGAAATCGCCTACAGCTGGATGAACACAACCATGAACAACATCAAGCGCAGCCACAAGATCGACCATCTCTACTGCGTGATTACCGATAAGGAAGAGGGGCCGAACCCCTATGGATACCAGTACTTTCTGCTGAGCGGCGCCGAGGCTGGGGAGAACCGCGGAACCGAGCCGGAAGATGCCTTTATCCTCGGCAAGGTGATTGATGTCAAACCGGAGAGTTCCATGCGGGAAACCATGAAGAATGTTGTTCATCTCGAACCGGGGATTACGCATGATTTCGATACCAGCGGAAACTATGCGGACTATTATGTGAAAGTTGATGACTTCGGGGATAAGGCGGTTCTGATCGGCGTCTCGTATTCCAAAGCACTGCTGACAAGCAATATCCGCTCTCAGGCAAGAGAAGGCACGCGAACTGCCGTATTCTATGAGGTGATGTTAATCAACATCATCATGCTGTTCATGTATCTGTATGAGATCCGGCCGCTCAAGCGGGTGCTCGAAGCGATCCGCATCTACACCGACACCAAGGACAGCGCCGATGTTTCCAAAAAACTTAAGGAGAATATGACCGGGATCGGCTCCAGTGCGACACGGAACAATGAAATCGGTCAGCTCTCCGATGACTTCATCAGCCTGGTCCATGAAATCGATAACTACGTCGAAGAGATTGAGGTCATGACCGCAAAGAGACAGCAGATCGACACCGAGCTCGGACTTGCGGCAACCATCCAGGAAAGCATGCTTAAAAAGAATTTCCCGCTGTTTCCGGACAGGGATGAATTCGATGAATACGCTCTGGCGGATCCCGCCCGCAGTATCGGCGGCGACTTCTATGATTTCATCCTGATCGATGACGATCATCTTGCGCTTGTCATTGCGGATGTCTCGGGCAAGGGCGTGCCGGCGGCGCTGTTCATGATGATGGCTATGGTCATCGTGCAGAGCTATGCGACAATGATCGACTCCCCGGCGGAGATTCTCGAAGAGGCCAACAACACGATCTGCACTTACAACGAGAACGACATGTTTGTGACGGTGTGGATCGGCATTCTGGAGATTTCCACCGGCAAGGTGGTCTGTGCCAATGCCGGACATGAATTCCCGGCCCTGATGAAGGCCGGCGGAGAATTCGAAATGATCCGGGATCCCCATGGCTTTGTGATGGGTGCTTTGACCGACATGAAGTACAGGGAATACACGCTTCAGATGGAACCGGGAGACAAGCTGTTTGTCTATACCGACGGCGTCCGGGAAGCGATGGATATTGAGAAGAACATGTTCGGAGAAGAGCGGATCATCGAAAGCCTCAATCTTCTCAAAGAGAAATCACCGCAGGAGATCGTCCACGGAATGCTTACATCCGTCGAGACCTTTGCGGGAGAGGCGGAACAGTTCGATGACACCACGATGCTGTGCATCGAATACGACGGGCCTGTACCGCCGAAAGAAGCCCCCGAAGAATCTGAGAACCAGCCTTCAGACAGCTGAACCCGGCTGTCTGTTTTATTGACAGGGATTTCTTCCTCCCCTCAGCATATTCAAAAAGCCGGCGGAATCCATCGGGATCCTGCCGGCACCGGTTCGAATTATCTGAGAGGTCCGTATTTCTCTTCGAAGAGCTTTATTTCATCGCGGGCCTGGGTGAGGGCAAGCTTTGATTCATAGGCATACGCCTCTGCCATATCCTGGCAGTTTTCCGCATAATCGAAGAGATCGCAGATATAGAGAGACCATGCCTCCTTGTCCATCTCTTCAAGCCTTCTGATCTTTCTCGCCCTGGCTTCGCTCAGATTCATCTGGGCCCTGAGGCGGGAGGAGTTCAGCTTGCCGGTACTGTAATCATCCGCAAGCCGGAGGTTTTCCCTGGCGGCTTCGATATCGCCCCTGATCGCCTTGGCATCTTCATTTGCCTGCGCTTCCATCACCGCGGCATAGACCGCAAGATCATCGATCTCTTTGTCCATTTTTTCCAGGATTCTCTGGTCATATTCATCGAGTTTTGCGTCAAACGCATCGAGAGTATCGTTCAGCTGGTCAAGCTTTCTGTCCCGTTCATTCTGTTTATCCATCTTTACTGCGTCTGCGGCTATCTGGATGCCTTCTTTCAGAAGCTTCATCCTCTCTTCTGCCTGTTTCATGCGTGCGTCAAAATCCATATCCATCATCGGTCCGCCTTTCTGTATGTATCCAAATTATAGGAGGACAGGGGAAAATTCTTCAATCGGAAACAACAGGAAGAAGGTGAAACCTATCGCTTCGAATACCATTCCGAAAGCAGTGCTTTAAGTTCCTTTGCCTCGATCAGAAGCGGCACCTGTTCCTCATCCAGC
Source organism: Solobacterium sp. (assembly GCA_017536885.1). Lineage (GTDB taxonomy): Bacteria > Bacillota_I > Bacilli_A > Erysipelotrichales > Erysipelotrichaceae > Bulleidia. The sequence goes on from JAFWCM010000290.1 coordinate 3,100, forward strand.
TGACTGCAGAGTTCCGCAATGCCGTCATGAATCGAAAGGGTGGTGAGATTGCCCGCAAAAAAACCTTCGCCTTCGGTTTCCGCCTGCTCAAAAGCCGCATTGATCTCTCTGCGGAAGGAATCGGCTTCCGCGTTGATAAACAGGGCGAGGAGATGGTATTTCGGATCCGTAAACCGGATCACCCGGCGCTTTTTTTCATGTCTGCCCCGGTGCAGGGTAATTATTCTGAGTGAATGTCTGATCATTGTCCCTCCCAAACCGGATATGCGGTTGTTATCTTGCCGTTTTCCTGAATCACGAGATCGATTTCCATGCCGTCTTCGGTAAGACCGCCGTACAGGATGCCTTCGATGGGTTCGCAGTTGTCATAGACGTAATTGATCGCATCGACCACATCCTGCGGGGAATAGCGTTCGGGAAAGAACGTGGAATATCCATGGTTTGATTTCTTGGCGACGCCCCTGACCGTGACCTGTGCTTCATATACCCCATGCTCGTCTTCTTCCGACTTTGTGCCTTCGATGATTTCGGCTTCACTGTCCCGGATTCCTTCGTAGTGGTATCCGCTGACCTCCCCGTTGGATTTCAGGGTGCCGAAGAAGATATGGTTCAGAGCGGATTTGGAGAAATGGCGGGTATTCTTTAATTCCCGGACATCCTTCTTCGTATATGCCGTCTGCGCCTGACCGACATCAGGTGTTGGGCTGGCTGATTCCGTAATGACAGACGGAGAAGGAGAGGGAGAAGGAGACGGGGAAGGGGCGGAAGAGGGAACCGGTGTGGGAGACGGCTGAGGATTCTGCGCAGGGAAAGAAGGTTTTATGAAAAGAATCAGGAAAGAGACCAGGATCACACAGACAGCGAGGAAGATCAGACGATTTCGTTTCATGAACCCATTTTACGATGATTCCCGGCAAAGGACATCTTCTTTATCGATGGGAGGGACAGCAGAGACCGGCAGGACATGGTGAATCCATTGAATTACCATTTATAATGAATAAAACGCACTACGGAGAGAGCTATGAAAAACAGCACTTCAAAACGGAATATCGTCAGAACCATTCTGATGGCAATCGCGATACTTCTGCCCGCCTGCCTGATCCTTTCAGAGACGGATCTCTGGCTTGCGGGAAAGAGTGAAGCAGTGCACCGGGAAAGAAAACGGATGATCCTGGATGATCTGATGTCGGATGCCGGCAGGAAGAGTTCTGCCGAGATCACACTGTTCGACGAGAAAATCAGACAGGATGTGAATCTCTTTTCTGTCTGTCTCAGAGAACTCACCAATGAAACCGGGTATTACGGCGAGCGCATCTTTGAGGGCGGCTTTGTGGTCGAGCAGCGCGGCGATACGCTTCTTCTTCCCCAGGGACTGCCTTCCGGAAAAATGATGATCAGTCCCGAGCTGATCGCAGAAAGCATCGCATCGCAAGAGGTGAGGACCGGGCTCTACGTTCAGGATGAAAGCCAGGCCGGAATAGAACTGGTCAGCGAAGAGGATGAAAGCATGGAGGATGCTCGCCTGGAAGAGGGCAGCGCAAAGGACGGGGTGTATTACCTCTCCTTCGGCAGGATCACCGATACGCTCTTCTATGTTCAGAAGACCTCCCGTGCTCTTTATCTCAGCTCCGTAAACCGCTATATCTCCGGTTCCATGAATGTGATCGAAACCGCCGATCAGACCTTCGGTGCCTGCACCGTTACCGCCGAAGAGACAAATGGAAAATACCATCTGATCAGCACCTTCAAAGACCTTGATCCCGGGGCATCGCTGAGTGAACTCGGCATTACCGCAGAGCTGTTTCAGACCCGTCAGCCTGAGATCCGGATCGAAGGCAGAGATTATGCATGCTCTTATTCCGAATACGATAACGGGCTTGAAAACGGAAAACTTCATGTCCTGCATCTGATTCCGAGATCCCTTCCCCAGTATCGGAATGAATTCGGAATCCTCGTGATCTCCGGCATCATCTTTCTCGTCTTCGGAACCATCATCATCTATGTGCTTTCGGTAAGAGACTATGCGGAAAACCATATTCTGAGCGAAGAAATGGAAAAGCGGTACAGCCGCGGAAAAATACGTCAGAAAATGATTGTCGCGGGAATTGTCGGCGCCTTTACGGTAGTTCTGATGGCGATGATCTGCCACGGGGCGGGAATGCTCAGAACCGAGCTGAAACTCGGCCGAGACATTCTCCATGTAAGCAATGTCTACTGCCGGACGGAAACCGATAACCTCGAAGACCTGCGGGAAATCGACCGCGATCAATGGTCGCTTTCGAGCGGCCACCGGCTTGCGGATCTTCTCTGCCGCCATCCCGAGCTTGCAGAGAAACAGATCCTGCAGAGATGCAGTGATATCCTCAATGCCAGCTGGATCATGCTGTTTGATTCAGAAGGGAATGAAACGCTCTCCAGCAACGATTACAGCGGAATCTCCCTGATGGCGGAGAACGAAACACGGCTTGCAGACTTCCAGCGGCTGCTCTACGGCATTCCCGAAATCATCCGGAATACCTCGATGGAAGACACCGGCGGAAAGACCGAGCGCCTCTATGGCGTCACGATGAAGGATCCCGAAGCAGAGGACAGGCACGGGGCTCTGATCCTGGCGCATCCTCTTGACAGCAGCGTCGTGAATGCGGGAATTGACGACATCAACAGCGAACTGCGCTTGTTTGCGGATGCCTCCTCGCTGTGCTTTGCGGCTGAGGAGAACAGCGGAACCATCGTATATTCGAGTGTGGATTCGATGGTCGGAAACAAGATCGAAAAGTACGGTCTGGAAAAGAATGCCCTCCAGGACGGATATATGGATTATCTTCCCGTGGACGGAGAGAGGAGTTTTATTACCTCCGCCCAGTACGGCAGCCTGATCTTCTTCTATACCGTGGAGTATGGCCGGGTTGTGAGGGGGTGCCTGCTCTACGGCGGGATTGCCTTCCTGGCTTATTTCCTGACGTTTGTAATGCTCATGTGGATCTACATGAGGAAATTTAAAAAGCGCAGTTTCAGCGAGCTGAGTCAGGAAATGAGGATCGGGGAAGAAGAGGATAAAGACGACCCGGCCGAGGAGACGGATGATTCCTGGACAGCGCAGTTCAAGGATCTGCTCGGCTGGCATAACAACACCCCGGAGGGAAGAGTTGCGATCGTCTTCCGCGTCGGCATGTTTGTGCTTCTTCTGGTGGGGGGACAGCTGCTTATTGCCAGCAGGATCCGTTATGGCGAGAATATCTCGATTATCGACTTCCTGTTGCGGGGGGAGTGGATGCGCGGACTGAATATCTTCGCAATCTGCAGTATTCTTCTGATCAGTGCCGAGTTCTACATGCTCATCGTTCTGAGCGACCTGTTGTTTTCCCTGGGAGCCCGGATAATGAACGGGCATGGGGAAACCGTATGCATGTTATTGAAGAACCTGGTCAAATACATCTCCGTCTTTGCCTGGATCTACCTCAGCCTTCAGTATCTCGGCTTCCCGATGGATACGATCATCGCTTCGCTCGGCCTTGTCTCACTGGCGCTCTCTCTTGGGGCAAAGGATCTTGCGGCGGACATCATCGCCGGACTCTTCATCATGCTCGAAAACAGCTTCAATGTCGGAGATATCGTCCGCATCAACAACGATGAGGGAACCGTGCTTGAAATCGGCGTGCGGTCCACCAAACTGAAAGTCAGCGGCGATCATATCAAAGTCATCGGAAATCACAACATCTCCGATATCGAAAATCTCTCCAAACAGCCTTCGAAATACTCACTCATAGTGGAACTGATGACGGAGAAACCGATCGAAGAGATCGAGAAAATTCTGAAAAAAGAGCTTCCAGTGATCTCCGAGGGAACCGATTTGTTTGTCGCTCCGCTGGAGTATCGGGGAATCAGGGAGCTGTCGGGGATTTACGGCGATGCCGGCGTCGGCTGTATGAAAATTGAGGTCGTTGCGAGATACCGGGAAAAGAACAAGGATGCGGTTCGGGCTTACCTGAACAAAGAAATCCGGATTCTTCTGGAAAAGTACGGAATGTGACGAAACCATGCGTGAAGGAATAGTTCATCTCTGAGTTTATGCAAACGGCGGCGGATTCTTTGAAGAACGGGACTGCGCAGCAGAAGGATTTGCCGCAGCCGTGCGGTTTGGCGGCAGCTGATGAGGGATGGACGGAGGCTGCAGAGCCGTCAATATCAATTACATCATTGCCCTGGCTGAGAAGTGGTGTCACGCATGCGGGAAGCGGATTGTGTACATGGACGATCAGGGAGTCAATGATTTCTGCTGTACGCGCAAGAGAAGCAATGCACAGTATATCGATTACTCTCAGGGAAACCGGAAGCCCTGCAAACACGGAGTTTGCGGAAGATTCATCTTTCATAAAGGTCATCGGGACCGGGTTTCTTTCTTCAGAGAGACAACGGAGAGGGGAGCGAATACCGGGGGTATGGCAGGCATGATTTGGTATAATATCAGAGTTCCGCAGAATACAGCGGAGCGGTAAATAAAAAGGAGAACAGACTCATGAATAATAAAAACGGACCAATCGCTCTTGTGATTGCTGTGATCGCACTCTGCATTTCGATCCTGAATCTTGTCGCTAAGCCCAAAGCTGCAGCCCCGGCTGCCGCATCTCCGGAAAAAGAGGATATCCAGTATGTGATGTATGTCGGCACGAACAACAAGGACAGTAATCAGCCTGACTACGACCCGGAAGAGTCAAAGAAACGGGCACAGGATATTCTGATCAGACACTTCGGCGGTTATACGATTCAGGAAGCCAACGGCGGATGGGAAGATAACGGCGTGCTCTATCAGGAATACACAATGGTGATCTATCTCAGCGATACCAACCTGGATGCGGTTCATGCGGCTGCGGATGATATGATCAAGGAATTCAGCCAGAGTTCCATCCTGATCCAGGAGAACAAAACCACAACGGAATTCTACAGCGGAGCCAACTGAGCCCGTAAGAACAGCAAACGTTCAAAGACAGCGGAGCAAACCGGAAGACCCTGACCTGTCCGGCCAAGACAGGCAAGGGTCTTTTATGCAGTTTTTTCAGGACGGTCATGCATGCAGGAAAAAGGTATTCCGCGGGACGCGGAAGATCCTCTGTGCCGATCTTGCCAGTGACGGACAGGAGGCCTTTGTAATGCATGGATGCATTTGATTTAGCCGCTGGGATCAGGAGTGCTATAGTTGGAACGTTATTATCTGGAGGCAAGCTTATGCAGGTGAGAGAACTGAAACTCAAAGTTGAAGAAAAAGCGATCGATGAAGCTGCGGACGAAATTGCCGCCTTCTGCAATACGCTGCCGACGGAACATGCGGACATGCTGAGGTACCGGCTTTCCGCCGAGGAATGCATTCATTTCTGGATGGAGCACGGATGTAAAAACCGGGAGCTGATCCTGCGCATGTGCAGGCAGCTGATCGGTCCGTATATTTCTCTCGAATGCGGCGGACCTGCCGCCAATCCCTAAAACGAACAGGAAAGGGACTACGGACAGTTCAATGAAAGCATCCTGATCAATCTGGGACTCTCGCCCGACTACAGTTATGAAAAGGGAACGAACCGTCTCTACTTCCGCGTTAAGCGGAAGGGGATGAACTACTTCACCCGACTGGCGCTCTCTGCCATCATTGGTGTGGCAGTTGGTGTCCTGGGAATGTTTGCACCAGAGGGAATCCGGGATACGATCTGTACCACAGCGATCATTCCATTGTATGAGACGTTTTACAAACTGATCGGCTGCGCTGCCGGTCCGATGATCTTTCTCTCTGTTACCTGGGGGATTTATGGAATCGGAGATACCGCAACACTCGGAAAAATCGGCGTCAGGATGATTCTGAGATATGTGGGCATCGTGTTCTCCACAACGCTTGCCGGACTCATCTGGTTTCCTCTGATCGGCCCAAAGCTCACAACCGCCTCTTCCGGCGGAGGGCGGCTTTCCGCCCTGATCGAACTGCTGACAGAGGTTTTTCCGTCATCGATTGCGGAACCGTTCATCACGGGAAATACCCTTCAGATCATCTTCCTTGCATCCGTGATCGGAATAGCGCTTCTTGCCCTGGGCAAGCAGACCCGCGGCATCGCGCAGGATATCCAGCAGATCAACAGCCTTGCGATCTACATCATGTCAATGCTCAGCCGGCTTCTGCCGTATGTCATCTTCCTGATTGTGGTGAACCTGATCTGGTCCGGCACCTATCTCGTTCTGGCTTCGGTCTGGAAACTGGCACTGGTGATGCTTGCGGCATTTCTGCTTGCATCTCTGTTCTGGCTGCTGTATACCTCTTTGACCTGCAGAGTATCTTTGCGGAAACTGACCCGCTCCTTAAGCAAAAGCTTTACGCTTGCCCTAAGCACCGCATCTTCTTCCGCGTGCTTTAATCTTATGACTGGGACATGCGAGAACAAATTCGGCATTGATGAATCTTTTACAAGCTTCGGTCTGCCGCTTTCGATTGTTCTCTGCAAGCCGATCGCGGCGCTGTATAA
>JAFWCM010000291.1 GCA_017536885.1 Solobacterium sp.
CCTCCATGAGCTGTGCCTCGGCATTGCTGTCATAGGTGCGGCTCGAGGAAAACAGGCGCACATTCCCGACGGTCTCCGCTGCCGAAAGAATCGGCAGATCTTTCTGATCCACGGCCAGGATCACAAGATACGGCGTGCCGCTGGAATCCGGGTTGTCGAGATCGATGCCCTTATGATCCTTCACCGCGATGATGCGGGCGTTTTCGATGATACAGCCGCTGATCGCCGTTCCGTCATTTGCCGTAAAGGACGCATAGATATCCGCTCTTTGTCCCGGGACGACAATCCCGCCGAGCTTTGCAAGATCCGTTTCCATCGTATAGGCACTCTGCCCTTCCCTCAGCTGAGCGCTGGGGTAATCGGGCATATCCTCTTCCTTGATGAGCATATCCTTGTAGAACGCGGAGCCGGCAGGGATTTTTCCCTGGATGTCGGTATACTTTCCGAGAATCTCCTTTTTGTCGGATACCGTATAGGCGAGCAGATACTCCCCGGGGATCTTCACTTCGAGCAGATCCTCTTCGCTGATCCGCGTGCGCGGGGGAATGTCGCGGCTGGCGATCCAGGTGGTTCTGAGATTCAGCTTCTGCAGGGAGCGAAGGTCCACCGCAGCCGCAAGCATCCAGATCAGAAGGACGGAAAGAACGACGGCAAGAGCACTTTTGACAATAATGATTTTCTTCATGGTATTCTGCACCTCCACTTTCCAATTACCCATGCCGGAGAAATTCCCCCGCAATTTCGGAAAAGATACGGAATATTTTTTTCTTCAGGGCATACAAAAAGCAGCCGGAGCTGCTTTCTGTAAGATAAGGTTACGCTTCTTTCGGATGGTCCTTGAGATACTGCTTGATGGCAGCCTTGGCTTCCGCCTTGGACGGCTTGCATTTGTCGACATCGCCATCCCCGTCCGCAAGCGCCGAAGCCATTCCGGAACAGCCCGGATATCCGCATCCGCCGCAGTTGTATCCCGGTAACATCGCCAGCAGTTCTTCGGCCCGGTGATCCGGTTCGACATGGAATTTGATCGACGCAAATCCGAGCACCGCGCCGACCAGCGCGCCCAGTACAAGCATCAGAAACAATGCCTTGATCATTTCGCTTCCTCCCTGTTTTCCACTTTCGCGCGGAGGCTGCAGTCGGTGATTCCGCATCCTCTGCAGTCCGGCTTCAGATTTTCGCATCCCTCCGGAACCGGAGTTTTCTTATTTGCCGCATAGAGCCAGACATTCAGGCCGACCAGTGCGCCGGCGATCAGTATGGCAAACAGAATGTTCATGTTACACCAGCCCCGCAAATGCCGAGAAGGCGATGGCCATGATCGCCGCTACCACGAAGGCGATCGGATTGCCCTTCCAGGCTTCCGGAACATCGCTTGCCGCAAGGCGTTCGCGGATTGTCGCAAAGATCACCAGCACCAGCATGAAGCCGGCGGATACGGCGATGGAGTTGACCATGGTTTCGATGAGATTGTACTTCTGGGTAACGTTGTCGAGCGCCACATAGAGCACCGCGCAGTTGGTGGTGATCAGCGGCAGATAGATACCCAGGGATTTGTACAGGGACGGGGAGTTCTTCTTGATGAACATCTCCACGAACTGAACAAATGCCGCAATCAGAAGGATGAAGCAGATGAGCTTCATATACTGCAGCTCCAGCGGTACCAGAGCGTAGTAGTACAGCGCCCAGGAGAGCACGGATGCGCCGAAGATGACGAAGATGACGGCGACGCCCATGCCGATCGCAGAGCTGAGCTTGGTGGAAACACCGAGGAACGGACACATGCCGATGAACTTCGACAGAATGACGTTGTTGATCAGAAGTGCCGAGAGAAACAATGTGAAGAGATTCATATTACGCGGCCTCCTTTACCGGCTTGGCAGCGGCTTTGGCCGCAGCTGCTTTGGCGGCTTTTTCCGCATCCGCCTTTGCCTTGAGGGCGGCGGCTTCCTTCTTCTCATCGTTGTTCTTGATCGCCGCAACCGCAGCCGCAAGAACCGCGAAGGTCAGGAAGGCACCGGTCTGCGTCGTGAATACGGGAATCACGAAAGCTTCCGGAATCAGACGCAGAGAGAAGATCACCTGATTGCTCATGGGGTTGGAGAACTCCAGCAGTCCGGTGCCGAGAATCTGACGGATCAGACTCATCGCAATCAGGGAGAAGGTATAGGAGAGTCCCATCATGAGACCGTCCCGGGCGCTTTCGGCGACATTGTGGCTGGAAGCGTACGCCTCCGCCCGGCCCAGGATGATGCAGTTGACAACGATCAGATCGATGAAGGTGCCGAGCGTGCTGTAAAGCGTCGGGGTATATGCCTGCATTAACATCCCGACCACGGTGACAAGGGTCGCGATGACGACGATGTAGACCGGAATGTGAATCTCATCCGGGGTGATCGGCGCAAGCAGGGAAATGACGATGTTGCTGACGGTGAGGACGACGATGACCGCAATGCCCATACCGATCGCATTGTTCAGTGTGGTGGTAATCGCCAGGGTCGAGCAGATGCCGAGATACAGTCCGAATACCGGATTGTTGTAGATCATCTCGCGCCAGAAGCCCTGTTTCTTTTCAGAAGCTGTGCTCATGCCTTGCCTCACTTTCTGCTGTTGAAGAGTGCCGACGCTGCGGCGAAGCCCTTCTGAATCGCTGTGGATGTCAGTGTCGCACCCGAGAGAAGCGGTGCGCTGTCATTGCTTGTCAATGCGTTGACCTCAGACACATACGGGTCTTCGAAGCACCTCTTTCCGAAACCGCCGGTTTCGTTTTCTTCGAGTACCTTGAATCCGCCGACGCTGCCGTCGTCATTGAAGGCGAGCAGGAAGGTGAATCCTTCGGAGTTGTAGCCGGTGGCGTGGATCTTGTAGATCATGCCCTTGCCCTCGGCGCTGTAGACTCCCTGCACATATCCGCTGTCATCGGTGAAGTCCTGGGCAGCGAACGAAGCGCCGGGATAGATCAGTTCGAGATTTGCCTTTTCGTTGGCGATGGCTGCTTCGGTGATAATCGGTTCGGTCAGGGCATTGACACCGCCCAGAAGCAAACCGCACACTGCACAGAGCACGCCGAGCAGAACCGCCTTGTATAACGTTCCTTCTCTGTTCATGACTTACTCCTCCATAGCGGCTGCCTTAAGAGCCGTCTGAACCATCGATGCGATGGAGCGGGTGGTGAAGGTTGCGCCGGTTACGAGGTTGACCTCATCGTCAACTCCCTTGCCTTCAAACTGGGCCAGGGCTTTTTCTCCGGTCGCCATATCCCCGATCCCGGCGGTATCGCCGAAATTGATGATGTTTACCGAAGTGACCTTGCCGGTGCTCTTGTCGACAACGACCATCGCTTCATTTTTCGAATAGGTGCCTTCCGCATTGGTCACAAGGCCGAATCCCTTGGCCGAGCAGGCATAGCGGATGACATCGCCTTCGCGGCCATCCAGCACGCATTCGGGCTTGTTGGCGTTGAAGTTGTAGCTCATCGGCAGGGCATCACCGAAGTTTGCCTCCGGTGCGGTCCGGGTTCCCTCTTCGCCGTTGGCCGCCATCTGGATGGCCTTCTGAACCATCGATGCGATGGAGCGGGTGGTGAAGGTTGCGCCGGTTACGAGGTTGACCTCGTCATCGAGTCCCTTGCCCTCAAACTGAGCCAGGGCCTTTTCGCTGGTTGCCTGATCGCCGATGCCGGCGGTGTCGCCGAAGGTGATGATGTTTACGGAAGTTGCCTTGCCGGTGCTCTTGTCCACCGTGACCATGGCTTCGTTTCTGCTGTAGGTGCCTTCCGCATTGGTGACAAGACCGAATCCCTTGGCCGAGCAGGCATACCGTACGATATCGCCTTCCTGACCATCCAGAACGCACTCGGTCTTATTCGCATTGAAGTTGTAGTTCATCGGCAGAGCTTCGCCGAAGCTCGGTTCCGCCGGGGCTGCGGGTGCGGCTGAAGCGGAGGCAGCCGGAGCGGCTGCGGCCGGTTCTTTCGGCACTACCGCGATGCCGGTGAGCAGGGTTACCGCAACGGAAGCGGCGCCGCCGATCAGTACGTAGTTGCGGAACTTCACGGCATCCTTGATCTGGTTGCCGTCAAAGAGCTTGTCGATCGCCGGGGTAAGCATGTTCATCAACAGGATCGCAAAGAGAACACCGTCGGAGAGATTGGCCTTTGCCCGGATGATGACGGTAAGGCTTGCGGCTCCGATCGCCCAGAGCACTCTTCCCGGAATCGTGACCGGGGTCGTGACCGGATCGGTGACCATGAATACGCCGCCGAAGAGAATACCGCCGGCCAGCAGGAAGAACAGTGCATATTCGATTCCCGCCCCGTGCATGAGACCGATCAGAAGCGCTTCGACAAAGATGGTGCCGATGTAGAACACCGGAAGCTGCCAGTCAATGTCGCGCCGCCATATCAGAAACGCTCCGCATACCAGTATCAGCAAAGCACAGGTGCTTCCCATCGTGCTGGCGTACTGGCCGAAGAACATGTTTCCAAGTCCCCCGTACTGGGCGATGAACTCGGCGAAATCCGCCCGCGGAATCATCCAGCCAACAGAGCTGGCAGAAGTCGTCGGGGTTGCGCCGGTCGTAAAGTCGGCGACATAGCTTGCCGAGAAGTTGGTCATGATGATCGCCGCACCCAGCGCCGCCGGGTTGAAGATATTCTGGCCGAAGCCGCCGAAGACGAGCTTGCCGAAGAATACGGCGATAATCGTCGCCACCGCCATGGCATAGTAGGCGGTATCGATTCTTGAAATCAGAACCAGGATCAGCGCTGTCACCCAGGAGAAGGAAGACAGGATGCCGGTCTTGATGTCCTTCTTCATGATCTTGAAGAATACGGCATCACAGGCCAGGGCACATCCCACCGCGATCACGGTGTGAATCACAACCCGAAGACCGTAGGAAGCTCCGTATTTGGCACTGTAGAAGATGATGGAATACAGCAGCACCGCGACAAGACACATGGTGAGATCACGCATGATCAGAAGCGTGGACTGTTTGTTCCGATAGTTCGGTGAGGGTTTGAATGTCAGTTTCATAGGTCTGTCTTTCCCTCCCTTATTTCACCAGCGCCATATATCGCTTGGCGCGCCGGATTCCTTCCGTCACATCGAGCTTGGAAGGACAGATGTACGTGCAGAGTCCGCATTCGATGCAGTCCATGATGCTGAGCTTCTTGAGGCTGTCGATATCCTTGATCTGCTCAGCCATATTGATGCGCACCGGCACCAGTCCGCTCGGACAGGTTTCCGTGCACTTGCCGCAGCGAAGGCATTTGACGGAGAACGGTTCCCGGTGCTGAAGCACCGTCAGGCCGTTGTTGGCGATTCCGATCACAAACTGATCATTCGGAATGGTGCGTCCCATCATCGGGCCGCCGGCAATCAGAAGGCAATCCTCCCCTTCATAGCCGCCGCACTGCGCGATGACCGCGCTGGCCGGGGTGCCGACGGATACGACGACATTTTTGGGATCCTTAACCCCGTCGCCCGATACCGTCAGATACTTCTTCGTGATCGGCATGCCGTTTTCGAGCGCATTGCCGAGAGCTATCGCCGTGCTCACATTGTTGAGAATACAGCCGGCTTCGGCCGGAAGGCGGTCATACCGCTTTCCCGTAAGCATAAAGATCAGCGTTCTTTCCCATCCGGCCGGATAGATATCCGGTACTTCCGCCACTTCGATTTTAGTGCCGTCGAACTGCTCATGAAGCAGAGCAATCAGATCTTTCTTGTCCTCCTTGACAGCGACTAACCCTTTCGGGGCGTTCGAGAGCTTGAGAAGTGCAAGCACTCCCGTGCGCATCAGTTTCGCATTCGCCATCGAGTTGGCATAGTCGGCAGTGAGATACGGTTCGCATTCCACCGCATTGACGATGAGGAGGTCAATCCCCTCGGGTTTGGTGTACTTGTTGAACGTGGGGAACCCGGCTCCGCCAAGTCCCGCCATGCCCGCCTGTTTCACAAACTCAAGCAGTTCCTCCCGGCTTGCCTTCTCGTAGTCCATAGGCGCAAACGGCTGTACCGTCGTCCCCTTGTGGTCGTTCCTGATATGCAGATGTTCTCCCGGCTTCAGAGCGGCTGTCATTCTCTTTTCAATCCCGACAACCGTTCCGGATACAGGGGAGAAGATCGGAACATACCAGAACGCATCGGTCGGCTCGCCGATCTTCTGTCCGGCTTTCACCTGGTCCCCTTCTTTCACCAGCGGCGTGCAGGCTGCCCTGCCGTTCACCAGCGGAATGTAGAGGTCATCCGGTTCCGGCATAAAAAGAACTTCCTTATGAGCAGTCAGTTCCTTATGACCGTCGAGATGAAAGCGCATCGGTCCCGTTAATATTGACATATTGTTCGTCCCTTTCCCTCTCAAATCAAAAGAATTATAACATGATCCCTATTATTAAGGAGTATTCTTCCGTTGATTCCCTCATGATACAATTACATTCATGAAGTTTTTCAGAACCCTGTCCGCTCTCCTGATGTCTTCCCTGCTGATATCGGGATGTGCCGCAACCGAGACAACGCCCAGGCCTGCCGCATCAGAGGTCAGGACTTTTACGAATATCACCGTCGATTCCGGCTTTGACACCGTGATCACCCTGGTGGAACAGACCGATGATGAAGCGGCGTTCCGGCGCCATTATGATCTAATGTGCGAGAGTTTCTCCCATTACAATGCATTGTTCGATATCTATCACAGCTATGAGGGGATGAACAATCTCAAGACGATCAATGACAATGCCGGCATTGCCCCGGTGGAAACCGATCCGGAGCTCATCGAACTGCTCGAAAGCGCCCGCGTGTTCGATGATCTCAGTTCCGGGAGTTTTGATGTCACCCTCGGCCCGGTGCTGAAGATCTGGCATCAGGCAAGAGAAGAAGGCCTTGCCCTCAATGCGGAAGGAAAAACCGGTCCGCTTCCCGATCCGAATGCTCTGAAAGCGGCGAAGGCGCATTGCGGCAACGGCTGTCTCATCATCGACAAATCGAAGAACACCGTGTTTCTCACCGATCCGGACGCAGCCATCGATGCCGGCGGAATCGCCAAGGGATTTGCCGTGGAGAAAACCGCGCAGAAGCTGGAGGCCGTGGGGTGCACGCACGCAGCGGTCAACGCCGGCGGAAACAACCGCACCCTCGGCGCCAAGGCCGACGGCAGCACCTGGAACGTGGGCATTCAGAATCCCGGCGGGGAAGGAACCATCCTGATCCTGCACATCAGCGGCACCGACAGCTTTGTGACCAGCGGCGATTATGAGCGATGCTATCTTGCCGAAGACGGGAAGCTCTATCATCACATCATCGATCCCGAAACCGGATTTCCCGCTGACCGCTACCGCTCCGTGACCATCGTCACAAAGGACAGTGCAGCGGCGGATGCGCTTTCCACCGCCCTGTTCTGTCTCAGCTATGAAGACGGAAAAAAGGTGCTTGATGCGTATAAAACTCTTTCGGGCAATCCGGCGGAAGCGATCTGGGTCATGGACCGGGACAAAAAGATCGATGCCGGTCACAGCGGAAATGCAGGTGCGTATTTCTGTGCTTACACAGACGGACTGGAGGGAAAAATCACATGGCAATGATTACCGAAATACTTCTCGATACTCTGATGGATGTCGCACGGCTGGTTCCGTTTCTCTTTCTCACCTATCTTCTGATGGAGTGGATGGAACATCAGACCGACGGCGCCTTTGAATCCTTTCTCGAAAAACACCGCCGCAGCGCTCCGATCTTCGCAAGCCTCTTCGGGCTGATCCCCGAATGCGGATTCTCAAGCGCCGCCGGCAGTCTCTATACCACCGGCGTCATTTCGGCCGGCACCTTGATTGCGGTATTTCTCGCCACCAGCGATGAAATGGTTCCGATTCTTGTCTCCAGCCGGGCAGAACCGGCGGTCATCTTCCGGATCCTGGCGGTGAAGTTTGTCGTCGCCTGCATCGCCGGCCTTCTGGCCGACCGCTTCTCCATCCACCGCAAGGCGGATATCGAAAGCTTCTGCGAGCGGGAGAACTGCGAATGCGATGACGGCATCTTCAAATCCGCCCTCAAGCATACGGTGCGGATCACTTTATGGCTTCTGGTACTGACCGCACTGATCAACGGCTTTATGGCGGTTCTCGGCGAAGAGGCCCTGCGCTCCTTTGTCATCGCGCATAAGGAATCCGGCATCGTCATCTGCACTCTGATCGGCCTGATTCCGAGCTGCGCCTCTTCGATCCTTCTCTCCAAGCTCTATCTTGATCACATCATCAGCTTCGCGGCTGTAAACGCGGGGCTTCTCGCCAATGCGGGGCTTGGTCTTATGGTGCTCTTCCGGGTCAATCCCGACTGGAAAAACAACATGAAAATCGTTCTCTATATCGTCGCGGTATCCCTGATTACCGGTTTTATTCTGAATTATCTGTTCCCCGGACTGGTATAATTACTGGTATGAATCAGGCGGCGCTTCAGAAGAAAAAACGGGAAATCTTTGAAATCATTCAGATCGGCAGCCCTGCCAATAATTCCAAAAGCTACCAGTTTGATGTTTTTCTGTCCGTCGTCATCGTTCTGAATATCATCGTTCTGTTCCTGCAGACCTTTGAAGAGCTCTCGTTCATGGAGCCGGTGCTGCAGGCCATCGAAATCTTTACGATCATCATCTTCATCATCGAATATGTGCTGCGGTTATGGACCAGCGATCTGCTCTATCCCGAAAAGTCAAAAATAGACGCCGCCCTCACCTTCATCTTCTCGATGGACGGCATCATCGAACTCTGCACGATTCTTCCCTTCTTCTTCCTCTCCGGCTTTGTCGTATTCCGGATGTTAAGAGTGGTGAGAATCTTCCGCCTCTTCCGCATCAACAACTCCCTCGACAGCTTCAATGTCATCACTTCCGTCATCTATGAAAAGCGAAGCCAGCTGGCGAGTTCTTTCTTCATCATCTTTGTGCTGATGCTTGCGAGTTCTCTCTCCATGTATTCGGTGGAACACGACGCCCAGCCGGAGGCATTCCGGAATGCCCTCTCCGGCATCTGGTGGAGCGTTTCGGCTCTTTTGACCGTGGGATACGGCGATATTTATCCGATCACCCTGGTCGGAAAAACCCTCGGAATTCTGATCTCCTTCCTCGGCGTCTGCGCCGTCGCCATCCCTACCGGTATTATTTCCGCGGGCTTCGTCGAACAGATCCGCAAGTCGGAGATCGACCCCGATTCCCTTGATACCTATGTGAGCACGATCCTCATCGATGTGGATTCCAAATGGCTGAACCAGACCGTCCAGCAGATCGAGGAAGAAACCGATTATCAGCTTGCGGTCATCAAACGGGATGATGTGATTCTCAAGCCGTCCCCCGATCTTGTGATCTGTCTCAAGGATGCCATTCTGGCATTTGAAAACAAAGAGCACAGAAACAGGCAGTAAAAGACGGTTCAGCGGGGAAACGATCCGCACCCTCTTTGCCGCTTTCTGCGCAGACCTCGGGTTTCACAGATGATTAATTTTATCGGATACCGGGTCAAATTGCTAATTGTGATACAAGAAACCCATAGAAATTTTATGTCGAGGAGCACTTCGAAAATACTTTAGTTATGCGTTTTTCTTCACTTTTTCGGCATAAATCAAAATTCGGCATAATACGTATTTTTGGAGCACCATATAATTCGTTCGTAAATAGAGTGAGGCAGAGATCTCTGCCCGATACATGAGGAAAAACATGAACACAGAAAATAAAGATATCGCAAATGAAATGAAAAAAGTCACAGAGCTGAATCCTGAAGAACAGGAAACAATCGCAGGCGGAAGAGAGCCCCGCAGGTCGGAATGGGACTCCGTTCTTCAGGTGAAGTCCAAGCTGAATTACCCAATGGATTATCTTAACAGAAGCGGGAATTATCAAGAAATATAGAAACTGGGTGAACGCTGCGGGGAAGCTCTTACTAAGTGGAAACAGGATATCGCCAATTCGCCGGAAGGCAGCCCCGATATCAGATTCAACAAATACTTCCCTGTTTAATGGAGGTTTGATTCCGTAAAGTTCAGATCAGAGGCTGGCTGCAGTACGGCAGGAACTGTGCAGCAGCCGTTTTCTTTTTCTCCTCTTTTTTTCTCATTGACCGGATCTTTGTTTTTTTCTGTCTGATCAGCGCGAAAGAGGGGTCTTTTCCAGAGAGCTGTCCAAAGAACGGCCCTGTTCCTTCAGATGCCGCATGTGATTTTTTGCCGAACCGGAGTTTCCCGACGGAGTTCTGCAGCGAAGGCAGGCCGAAAAGTGTTTCAAAGACGGCAGAGGAGGAATTGACTGATGAAGAAGATCGCCTGGAATGCGCTGATCACCCTGTTGTTCACTCTGGCCGCAATTCAGTGCGCAAGAGCCCTTGCCGAAGAACCGCCGGCTTTTGCCCAGGATCTCCGGAAAGAACCTCTGCGGATTCTGATCCGGAACGGGGAAGAAGATGCGGCCGAACCCCGCGAAGACGTTCTTCGGGAATGTTCGCCCGAAGAGGCATGCCTGCATGCTTTGAACAGAACTCTTCTTTCGCGGTCCTTTTCTTTTCCCGGCAGGATTCACAGCCGGTTTCCGCCCCCGGGTTTTAAGACTGAAACGATCTCCCGGCGGACATGAATGTCCCGCCATGTTTTTGCCTTCGGGAAAGAGCGGGCGATGATCTTCCCTGTCTTTCCGCAGGAAGAAAGCAGTATGAATGCATGTCGTGATCATTTCAAAGCGAAGAGACCTTTCTTCGGCCGGGCATTGATAAAAAATCCAGATGAAAAGGGCTTTCGCCCTTTTCTGTCTTTTATTCTTTGGATCAGGCTTTCTCGTAGCCCGGCTTGCCGAGCAGACGGAACATGTTCTTCTTGTAGACTTCGACACCCGGCTGATCGAACGGGTTGATGCCGAGGAGATAGCAGGTCATCGCGGTTGCGGTGAAGAACCAGTAGCACTGATAGCCGAAGGAGTAGTCACTCATATCGGGAATCGAGATCTGAAGGTTCGGAACGCCGCCGGTCTCGACATGCGCTGCCAGGGTGCCCTTCATGGCCATCTTGTTGACCCAGTCG
>JAFWCM010000292.1 GCA_017536885.1 Solobacterium sp.
GAATGGAACTATATGATTTCACCATCTTTGTTCGCATTATCTGACATCTACGACGAGTATTTGAGATCTGCAAAAGAGACCAAAAAGAAGAAAACCAGCGATTAACAACTTGATCAATTTAATATTTTACAATTCCTAAGCCGATCCGCTGCCCTCTGGCTTACACCAGCGCATGCGGTTTTCCATGCAAAGGGAAAGCGGGGCAGCAGTCATGGCAGAGGGGATTGTCTGCCGTGACTGCTGCCATGAAAAAGAAAACAGGTCACTCTCCCGATTTTCCGTAATTGGAAAGATACCTGGCGCTCGGATCACTCACCGCACAGCCTTCCCACGACTGGTTCGGAAGCCAGAAATCGATGATCATCCCCGCCATGCCGGGATAATACTGTTCGAAGATCTCGCGGTAAAGAAGACTCTCCTTTGTATAGGGAGGTTTATAGTCAAATGATTGATACCTCTTTACCGCCTCTTCATCGGAGTATTTTCTCTCCGCATATGCCTTGATCTCATCGGCCAGGGAATGCCCTACCGCATCCGAGAAGGCTGCCTTGTCACGCAGGCGGATCGATTCGGGAAGAATCGGATCATCGGCGAATGCCTGACGCAGAAGATGCTTCCCCATGCCGTAGGTATTCATCTTCTTTTCCGGATCAATCCGCATGACATATCTCACAAAGTCAAGATCGCCGAACGGCACCCTGCTCTCCAGCGAGTTGGAGGAAATGCAGCGGTCTGCCCGCAGAACATCGTACATGTGGATCTCCCGGATCCGCTTTTCCGCTTCTTCCTGAAAGCTCGCCGCATCCGGTGCGAAGTCGGTGTACTTGTATCCGAACAGCTCATCGCTGATCTCGCCGGTAAACAGCACCCGGATATTCGTATTCTCATGAATGTACCTGCAGAG
This sequence comes from Solobacterium sp., assembly GCA_017536885.1. Lineage (GTDB taxonomy): Bacteria > Bacillota_I > Bacilli_A > Erysipelotrichales > Erysipelotrichaceae > Bulleidia. The sequence continues at coordinate 905 of JAFWCM010000292.1, forward strand.
AAGATACATTCCGATCGATGCCCGGATCGTGGTGATATCCCACGTCGCCAGTGCTCTGATCACTTCCGGCAGCGCCTTCAGCACATCGTCGGCGGTGATGATCACCTCGGTGTGATCGGAGCCGATATACTCCGCAGCCTGGCGGGCGTATTTGAGATCGATCGCATCCTTCTCCATTCCGATCGCAAAGGTGCGGATCGGAGTTTTGCTTTCCCGCTGGGCGATGGCGCATACCAGGGAGCTGTCGAGCCCGCCGCTGAGCAGATAGCCGACCGGCACATCCGCATCCATTCTCTTCTTCACCCCCGTGACCAGAAGGTCATGAATCTCTCCGCATACCTGACGGATGTCATCGGTGATAAACGGGCCTTCCGGTTTCCAGATGGTCTCGTAAGGGATAAACGCTCCTTCTTCCCAGTAATGGCCGGGAGGAAACGGCTGAATGTTTCCCGCAATCGGCATTAAGGAAGCGGGGGTGCTGCCGAAGCAGATCATCCCGTTTTCGGTATAGCCGTAATACATCGGGCGGATGCCGATCGGGTCTCTTGCGGCGATGAGCTGATCTTTTTCCCGGTCATAGATGACACAGACAAACTCCGCATCAAACAGGGAGAACATCTTCGTTCCGTATTTCTCATACAGGGGAAGGATAATCTCGCAATCGCTTCCCGAGACCATCTCATATCCGGGAAGCAGTTCTTCCTTCATCTTCCGGAACCCGTACAGCTCGCCGTTGCATACCGCGAGATTCCCGTTTCTCTCAAATGGCTGCATCCCCTTCTCGTTGAGTCCCATGATGGCAAGCCGGCGGAATCCCATCATGCCGTGGCCTGCGTTGCATAGTTTGACATCATCCGGCCCCCGGTCGGAAAGTGTCTCCAGTCCTTTTTCAAATTCCTCAAGCTCCGTATCCGGATCGCTTGTCACTAACAGTCCGCACATACCGGTTCCCCTTTCCTACAGCAGATTGGTGTACCCCATGAGCCACTGATCCGCTTCCTTCGCACACTCCATGCCTTCTCTGATCGCCCAGACGACCAGGGACTGCCCCCGGTGCATGTCGCCGGCCGTAAAGACGCCGTCGATATTTGTCTGATATTTTCCCGGGGCCGTCGCCACCGTGTTTCTCTCCGTGCATTCAATGCCGAAAGAACGGGGCAGTTCGGTTTCGCACCCGGTAAATCCCGCCGCAATGATCAGCAGCGAGCAGGGAATGGTATCCCTGTGTTCCGAGATCACAAGGCTTCCGTTTTCAAATGAAACATCCGCGATCTCCGCCGCCTTCAGCTCTCCCTCTTCCATAATGAGCCGGGTGATCGTCTTTTCGAACAGACAGGGATCCCGGCCGAACACCTCGATCGCTTCCATCTGCCCGTAATCCGTCTTGAGCACCTTCGGCCATTGCGGCCAGGGGTTATCCGGCTGCCGTTCCAGCGGCGGCTTTTTCATCATCTCGATCTGGGTCACGGAGGACGCACCCTGACGGATGCTTGATGCCAGGCAGTCGTTTCCGGTATCGCCGCCGCCCAGGATCACGACATCCTTTCCCTTTGCCGGCTCGGCTCCTTCCAGGAAATCACTCAGAAAGCGGACCGCATAAACCACGGCGTCACAGTTCTCCATGCCTTCGATCTTCGGAGTTCTTGCCTGCTTTGCCCCGCAGGCAAGGATCACCGCATCATATTCTTCCCGCAGCTGTTCAAGGAAAATATCCTTTCCGACTTCGACGCCGGTCTTAAATACCACGCCTTCTTCTTCCATCAGGTGTCGGCGGCGCAGCACCACCTGCTTGTCGAGCTTCATGTTCGGAATCCCGAACATCAACAGGCCGCCGGCTTCTCGATCCCGCTCAAACACCGTCACCGAATGCCCGCGCCGGTTCAGCCGGTCGGCCGCTGCCAGCCCCGAGGGGCCGCTGCCGACCACAGCTGCCTTCTTGCCCGAGCGCACGGCCGGGATGCGGGGCTTCATGAGTCCGTGGGAAAATCCGTATTCGATCAGATAGAACTCGTTGTTCTGGATCGTCACCGGATCGGAATCGATGCCGTTGATGCATGCCAATTCGCACAATGCCGGACAGACTCTGCCGGTAAATTCCGGGAAGGGATTCATCCGCAGAAGGCGGCTTAATGCATGGGCGTCATTGCCGCGGTAAATCGCATCATTCCATTCCGGGATCACGTTGTGCAGCGGGCATCCCGTCGTCATCCGGTTGAGGACAATCGCCGACTGGCAGAACGGCACGCCGCAGTTCATGCAGCGGGCAGCCTGCTTTCTGCGCTCACTTGCCGGAAGCGGCACATGAATCTCTTCCCTGTCCCGGATTCTCTCTCTGATATCCCGCACCGTATCGCTCTTTCTCTGATACAGCAGAAATCCGTCTGTCTTTCCCATCATGAACCTCCCTGCTCTCTGCTGAGCTCAAGGAACGCTTCCATCTTCGCGTCCGCACCGGACAGTCCCATCTCCTCGTAATGCGTGATCCTCTCGAGAATCCGCTGATAGGAAACGGGAATGATTTTCTTGAAATGCACCAGCCAGTGATCCATATCCGCCAGGATCTCCTTCGCCAGCGGCGAACCGGTCTCCTTTACATAGTCACTCAGGATTTCCGTCAGCTGGCGGATGTCGTACTTGTCCTTCACTTCCTTCAGAAGCAGTGCTTCGCTGCTGAGATTCCGGTAGAGCACATGTTCTTCATCGAGCACATACGCAGCTCCTCCGCTCATGCCCGCCGCAAAGTTCTTTCCGGTCCTGCCCAGCACTACGGCAATCCCGCCGGTCATGTATTCGATGCCATGATCGCCGCATCCCTCGCATACCGCCAGGGCACCGCTGTTTCTGACGCAGAAGCGCTCGCCGACCCGGCCGGCAAAATATGCCTTTCCGCCGGTTGCGCCGTAGAGCAGAACGTTTCCGGCGATGATGTTGTCCCGCCAGGAATAGGGCGCATTCTCGGGCGGGGTGATGATGATCTTGCCGCCGGAAAGTCCCTTTCCGACATAATCGTTCGCATCGCCATAGACTCTCAGCGTCAGGCCTTTGGGAATAAAGGCACCCAGAGACTGGCCGCCGCTGCCTCTTGCGGTTACGGTGAAGATATCGTCCGCAAGGCCCGAGCCGTATTTTTCGGTGATCCGGGAGCCAAGAAGCGTACCCAGTGTCCGATTCTCGCCGTGGATCTCGATCGTCTTAACATTCTTTTTGCGAAGCGAACGGCACGATTCCATCCACGGAATCAGAACCGACGCATCCATTGTCTGTTCGAGTTTGAAATCATAGGCCTGAGAGGGCTCGAAGTGCTGCGATCCCGCCTCTTCCCTGAGGGCGGAGAGATCATACTTCTCATAGCCTTCCTTCACCTTCAGGCATTCCGAATGGCCGACCATTTCATCGATTGTCCTGAAGCCGAGCTCTGCCATGATCTCTCTTGTCTCTTCGGCGATAAACCGCATGTACCGGATCACGTGTTCCGGCTTTCCCCTGAACCGCTTACGGAGTTCTTCATTCTGCGTCGCAATGCCGAAAGGACAGGTGTCTTTCGAACAGACGCGCATCATCATGCAGCCAAGGGAAACCAGTGCCCCGGTCGCAAATCCGAATTCCTCCGCGCCGAGCAGACACGCGGCGATGACATCTCTGCCGCTCATCAGCTTTCCGTCCGTCTGGAGAATGACCCGCGTGCGCAGTCCGCTTCTGATCAGGGTGCGGTGCGCCTGGGCAATGCCGAGCTCCCATGGCAATCCCGCGTGATGAATGGAGCTGTAGGGCGCGGCACCGGTGCCGCCGTCATTGCCCGAGATCAGTATGACCTGGGCGCCGGCCTTGGCAACGCCGCAGGCAATCGTTCCCACGCCGTTTTCGCTGACGAGCTTGACGGAGATTCTGGCATTGCGGTTTGCGTTTTTCAGATCGTAGATCAATTGGGCCAGATCTTCGATCGAGTAGATATCGTGATGGGGCGGCGGTGAGATCAGCGCCGTGCCGGGAGTGGAGTATCTTGTTGCGGCAACCCAGGGGTAGACCTTACTGCCGGGCAGATGTCCGCCCTCGCCGGGCTTTGCGCCCTGAGCCATCTTGATCTGAATTTCCTTCGCACTGGCAAGATACGCCGAGGTTACGCCGAACCGTCCCGATGCGACCTGTTTGACCGCCGAGTTTTTCAGTGTTCCGAAGCGTTCGGGATCCTCGCCGCCCTCGCCCGTGTTGGACCTTGCATGCAATGTGTTCATCGCGACTGCGATCGTCTCATGCGCCTCTTTGGAGAGCGAACCGAACGACATCGCACCGGTGTTGAAACGCTTCACGATATCATCCGCGCTTTCCGTTTCCGAAATATCGATCGGGTCCCGGTCCGATGCAAAGCGGAAGACATCCCGCAGACGATGCGGTGACATCGCTTCTATAAGCGAAGTGTATTCTTTGAACAGCGGATAGGAATCCTCCCGCACCGCCCGCTGCAGGGTGACGATCACCTCGGGTGAATAGAGGTGTTCATGCGCGGTGCCGCAGGAGCGCAGGCCATGCATGCCGGTGCTGTCGAGGGTGGTGTCCACCGAGAGCCCGAGCGGATCAAAGGCATGTGCATGCCGGTAGATGATATCCTTTTCGATCTCTTCGATTCCGATGCCGCCGGCATTGCAGGTCACCCCGGTGAAGAACACATCGATGAACTCCTTCGAAAGACCGAGGGCTTCAAATATCCGCGCCGACTGGTAGGACTGAATCGAGGAGACGCCCATCTTGGCGGCGGTTTTGACGATGCCGCTGAGGATCGCCTTGTTGTAGTCATCGATCGCGGTGTGATAATCCTTGTCGAGGATTCCTAGCGTGATGAGTTCGACGATGCACTCCTGGGCAAGATAGGGATAGACCGCCTTTGCCCCAAAACCGAGCAGTGCCGCGCAATGGTGCACGGTGCGCGGTTCGCCGCTTTCCACGATCAGGGAGAGACGGGTGCACTTCTTCGTGGCAACCATGTGCTGTTCCACCGCCGATACCGCAAGCAATGAGGGAATCGCGACATGATTCTCATCGATGCCGCGGTCGCTCAGCACCAGGATGTCGGCGCCTTCCCGATAGGCCCGGTCACAACTGATGCACAGCTGCTCGATCGCTTTCTTCAGGGAGGTGTTGCGGTAGTAGAGCATACTGATCGTCTCGCAATGGAGATGTTCATCGTGAAGCGCTTTGATCTTCATCATGTCCGTTCCCGTCAGGATCGGATTGGAGATTTCAAGCACGGCGCAGTTGGTGCTTTCCCTCGCCAGCAGGTTGCCCTGCGAGCCGAGATACACCGTCGTATCGGTGACCACCTTTTCCCGGATCGAGTCGATCGGCGGATTGGTGACCTGTGCGAAGCGCTGATAAAAGTAACTGAAGAGATTGTCATGCTTTTCGGAGAACATCGCCAGCGGAATATCGCGGCCCATCGAAGCGGTCGGCTCAATGCCGTTCTCCGCCATCGAAAGAAGAATCTCCCTGACATCCTCATAGGTATAGCCGAATGCCTTGTAGAGCTTGTCCCGGATTTCCTGGGGATAGTGAGGCAGGCGGTGGTTGGGGATCTTCAGCCCCGAAAGCGGCCGCAGATGCAGGCTCAGCCATTCCCCGTACGGGCTCGCCTTCACATATTTCTCCTTGCATTCACTGTCTTCGATGATCCTTCCCTGCACGGTATCCGCAAGCAGGATCTTCCCCGGCATCAGCCGGGACTTCCGGATGATATGCTCTTCCGGAATATCCAGCACGCCGACTTCGGAGGAGAGGATCAGCTTTCCCTGATCGGTGACATAGTAGCGCGAAGGCCTCAGGCCATTGCGGTCAAGACAGGCCCCTACCACATCGCCGTCGGTAAACAGCAGGGCGGCCGGTCCGTCCCAGGGTTCCATCATCGTCGCATAGTAGTGATAGAAATCCTTCTTCTCCTGACTCATCGCATCATTGTTCTTCCACGGTTCGGGAATCATGATCATTAAGGCCAGGGGGAGGTCCATCCCGCTCATATACATGAACTCCAGGGTGTTGTCGACCATGGCGGAATCCGAACCGCGGTCGCTGATCACGGGATAGATCCGGTCGGTATACGGCGCCGTCCATTCGGAATACATAGTCTCTTCTCTTGCCATCATCCTGTCCCGGTTGCCGGCGATCGTATTGATCTCCCCGTTGTGCGCGATCATCCGATAGGGATGGGCACGCGTCCAGCTGGGATCGGTATTGGTGGAGAAGCGCGAATGCACGACGGCGATCGCCGTCTCATAATCGGGATCGCGCAGATCTTCATAGAAGGCGCGCAGCTGGCTGACAAGAAACATGCCCTTGTATACGATCGTCCGGGAAGACAATGAAACGACATAGGTATTGTCATTTCCCTGCTCGAATTCCCGTCTTGCGATATAGAGCAGACGGTCGAACTCAAAGCCCTTCGGAACCCCTTCTGGCCGTCCGACAAACACCTGCATGATCTTCGGCATTTCTGCAAGGGCCTTTTCCCCGAGGATTTCGCTGCGGCAGGGAACTTCCCGCCATCCCAGCACCTTCATCCCGTTCTTTTCGGCGATCACCTCAAACATTCGCTGTGAGATCACCCGCGAAACGCGTTCCGTCGGAAAGAAGAACATGCCGACCGCATAGTCCCTTACTGTGTTCAGGGAAATCCCTTCCTGTGCCGCCGCCTTCTGAAAAAAGCGGTGAGAGATCTGAAGCAGGATTCCCACTCCGTCTCCGACAGTTCCTTCAGCGTCCCGCCCGGCCCGGTGGTCGAGTTTTTCGACAATGGTTAATGCGTCGTCCAGTACGCTGTGATCGGGGTTCCCGCTGATATTCACCACGGCGCCGATTCCGCAGGAATCGTGATCTTTCGGCAGCTGATTCTTTTCGGTCATTTTCATGGTCATGTTTCCTTCCGTATGCGCTTATTTCATAAAACAGAAATCACGGCCGGGGCCGGGATCTCTGTTTGCTTTTTTCAAATCTCTTTGTTTTCCAGGATTCTCTCTGCGACCAGTGTCATCTTCACACCGAACCGCATGCTTTCCCTCTGCATATACCGATGGGCGTCGAATTCCGAAAGTCCCCGCGTTTCCATCAGATACGCCTTGGCTTTTTCGACCATGTCATCGGAGGTTTTCTCCCGATGCGGAAGCCGCTGGTAATGAAGCTGAATCAACAGCTCTACCGATGCCAGGATTGCCGCCCGGGAGGAGGGAAGAGGCAGGCGGAAAATTTTCTTTGCGGAAAGCCGGTTCAGCTGTTCCGGCTTTGCGAGACACAGGATCTGAATATTCTCATTGAGATCCTCTGCAAAGCTGTCCAGAAGCCGGTCCCTGAGACGATAGCCGCTGACAAGAATCCCGTCCTGTAACGTATTGTAGGTTCGGATCACCTCGGCGCCGGAAGTACAGATGCGGGCGATTTCATACCCGTTCTCCTTCAGCATTCCGGCAACCTGTTCCGCATCATCAATACGCGAAAAAGAAACCGTGATTTTTGTCATAGGAGATACCTGTCAGTACATCATCAGATACTTCCCGACTTCCCAGTCGCTGACAGCGGTGCGGTATTCATCCCACTCCGCATATTTGCCGGCGGAATACTGGGTGACGATATGCTCGCCGAGGGTTTCGCAGACAAGAGGATCCTCGAGCATTCTGTCCACTGCTTCCTTCAGGGAAGACGGAAGACTTCTGATGTTCTTTGCCTTTCTTTCCTCTTCGCTCATCGCAAAGATGTTCTCCAGGATTTCCTCGGGCGGAACCATTCCCTTTTCGATGCCGTCAAGACCGGCGCTGAGGCATACCGCCAGTTCGAGATACGGGTTGCAGGAAGGATCCGGGCAGCGCAGTTCAATGCGGGTTCCCGATCCGCGTGCAGCCGGAATGCGGATCAGAGCCGAGCGGTTGGAGGCACTCCAGGAGAGATAGCACGGTGCTTCATAGCCCGGCACCAGGCGCTTGTAGCTGTTGACCAGCGGATTGGTGATTGCGCTCATTCCCTCGATATGAGCAAGGATGCCGGCGATGAAGGCATAGGCTTCCTTCGACAGACCCAGTTCTCCGTCGGGATCGGCGAAGATATTCCGGTCGCCTTTGAACAGAGACATATTGGTATGCATGCCGCTGCCGTTGATGCCGAAGATCGGCTTGGGCATAAAGGTCGCATGCAGGCCGTTCTTCTGGGCGATCGTCTTGACCGCCAGCTTGAAGGTCATGATGTTGTCTGCGGTCTTCAGCGCATCGGCGTATTTGAAGTCGATCTCATGCTGGCCTCTTGCGACTTCGTGATGGCTCGCTTCGACTTCGTATCCCATCTTCTCGAGCATCATGCAGATCTCTCTGCGGGTTGAGCCGCCGTGATCCAGCGGATCGAGATCGAAGTATCCGGCATCGTCATTGGTCCGGGTGGTCGGCTGGCCGTTCTCATCTGTCTCAAACAGGAAGAATTCGCATTCCGGTCCGACATTGAACGAATAGCCCATATCCTCCGCTCTCTTGATCACCTTCTTCAATGTGCTGCGCGGATCGCCCGCAAACGGAGTTCCGTCCGGCAGATACACATCGCAGATCATCCTGGCCACCCGGCCGTGCTGCGGCCGCCAGGGCAGAATTGTATAGGAATCGAGATCGGGATGAAGATACATATCCGACTCGTTGATGCGGACAAATCCCTCGATGGAACTGCCGTCGATCATGATCTGATTGTCCACCGCCTTGCGGATCTGGGTTGCGGTGATTGCCACGTTCTTCAGCCTTCCGAAGATATCCGTGAACTGCATGCGGATAAACTCCACGTCTCCGTCTTCAACAAATCTGATGATGTCTTCTTTTGTATATCTGCTCATAAGAATTTCCTCCCTTATCACCAAAAAGAGCAAGCGTTCCCAAAACTCAGTTCGGGCACCCTTGCTCTTACGGGTTTATCATACCGGCACGCATGTAACTTGTCAACGGTTTTTCAGAAAATATTTCAGATTTTTGAAAATCATTTCAGATAATCGGTTCCCTCATTTCTTCCAGAGAGCCTTCAGGCGCCTCGCCGCTTCTATCGTGTCATCGGGATCGGCGAACATCGAGAAGCGGATATATCCCTCGCCGGATTCTCCGAACCCCTGGCCGGGCGTACAGACGATCTGCGCTTCTTCGAGCAGTTCATCGAAGACCTCCCAGCTCCCCTTGCCTTCGGGGCATTTCACCCAGATATAGGGCGCGTTCTTTCCGCCGGTATAATACACGCCCAGGGCATCGAGCGCTTCGGTAAACACTCTGCCGTTGGCCCGGTACACCGAAAGGGTTTCCTGAATCTCCTTCTGGCCCTCTTCCGTAAACACCGCAAGCGCACCCCGCTGAATCACAAAGCTGACGCCGTTGGTCTTCGTGGTCCGGTTGCGCGTCCACATCTTCGAAAGATTCATTCCCTCCTTCTCCAGCTCTTTCGGGATGATCGTATAGCCGCATCGGGTCCCGGTAAATCCGGCGGTCTTGGACAATGAACAGATTTCAATCGCGCAGGTTCTCGCCCCGGGAAGTTCGAAGATGCTGTGAGGGATCGAAGGATCGTTAATGAAGGCCACATATGCCGCGTCGTAAAGAATGACCGCATCCTTCCCGTTTGCGTAGTCCACCCAGCGCTGAAGCGTTATGCGGTCCATCGCCGCACCGGTGGGGTTGTTGGGCGAACAGAGGTAGATGATCCCGGGATCAGACGTTTCATCGGGAAGCGGCAGGAAATGATTTTCTTCCTTTGCCGAAACGAAGAGTATCTCTCTTCCGGCGATGACGCTGGCATCCACGTAGGCGGGATAGGCCGGTTCGATGATCATCGCCGGGCTTGCGGCATCGAAGAGATCGAGCAGATCACCGAGCTCATCGCTGGCTCCGCTGGAGACAAACACCTCTTCCTCTCTGATATCAACGCCGCGCTTCTGATAGTGGCGGGCGATTGCGGCCCTGAGCAGAGGATCGCCGGTTTCCGAAACATAACCGTGAAAGGTCTTCTTTTCTCCCTGCATCGCCACTGCTTCATGCAATGCGGTGATGACTGCCGGACAAAGCGGCAGGGAAACATCGCCGATCCCCATCCTTAACAAACTCTTCCCGGGATGCATGCGCTGATACTCCCGGATCTTTTCCGCGATCCGGAAAAAGAGATAGGATTCCTTCAGATCGCTGTAATGCCTGTTCATGTGAATCATAGATACGCCTCCCCTTCAAAGACAAATTCCGCCGGTCCCTTCATCGTGACTTCATAGGTTTCGCTCACCGTGATCTCGAGCACCCCGCCGTCAAGCGTTACGAAGATGGGGTCCTTTTTCTGTACCAGCCCTTCAGCGGCCGCTGCCGCAGCGCTGGCGCTGGCCCCGGTGCCGCAGGCCATTGTAATTCCGCTTCCCCGCTCCCACACGCGCATGCGCAGCCGGTTCTCTCCGGTCTTCTGTACAAATTCCGCATTAACCCCGCCGGGAAAATTCGGATCGTGTTCGATCAATGGGCCGACGGTTTCCAGCGGCACCCCTTCCGCATCGTCAGTGAAGATCACCGCATGCGGATTACCGACACTGACCGGAATCACCTCATAATCCTTACCGAGGATCGTAAGGCGAAGCTTCTCTTTTACCGCTGCCTGACCCATCCCGACCGAAACCGATGTCACAATGCCGTCCTCTACTTCCAGAGCCACCGTGCGGATGCCCGCGCCGGTCTCGATCCGCATCTCCTTCTTTGTACAGAGATTCTTTTCGTATACATATTTCGCCACACACCGGATGCCGTTGCCGCACATCAGTGCCTCACTGCCGTCGGCGTTGAAGATCCGCATCCGGAAATCGGCGCAATGAGACGGCTGGATGTAGATCATCCCGTCCGCACCGGGGCCGAAATGCCGGTCGCTGAGCTTCCGGGAAAGTTCGGCAATATTCTCCGGCACTTCTCCGTATACATAGAGATAGTCATTCCCCAGTCCCTGCATCTTGGTAAACCGCATATTCATTCTCCTTTCACCAAAGAAAAAAGTGCTGTGAAAACCAGTCACAGCACCCTTGCCATGCATTTATTCAACACCAGGATCGCCCCGGAATCAAGACTCTTTCAAAGATTTCAAAGTCCGGAAGGCTCCCGGGATTCCGTCCTTTCCCCGGTTTTACCTGCATGAATGTGAAAAAAAGAAATTTCGATTCTTTTCTTTTGCCTTTCAATCAATGTAAAATAGAAACAGATGTATACACGCGAACAGCTGACAATTTACCCTTTCTTTCGGGACAATCTCGAAAACAGGCGGCTCAGCGATGTACTCGATCCTCTGACCGGAATTGTATCGAGACGGTACATGATCGCCTTTGTAAAGGATCTGATCGAACGGAATATTCCGTTCACTTTCGGCATGATCGACCTCGACAACTTCAAATACATCAATGATACCTACGGCCACCATGTCGGTGACGCGGTGCTGGAGACCCTGGCGAAGGATCTCTCCGAATATCTCGGCTGCAAGGGCGTCGCCGGCCGATTCGGCGGTGATGAATTCCTGTTCGTCAATTTCGAGGATATCGAATACGACGACAAGAAGATCTTCTGTCTCGACATGTATTCGGACTGGCGGGTTCTGCGCAAGAGCACCAAGGTGGAAAACTATGAGCTCTTCGTGACCGGCACGACCGGCCTGTCCACCTTTCCGTATGACGCCAAGACCTACGATGAGCTGTTCTCAGAGATCGACAAGACCCTCTACCGGGGCAAATCCAAGGGAAGAAACTGCTATATCATCTACGTCGAGGAAAAGCATAAGGACATCGTGATCCAGGATCTCAAGAAACACACGCAGTATGAGCTCCTGAAGGCGATGATCACCCAGTTTGATCAGAGGAATGAAGTTCTCGAAAAGATGCAGGATATCTTCTCCGTCATCGCCAATGACCTCCATCTTACCGATATGTTCTACTGCGGAAACAGCCTCGTGATGAAAAGCGTGATCAGGGGAGATGTGCTGGGTGATGTCAGCGGCATCGGCAATCTCGTAAAAGACGACATCTTCACCTCCAACAACATCGAGGAAATCAAGGATGCCAGCCCGGTATTCTATAAGACTCTGATTACGCGCGGATTTGAGACGACTCTCGTCGCGTCCGTTCATATCAAGGGAAAGCAGTTCGGCTATCTGATGTTTGCGGAACCGCGCAGCCTGCGCATCTGGCAGGACAATGAAATGGCGATCATGTTCATGTTCGCACGGATGCTGGCGGGGTTCATGTTTACGGAGAAGATCACACTGGAATAAAACGCCGAAAAACAGGCTCCGGATTCTGAATTGACAGAGACGGAAGAATCGGCGTATGGTTGAATCAACAGAGACAAAGGTGTCTCAGGGTGTACAGCCCTCGGATGCCTTTTTTGGTTTTCCGGCATAATTCAATGCGCTATGCGCAGAAAAAGGAGGTTTGTTATGACCGCATTTGAGAAAATCTGCAGCGGAATTCCTGCCATGGACGAAGCTCTGGATCATATCCGGATGGGGGATAACGTTGTTCTGAGAGTTTCTTCTCTGGAAGAGTTCCGGGAATTTGCCCGTCCCTTTGCGGATCAGGCGATCCGCGACGGCAGGAATATGATCTATGTCCGCTTTGCGAATCATGAACCGATCCTGGAGCCGAGAGAGGGACTGAAGATCGTAAACATCAAATTATCGCATCTGTTTGAAACCTTTACGATCCGCATTCATAAACTGATTGAACAGGAGGGACGGGATGCGTTCTACGTCTTCGACTGCCTTTCCGAACTGGAAGAGGCCTGGGCAACCGACCTTCTCATGGGGGATTTCTTTCATCTGACCTGTCCGTTTCTCTTTATTCTGGATACGGTCGCCTTTTTCCCGGTCTTAAGAGGTCTTCACTCCGGGGAGGCGATTGAAAAGATTCAGAATACAACCCAGCTGTTTCTGGATGTGTTTCCGTATTCCGGAAGCGGGGGAGCGGAGGAGCTGTATGTCAGGCCTCTTAAGGTATGGAAGCGAAGTTCCCCGACGATGTTTCATCCCCATTACTATTCCCGGACCACCGGCGAATTCCGGGCCCTGTCGGAAGGCGTTGAGGTGAGCCGCTATTACCGGCAGGTGAACCTTGCGGACAGAGAACCGGAAAACCAGAACATGGACAGCTGGGAGCGCTTCTTTCAGCGCACAAAAATCAAATTTGAGAACGGGATCGATGTGACGAAGGAGTGTGCGCGGATCTGCGACATCATGCTTACCAGGGATCAGAAGATGCGGCAGCTTATCAAACAGAATTTCCGGCCCGAGGATTATTTTGAGATTCACTCCCGGATGATCGGAACCGGAATGATCGGCGGAAAGGCCTGCGGGATGCTGCTGTCGCGGAAGATCACCGAGAACAGAAGACCGGATATCTTCGAACGGATCGAACCGCATGACTCGTTCTACATGGGCTCCGATGTGTTCTACACCTACATCGTCGACAATAACTTCTGGGATCTCAAGATCCGCCAGAAGGAAGAAGAAGGCTACTTTGCTTTGGCCCAACCGTTTGCCGAAAAGATCATGCAGGGCTCCTTCTCGGCAGCGATGGAACATGAATTCCGCAAGCTTCTCGAGTATTACGGAGATGATCCGATCATCGTCCGCTCCAGTTCGATCCTGGAAGACGGGTTCGGCAATGCGTTTGCCGGAAAATATGAATCTGTTTTCTGTTCAAATGAAGGAAGCCCGGAAGAGAAACTGCAGGCATTTGAGACGGCGGTGCGCACCGTCTACGCAAGCGCTGTCAGCCTCTCCGCTCTCGATTACCGCAAGCGCAGAGGGCTTGATCAGCTGGATGAGCAGATGGCACTTCTGGTTCAGAGGGTCTCCGGTTCCAGACATCAGGATTTCTTCATGCCCTGCGCTGCCGGGGTGGGCTACTCGGAAAGCCCCTACCGTCTCGGGGTGAAACATCCCGAAGCGGGAATGCTGAGACTGGTTGCGGGGCTTGGCACCGCGGCGGTGGACCGGCGGACGGATTCTTATCCGAGAATCGCAATTCTCGACGACCCGTCCCGGGTCATGATGTCGACGTCCACGGATAAACGGCAGTATTCCCAGCGCACCATCGATATCATCCGAAACACGGAGGCGGTGGTGGAAAGCGTGCAGTGTGAGGAAATCTATCATCAGCTGCCCGCCTATATGACCAGCCTCCTGTTTTCCAGGGACTGGGAGACCGAAGCGTTTTTCAGCGAACACGGCATCAGCCGGACAATCCTCTACACTTCCTGCGAAGGCCTCGTGCGCAACCGTGAACTGATGGGGGATATGAAGGAGATCCTTAGCCTGCTGGAGAAAGAATATGACTATCCGGTGGATATTGAATATACCATCAACGTCTCAAAGAACAACGAATACGTGATCGATCTTCTGCAGTGCCGGCCGCTTCAGAGGTTCGAAGACGGAGAGGCGGTTGTCTTTCCGAAGGAAGAGAACAAGGGTCAGGTCCTCATCGAAACCGAAGGCGCCTCCATGGGGTTCTCCCGCCATTTCAAGGCAGATGTGATCGTATATGTCGATGCCGTCGCCTACTATCAGATGCGCTACCGGGACAAGTACACCGTAAAAAGCGCCCTGTCCGCCATCAACTGGAAGCTGCGGGAACATGGCAAACATATGATTCTCATTGTCCCCGGCCGGATCGGCACCTCGTCCCCGGAGCTCGGGGTTCCGACCGAGTTCGGTGAGATCAGTGAGTTCGATGTGATTATCGAAGTATCGGAGAGCCGCGCCGGCTATATGCCGGAGCTCAGTTACGGCAGTCATTTCTTTCAGGACCTGGTGGAAGCCGGCATCCTCTATACCGCCGTCTTTGAAGGAAAAACCACAAAGCACTTCCATCCCGAATTCCTGATGAAGGAACCCAACGAACTGTCCCTGTATTACTCAGAGTATGAAAAGCTCGAACAGATCGTTCATGTCAATCACTGTCAGAATATTGAACTGTACTACGACATGACAACCGAACATCTTCTGATCACAGAAAAATAAGAAGCACCGTCCGAAGAAAAAAGGTCCGCTTCCGTCTGTCTGACGGCGGCGGGCCTTGTCTTCCATTCGCGGAACTGCGGAAACCCGCAGCTCTTTTTTCAGGCTTGTATGGGATTCAGCCGCTGAGCCTTTCCCACTCTTCCATGAGATGAGCGAGATCGTTGTGAATCTGATCGATCTCCTCATCCAGGGCATTCATCCGGGTAAAATCCTGATAATACTCCGGCTCATAGCGCAGTGCCCGCTTCTCTTCGAGCAGTTCTTCCTTCTCGGTGATCCTGCGCTCGATCTTTTCGATCTGCCGCCGCAGTCCCTCCGGGGAAAGCCCCTTCTGCTTCTTTTCCCCGGCCGGCTTCTCCTCTTTCAGGGGCGCACTGACCTCGGGCTCTCCGGCTGTCTTCTTCTCTTCGTATTCGGCATAGGTGGAAGATACATAGTCCGCTTTGCCGTTTTCCATGATGAGAAGGCTGTCCGCAAGCCTGGAGATGAAATACCGGTCGTGGGAAACAAAGAGAATCGTTCCCGTGAAATCCTTCAGCGCTTCTTCCAGTGCTTCCTTGCCGGGAATATCGAGATGGTTGGTCGGTTCGTCGAGAATCAGGAAATTGGAGTGCTTCAGAAGGAGCCTGGCCAGCGATAACCGCACCTTTTCGCCGCCGCTGAGCACGTCGACGGTTTTGAACACATCATCCGCCGAAAACAGAAACCGTCCCAGCACCGAGCGGATCTCGGTCCTATCAAGATCCGGATACTCATCCCACAGTTCTTCAAGAACCGTCTTTCCGCTGGAAAACTGGGCCAGCTGCTGGTCAAAATAGCCGACTTCGATCTGATGGCCGTACATGAACGATCCCGATAAGGGCGGCACAAGATCCATCAGGGTTTTGACAAAGGTCGATTTTCCGCAGCCGTTGGGCCCGAGCACCGCCAGGCGGTTTCCCCGCCGCAGGTTCACCGTCACTTCGGCCAGGGGATGATCATAGCCGATCTTCAGATGATCGACGCTGAGCACCTTTTCTCCGCCCTTGACGCGCGGGGTGAAGGTCACATGGAAGGTTTTGTCATCCGCTCCTTCCGGCTTGTCGATCTTCTCCATGCGGTCGAGATATTTGATCTTCGACTGGGCAAAGGCCGCCTTGTTTTTCTTGTACCGGAACTTTTCGATCAGTGCCTCAAGCCGCTCGATATCCTTCTTCTGCCGGTTGTATGCGGCCATCTGTTTCTCGAGGCTGTTTTTCTTCTGTTCCGTAAACGAGGTGTAGTTTCCGACATACCGCGTCATCGTGCCGTATTCCATGTCATAGACGACATCGCTGACATGATCGAGAAACATCCGGTCATGGCTGACGACCACAACCGCCCGGGGATATTTCTTCACATAGCCTTCCAGCCATTCGATCGTCTCAAGATCGAGATGGTTGGTCGGTTCGTCGAGAAGCAGAATATCCGGTTTGGAAAGCAGAAGCCGCACAAAGGCGATTCTTGTCTTCTGGCCGCCGGAGAACTCGCCGATCTTCTTTTTCAGATCCGCATCGGTGAATCCGAAGCGGGTGAATACGGTCATCATCTCCGACTCCCAGTGGTATCCCCCGGCACTCTCGAATTTTTCCTGCAGGACCGCATACTTTCCCAGCACCTTGTCGCTGGCATCCGTGCGCATCAGCTCTTCCAGTTCCTCGAGCTCCTTCTGCATCGCAAACACCGGCGCAAATACGGTCCGCAGTTCCTCTTCCGCCGTGCGCTCCTCGTGTTCGAGGACCTTCTGGGCAAGATAGCCGATCGTCGTTCCGTTCACCATGGAAACGGTGCCCTTATCGAAGTTCATCTCTCCGGAAAGGCACCGCAAAAAAGTCGTCTTGCCGCAGCCGTTGCGGCCGACAATGGTGATTTTTTCTGTTCCTCTGATTTCAAACTGTACGTCTTCAAATACGGGATCCGCACCGAAGTACTTGCTGGCGTGGCTGACCTGATACAACATAAGAGATCCTTATTACAGACGGATTTCCAGAATATGCTTGGCCACTCTCTTCTCTTCCGGCGGCGGCGTCATATAACCGGGCGCAATCGCCGTGCAGAGATATTCATGCGGATGGTTCGCGATCGGAAATTCCGTGTCTTCAAAAGCAACATAATGAGGCGGGAAGATATCTTCCTTCCGGAAGATGAACGGTTTGAGCGGGTTCTTCCACACCCAGGTGAGATCGAAGCCGACATGCTTGCTGTGCATCTTCTCACACAGCCTTCCATAGCTGTCCGCCACCTTCATGATCGCGCTCTTGATCACGACCGGATTGATGTTCAGTGCGTTGTCCGCAATGATCTCCGGCACCATGAGGGCAACGTTGGCGAGGCGGAAGGGAAGATCGATCCACCGGTTTGTCGTGCAGTAATCCCAGACGAAGATATCGATGAAGAGACCGTCGCATCCGTCATACCCGGTGCAGCGGTTGGACAGCAGGGTGTTGACCTCTTTGATATAGGTTCCCTTCTTGCGGATTTTCATGCCCGGAATCAGGACATTGTATCTCTTGTCGGTGTACCAGCACTGAAAGACATACTTGTCCTGTTTCTTCATGACTTCGATAAACCGCATGAAGTCCTCTTTCATCATGAAGAAATCCGCATCATCATCCCAGGGGATAAAGCCGCCGTGGCGCACCGCACCAAGGGCGCTGCCGCCCGAGAGGAAATAGGGAATGTCGTTTTCCCTGCATAATTTATCGATATCCTTCATCATTTCGAGAAGGATGTTCTGTACATCACGGACAGTGATCACACTGCCGTCTTCATTTTCCTTGAGTATGTATTCCATATCAGAAACTGAGGTTGCGCGGAGTTCTCGCAAACGGAATGACGTCGCGGATATTCTCCATGCCTGTCACATACATGACAAAGCGTTCGAAGCCGAGGCCGAATCCGGCATGCCTGCAGCCGCCGAATCTGCGCAGATCAAGATACCACTGGTATCCGTCGAGTTTCATGCCGAGATCCTTCATCCTCTGTTCCAGGACATCGAGACGCTCTTCTCTCTGGCTTCCGCCGACGAGTTCCCCGACACCGGGTACCAGAAGGTCACATGCGGCAACGGTCTTTCCGTCATCGTTGAGGCGCATGTAGAAGGCTTTGATCTCCTGCGGGTAGTTGATCAGGAACACCGGGCCCTTGACCACCTTTTCGGTCAGATAGCGCTCGTGTTCGGTATTGAGATCCATGCCCCAGTAGATGTTGGAGTTTTCGAACTTCACATCCGCGTTCCTGAGAATCTCGATCGCTTCCGTGTAGTCCATTCTTCGAAACTCGCTGTTTTTGACCTGGTCCAGGCGTTCGATGAGTCCCTTGTCGATCATCGAATTGAAGAACTCCATCTCGGCCGGGCAGTTGTCTTCCACTTCCTGAATGCAGTATTTGATCATGTCCTCGATGAGATCCATGTCATCTTCCAGATCCGCAAACGCGATCTCCGGTTCGATCATCCAGAACTCCGCCGCATGGTTGGTCGTGTTGGAGTTTTCCGCCCGGAAGGTCGGTCCGAAAGTGTAGACATCCCGGAACGCCAGGGCAAAGGCCTCTGCCTGAAGCTGACCGGAAACGGTGAGACTTGCATGCTTACCGAAGAAATCCTCATCGTATCTGGCATCATCCCGGGTGGTGACGGTGAAGGTTTCGCCTGCCCCTTCCGCATCGTTGCCGGTGATGATCGGGGTATTGACATAGACAAAGCCCTGATCCTGGAAGAATTCATGAATCGCCATGGCCAGCACCGACCTTACGCGGAATACCGCGGAAAGGGTGTTGGTGCGGGGGCGCAGATGGCCGATCTCACGAAGATATTCAAAGGTATGCCTTTTCTTCTGCAGCGGATAAGAGGCATCGCACGCGCCTTCAACCAATATCTCGGTTGCCTGAATCTCAAACGGCTGCTTGTTTTCCGGAGTCGCGAGGTACTTTCCCGTCACGCTGATCGCAGCACCGGTCAGAAGCTTTCCGACTTCCGCATAATTGGCAAGCGTATCGGAATAGACGATCTGGGCATTCTTGAAATAGGTGCCGTCATTCAGAGAGATGAAACCGACATTCTTGCCGGAGCGGTTGGTTCTGATCCATCCCTGCAGAAATACATACTCCACCTGATCCTTTTCAAGATCCGACCCGTCTTTTGTGAGGTCATACAGTTCTCTTACCGTCATTTCACTAAGCATTACTCTTCACTCCTTCATTTTCAGAAACAGAATTTGCTTCAAATACAAGCTCCTGAATTGATGATACAACATCAATCTGCTTGACGATGATATGTTCCGGGACCGTGAAATGTTCGCTGGCGAAGCTCACAATTCCAAAGATTCCGTTATCGACCAGAAAGTCCACCGTCTTCTGGATATCCTTTGATATACAGAGAATCGCAATCCGGCATCCCTCCGGCTTGCGGAGGGCGAATTCATCCATGGAATATACCGGAACAGACGTTCCGGTCACCTTTTCCGGTGCAAGATCAAACGCGCATACGATCTCTCCCACGACATGATTCCACTGATTGTAGTTCAAGAGCGCCTTGCCGAGATTTCCGCAGCCGATCAGAATGATCTTCTCATCGAAATTCATACCCAGCTGTTCGGAAAACACACGGATCAGATCATTCACGTTATACCCGTATCCCTGCTTTCCGAGATTGCCGAGAAACGAAAAATCGCGCCGGATTGTCGTTGATTCAATTGCCACATATTCCGCAAGCTCCCGCGACATCACCCGTTCGATTCCCTCAGACTTCAGTTTCCGCAGTGCTTTCAGGTAGATCGGATAGCGATGCAGGGTAGCTTTCGGCACCTGTTTGAAATTCTCCATAGTCATTTACCCGCGTTTCAATATATCATCTTGTGAATTTGAAAACAAGTTCAGCTTTCTCCCGGCATCTCAAGACCCGGGTCCGCCGCGTCACTCATGGTTCCGAATTCCCCGTGACAATAGGCCGCATATCCTGCCGCACCGATCATCGCGGCGTTGTCCGTGCAGTATTTTAAAGGCGGGATTACCGTTTTGATTCCTTTCAGCTCTTCTGCCCGTTCAATGATCAGTTCCCGCAGCCGGGAGTTGGCAGCGACCCCTCCCGCCAGCACCAGCATCTTCGGCTGATATTCCTTTGCGGCAAGCATGGTCTTATCCACGAGAAGATTCAGCGCCGTCTCCTGGAAACACCAGGCAAGATCCTCTTTGGAAACTTCTTTTCCCTTCCGCTTCAGTCGGTCATTCAGCTGAAGAACGGCCGTTTTGAGACCCGAGAAGGAAAAATCATACGGGTTGGCGGTTTTAGGCCGGGGAAGGACGTAATCACTGTTCTTCTTTCCCTGCTTTGCGAGCTTATCGATTGCCGGTCCGCCCGGATAGCCGAGATCCAGAACTCTTGCGACCTTGTCATAGGCCTCGCCGATCGCATCATCCACGGTGGTGCCGATCTCTTCGAAGCAGTTGTCTTCCTTCATCCAGATCAGCTGGGTATGACCGCCGGAGACCACCAGGGCAAGAAGCGGGAAACACAGCTCGCTGACAAACGCATTGGCGTAGATATGGCCGGCAATATGATGAACCGGCACCAGCGGCTTATGGAAGGCAAACGCCAGCGTCTTGGCCGCAAGCACGCCGACATGAAGGCTGCCGATCAGGCCCGGGCCCAGGGTATAGGCAATCGCATCCGCATCACTGACGGAATATCCGGATTCCCTGACGGCTTCTTCGATCACCGCCGAAATGTTTTCCACATGAATCCGGCTTGCGACCTCGGGCACCACGCCCCCGTACAGGGTATGGGTATTAATCTGGCTGGAGACGATGTTGGAAAGGATGGTCTTTCCGTCTTCCACCATTGCGCATGCCGTTTCATCACAGCTCGATTCAATTGCCAGTATCCGTGTCATATCTCACCTCCAGGGGCTTCACCATGAGCCAGGCGTCTTCCCCGTCTTCATAATAGTTTTTCCGGTCCGCTGCCGTCAGGAACCCGGCCGATTCATAGAGCCGAATTGCCGGAGTATTGCTTTTCCGCACTTCCAGGCTCAGATATTCGCATCCCGCGATTTCGGCCTGTTCGATGCAGCAGTTCAGCAGCTTCCTGCCGATGCCCTGACGCATGCAGTCCCGGCGCACGCCGATATTCACCAGCTGCGCATTTTCGTACATGATCCAGTAATCGACAAATCCTCTGATCACGCCCCCGCTCTCTTCCACAAACAGAAACGAGAACGGATTGCTGTTCATCTCATAGATAAACTCTTCCTTGGGCCAGGGGCTCTCAGGAAAAAGATCATTTTCCAGTTTCAGGACCTCCGGGAGATCCTTTTTTTCCATGACCCGGATCATTTCTTCACCAGATACGCTTCCGACGACTTCAGGTAGATCGGCGTCAGGAGATGGATGTTCTCCGCTTTCTCTGCCATATCCTCAAGAACCAGAAAGTTTCCGGCAAGATCGGGCCATACATCTTCCCTTCCGACAAGATGCCCGTCGCCAAGGATCGTTTCATCCCCCATGCTGTCTCTGATCTCATCGATATCCCGGACTTCCGGGGCAAGGATCTCGTTTCCCTGATCATAGACTGCCTGATAGGCCCGGTGACCTCTGGCGTCAAACAGCACCCGGACACGGTCTTCCAAGCCGGCGCATAACTGCAGGCTTGACAGGGTATAAACCGGAATGTGTTTCATGGCGCCGAAGACCTTGGCAAAGGTCAGGGCAATCCGCACGCCGGTATAGCTGCCCGGTCCCAGGGTCACGATGATCTTTCCGATGTCCTCCGTCGTCTTCCCGCATTCCTCCAGCAGCTGTTCCAGGCGGGGAAAGAGTTCTTCACTCTGACGCTTCCAGCAGTTCTCCTGCAGGGAGGCGATGGTCTTTCCGTTTTCCAGCAATGCGATCACAAGAAAGAGATGGCTTGTATCAATACCCAGTGTAATCATGCGATTTCCTCCAGCAGAGCTTCGTATTCCTCTCCTGCGGCAAGAAAGTCCAGCCGTCTTTCTTCCTCTTCGAGAAGCGTGATTTTAATCTCAAGATACCTTTCGGGAATGAGATCCGGCGCAAACTTCGCCCACTCGATCACGGTAAGCCCGTCATCGTAGAGGTATTCCTCAAATCCGAGATCCTGGGAAATCCCTTCAAGACGATAGGCATCGATGTGATTCAGCGTCATCCTTCCCTTTCGGTAGAGTTTCTGGATCGTAAAGGTCGGGGAAGTCACTGTCTTCGTAATCCCGAGACCCCTGGCGATTCCCTGCGTCAGCGTCGTCTTGCCGGCGCCGAGATCTCCGGATAACAGGAAGACCATGCCGGGTTTGCAGTGCCTGGCAAGGCGCTCTCCGAGCAGCTGTGTTTCTTCCGCATTTTTCGTATAGTACGTAATAGTTTTCATATGAATTACCGTCACTTGTCCCATTATACGCGCAAAGTGCAAAAAAGCTATAAAAAAACCCCCCCAGTGGGAGGGCAACCGGCAACGACCTCGATTCACTATGGCAAGCATAGCTATTTTTGGCCCTGGAGTGCTTAACTTCTGTGTTCGGGATGGGAACAGGTGTGACCACTCCGGTATCGTCACCAGATCTATTCAGAGATTGCTCCCTGA
>JAFWCM010000293.1 GCA_017536885.1 Solobacterium sp.
CAGAAGGAAACCTGTTAAAAAGCAAAGAAAGAAAACACAAGTAATTCCCGTTGAAGGGAATAGCGGGAGACGTGGATCCCCTTGAGTACTCCGGAAGAATCCGGAGGAAAAGAAACCCCAACTGATTCCACGGAATCAGTCAGGGTAATTCATTCCGAGATGCTGAGTGCATACTATGGCGAGATGAAGAAGAAGCTCGACGAGTCAGGCACGCTTGCGATCTGGGTGTCGAAGGCAAACGAAAAGCCCCTGGCCGCATTGAAGCAGGTGGTCCTCGACAAGATCGATCTCATGGGTTCCGCAGGCAAGGCATAATGCGGATACATCCCGAAGTAAGGGTCTGTTATGACTTATCTGATGGGAATTGACGCAGGCAGCACGTCCTGCAAAGTGGTCATATTTGATGAGAGAGGAAAAATCATCGCCAGCTCCGCAACCCCGAGTGTCCGCATTCACAGGCGGGGAGAGGGGTTTGAGGAGATCGAACTCCATGAGATGTGGTCACTGATCGCCTTCTGTATCAGCAGTGCAATCCGCAAGGCGGATATCTCTTCCGAAGAGATCAAAGGCATCGGGGCGACCTCCTACGGAAACGGCGTCGTATTCGTGGGACGTGACAAGGAGGTCATCGCCCCCCGCCTGCCTGTCCCAGGATTACCGGGCGGCCGGGATTCTCGATCTCTACCGGAAGAACGGAAACTTCGAGAAGATCAAGGCGATCGTCAAGGGCGATCTCTTCGCCGGCGAACCCGGCCCGTTGCTGCGGTGGTACAAAGAACATGAGCGTTCCGTCTATGACCGGATCGGCGGCGTCATGGCCTTCAAGGACTATGTCACGATGAAGCTCACGGGAACGATCGCGACCGATCTCAACTGCTGGGGCGGATCGTTCATGCTCAACATGGACCGCTTCACGAATTCCGAGGAGCTGATGAACCTGTACGGAATCGAAGAGCTGATTCCCTGTCTTCCCCGTCTTGCGGAAAGCCCGTCCGAAATCATCGGCCATGTGACAAAAGAGGCCGCGGAGGATACGGGCCTTGCGGAAGGGACGCCGGTGGCGGCGGGAATGATGGACATTCTGGCGTGTCTGGTCGGAGCGGGTGCGGCAGGGCCGGGGGTATATACCGTGATTGCGGGATCCTGGGCGATCAACCAGACGCATTCGGATCGGATCTTCCCCGATCTTTCCTTCAACATGCCCTATCTCTTCAAAGGGCAGTATCTCAACGTCTCGAGCACCGGTGCCTCGGGATCCAACTACGAATGGTTTACGAGGGAACTCGGCGACCGGGCGAAGCACGAAGGCGGAAACCGCGGCATCTCCTATTTCAAGGTGCTCGATGAGCTGATCGATTCGGTTCCGATTGACCAGGCGAAGGTGCTGTTCTGTCCCTTCATGGCACAGCCCAGCATTCATGAACTGGCAAAGGCGGATTTCCTCAATATCGATCTCAGCACCACGTATGCCGAGCTCTGCTATGCGGTCGCCGAAGGCGTTGCCTTCATCCACCGCTATCACATCGAACTTCTCAAAGCGCATGGCCTGCCGCTGGAAGAAGTGCGGCTGACCGGCGGGATCGCCCGCAGCGAAACCTGGAAGCGGATCTTCGCCAACGTCCTTCAGGTGCCGATCATCGGCGCCGAATGCGAGGAGACCGGTGCCCTCGGGGCAGCGATTGCGGCCGGGCTCGGGGCCGGCATCTACAGGGATTATGACGATGCCTTCGCAAGAGCCGTCAAAACAAAAGACCGGGTTCTTCCCGATCCCGAAACAAAAGCCGTATACGACCGCCGCTATGAGGAATGGTCGAAGGTCAATGAAATTCTGAAACAGTACTGGGACTGGAAGAAGAACCGATAAACTGCCGTTTGCGGGGAAAGAAAGAAAAGCAAAGAGCCGGATGTCTGAGAAATCTCAGCCGCCGGCTCTTTGCCGTGATTCATGTATGCGGGTTCGCTCGCTGATTAACTGTCTTTGTGCGAGGTCTTTCCGTAGAAGCTTACGGAAGCCGGATTGCAGCGGAATACGCCGTTTCCTTCTTCGTCGATGATCACCGGTTCTTCGACCGCGCCGGAGAGATCCTTCCAGGTTTCTCCTGCGTGACTTTGACCGACGAACATCTTCTTTTCGCCGGCGTCCTTGTCGCTGAGGATGACCGCAAGGCCGGAGGTCTTTTTCTTTGGATCGCCTTCAAAGGTCCAGCCGATCACATCGAAGTCATCGAAGTAACTGTGACATTCGCCGTACATGCGGTGTCTTCTTGCCTTAAGCATCTGATCGATCAGCGGCTGAATGTTTCTTCCCTCTCTTGCATCAAGGCCATAGTAATCGCCGTAGAACACACAGGGATAGCCTTCCGCTCGGAGCAGGATCAGGGCATAGGAGTGGGGAAGGAACCACTCTTCGATACAGCTTTCCAGCGCCTGGGTGGGCTGGGTGTCATGGTTGTCCACGAAGGTGACGGAATGGACCGGATCGGCTTCTGTCAGGGTTCCCTGAAAGACCTGGGAAAGATCGTAGGCTCCGCTTGATACCGAGATGTTGTGCAGGTTGTAGTGCAGGGGAACATCGAACAATGACATGCATTCCTTCGCATTTTCAAGATATGCCAGAAGCTTGTTCACATCGCCTTTCCAGTATTCGCCGACGGTGAACAGCTCCTTTCCGGAATATGCCCGCAGTTCCTGAAGCCAGCCGGGGAAGAAGTTGTAGTCGATGTGCTTGAGGGCATCGAGACGGAATCCGTCGGGCTTGACGGTATCGTAATACCACTGTCCCCAGTCGAGAAGATGCGCTACCACATCCGGGTTGCTGAAATTGACATTGAGACCGAGCAGATAGTCGTAGTTTCCGTTTTCATCGTCCACGGACTCCGACCACTTCGATCCCTGAAACTGGAAGATTCCCCGTGCTCCGCTGAGCTCATCCGTGTCGCTTCCGGAGAAGCAGTTCTTGTCCCAGACGAAGGAGTTGTATTCCCCGTTTCTGCCCGGGAAGGTGAATGTGGAAAGCGCCTGGATCGTCTTCGGCTCGTCAACCTGTTGGTTTCTGTCATTCCAGTCAAAATCGACGACATCGACGGTCTCGAGTTCATCGCCTTCCACCATGTGGTTAAACACGATATCCGTATAGACGCTGATGCCCGCTTTGCGGCAGGCTTCAACCGCTTCGATATATTCCTTCATTGTTCCGTACTTGGTGGGGACGGTGCCCTTCTGATCGAATTCGCCGAGATCATAGAGGTCATAGACCGCATAGCCTACCTCTTCGTCTCCGCGCTGTCCTTTATATGCCGGCGGAAGCCGCAGGGCGGTGAATCCCTTTTCCGCAAGTGAAGGTGCTTCCTCTTTCAGGCGCTTCCAGAGGCCGCATGCCTTTGGGAGATACCATTCAAAATACTGCATCATAACGCCGTTTTCTGATTTCATAGGTGGTTTTCCTCCTGAATCATTTTTACAGGTTTATCACAACCGGATTCAAAAGAAAAGGGGATTGCGCATTGTAAGGGCTTACGGGTATTTCTTGCAGTAGGAGAGTGAGCGGCAATGGTGGTATACTTTAACATATGTCAGACTTCGCAATCGTTTCAAGACCGGATGATGTGTCGAGATCTCTTTGTCAGAAGACGGAGATGATCCTGAAGAAAAACGGCTATTTCCAGAATGAGAATACGCCGGATTTTGTGTTTGTCATCGGCGGTGACGGTACGTTTATCTATGCGGTGCACAAGTATCTCGATCATCTGGACCGGGCGCGTTTTTTCGGCATCCACACCGGAACCCTGGGTTTTTATACCGATTACCGGGACCGGGACTATGAGGAGTTCATAGATACCTTCCTCAGGGGAGAGGTCAGGGAATATACCTATCCGATCCTGGAAGGGAGAACGGAAAACGGCGTCTATTACGGCATCAATGAAATCCGGATCGAGAACGCGGCCAGAACCCAGAATATGGATGTTTATATCAACGGCAGGCTGTTTGAGACCTACCGCGGAACCGGCATGTGCGTAAGCACACAGCTCGGCTCTACGGCATACAACCGGTCGCTTGGCGGCGCCGTGATCGAAGAGGGGCTGAACCTCATCGAAATGTGCGAGATGGCGGGAATTCACCATAATAAATACAGATCTCTGAAGGCGCCGTTTGTGATGAACGACACCAACAGGATCACCTTTGTCTCCGAGAGCTTTGCCGGTGCCCTGCTGGGTGCGGACAATGAGGTGTTTCCCATGGATGATGTCCACCGGCTGGAGATCCGGGTTTCTCCGGAAAAGCGGGTGCGGATGATCAAGGGCCGGGATATCAGCTATTTCGACCGCCTGAAGAGTCTGTTTTAACAAAGAAGTGAGGAAGATATGCGCAACTGGCATTCTCTGTATGAAATCCTGACGTTTCCCATCACGGTGCTGTTTTTCGCCGTTTTTATGCTGGGACTCGGAAATCTCATCACGAATGAAGCCTATGCGGCGTTCATTCATTTTGACAATGATTTTGTCGTGCTTCTCGCCAACTGTCTGATGCGTACGGGCACGTTTCTCATAACGAATTTTCCCTTTCTGTTTCTGGTGCGCCTTGTCGCAAGAAAGTCGGGAAGCGCGACCACGATGACTTCCGCGGTCTGCGGTTATGTCTCCTATCTGGTGGTCACCATGTACTTCAGCCGCCAGGATCTGCCTTCCACCGCCTACTCCTCGATTCTCGGCCTGTCGATGACGACCGCCTCATCGGCGACGATGCGGGGCGGCGTGCATTATCCGCTGCAGACGGGAATTATCGCCACGGCGATCGTGGCGCTGATCACGCTGGGGAGTTTCAACTCCTCCCGCTCCCGCAGCGAATACAGCTTCTTCTCTTTTATTTCAAGAGATACCTGGTGCGTGATCCGCACTTCGATTCTGAGTTCGCTGGCTGCGGTGGCGGTGGCCTGGGGATGGCCGTATGTGATCCGGATGCTTACCACGGCGATCGAGTATATCGCCAAGGATACGACCAACCCGGTCAATCTCATGATGTACGGCGTCATGGACCGGCTGCTGGGAATACTCAACCTCGGCACGCTGATCCGCTCTCCCTTCTGGTACAGCGCCAGCGGAGGGTCCTGGATTTCGATGGCCGGCACGAATATCGCCGGCGACGTCAACATCTGGACGTCTCAGTATGAGGCCTCTTCATTGACCGGTATGAGCGGCCGCTTCATCACCCCGTATTACGTGATCAACATGTTTGCCGTGCCGGGACTGCTCTGGGCGATGTACAGCCTGCAGACCGATGAACTCGAGCGCAGAAGGCGGCGGATGTTCTACATCGTCACCACCCTGATGTCTTTGTTCTCCGGTTGTCTTCTGCCTCTGGAACTCTCGCTGTTTCTGCTGTGCCCGCTGCTGTTTTTCTTCCATGTATCGTTTATGGGCATCCTCTTCGGCGTATTTCAGTCGATGCATGTCTACCTCGGCTTCTTCTATCACGGCACATCCACGATGACGGCGATGCCGGGAACCCTGCTGGAGTTTCTGAGCTACCTGCAGAACCTGAATGTGCAGAACAGCCTGATCCGCATCGCGGCCGTAGGTCTTCTGAGCTTCTTCATCTACTTCTTCATGACCCGGCTGTATTTCAAATACCTGGCGCTGGACCTCTTCCATACCGGCGTCAAGGATGATGTGATCAGGGGAACGATCGAATCGGTAGGCGGTGTGGAAAACATTAAGCTGATCCACTCCGGCACCGAACGCCTTGTCATCAGCCTCTACGATTCCGAAAAACTCAACGTCAACCGGCTCAAGGAACTCGGAGCGATCCGGGTGACCGAGACCAAAGCCGGCTATGCGATCGGCTACGGATCGAGATCCACGATGATCCGGATCGGCATCACAAAACAGATGCGGGAAAACATCCGCAATACGTGAGGAGCGCAGAGTGTTTCTGCGTTTTCTTCTTCCCGAACCCGGTTTTATTTCAAAAAAACCTTAATTTGCAGACGGGACCCGATGGAGGAATTAATTCACTGTATAATGGCAGTGTCCGAGAAAGGGACACCAGGAAATTTCTAGGAGTTGATTAACGCTGGACTTGGCGGTTCCGTTAGTCAATTCCTAGAAG
>JAFWCM010000040.1 GCA_017536885.1 Solobacterium sp.
CGGATTAACAATCATTCCGCATCCCGAAGGATATAATGATATGGGAAGCCCGGGAGGTTTCTCTCTGAATACAGGAGGGTGCGGATGGTAAAAAACAAATATGTCACATTTGTTCTGTATGTCATCTTTTTTCTGCTGATGTGGAACGGAATCGAATACCTTCTGCATCAGGACAGCTGGCAGGTCGTCTCCGGCGACGGACTGGTGATTCCGCTTGCGATCGCAATTGCGACCGGATATCTCAACTTCCTGAGAAAAAAGGATGTCTGAACCCGAACCTCAGTACCGCAGTGATTCTCCGCCTCCGGGCGGTTTTTGTTTTGGGAAGGAATCGCGGGGAACTGTCATCTTTTTGGTAAAATGTGTAATTAAGAAGGGCGGAAAGCAAATGGAATATACAAAAATCAAAATCTCAAGCACAGACGCACCGTATCGTCTGTACCGGGTTCTTCTGGTCCGGGATAATCTTCTTCTCCCGTTTTTTGCGCAGGTGATCATGGCTGCGTTTCAGATGATGGATGCGCATCTGTATGAGTTTCAGAGCAAAGACCGCCGGTTTGTTTTGGAAACAGATGAAGACCTTCCGGAAAAGAACGATGTTCTGATGAAGGATTACCGAATCTCCGATCTCGGAGAAAAATCAAGTTTTATCTATGATCTGGGCGACTGGTGGGAATTCGATGTGAAAGTTTACCGCGGAAAAGTAAAACGCACGGAAAGTGACCCGGTGATTCTGAAAGAAGGCAAGGGCGCGGGAATCTTTGAAGATGACCGAAGCATCTTTCTCGGCTACATCGCCGGCTCCGTAAGCCCGGCAAGCAGAAACACCTATCCGGAGCGGGGACCTGCGCTTCCCTGGAATCTCGGTCTCAGAAAGTTCGGCGATTTTGATGCGCCGCTGGATCTTGAATCCTATCAGGAAGAGATCGATGAAGTGATGCTTGATCTGGACGAAGACTGGTATCACTATGAAAACCTGCTGGATGCCGCATATGATGCGTGGGATGAAGGACATGGTTCCGACTGCTTCCTTCAGGCGTTTGATGAATATGAAAAGACCTGCGAAAGGCTCAGAGAAGAGAAGCGGCTGCCGGAAACGACCGAAGAGCTGTTTCAGGATGAAGAGATTCCCGACAGTGCCTGCGATATCTTTGTGGATCTGCCCGCCGTCCTGATTTCGGAAGGCCGGTATCAGGACCTTTATGATGTTCTTCAGAGACTGGCAAAGCTGTTCAGGATCAACGGCATCTGTAAAAACCTGCAGAACTATCATATGTACTTTGCTCTGCGGGGCATCGGCCAGGCGGAAGAAGCCTATGAACATGCGGAAGACTGGTTTGAGCGGGAGAAAGACAATCCCTTTGCGGCAGCGGTGATGATCGAAACGCTTTCCGATCTGCAGAAACACAAGGAAGCGGATGAACTCATCCGCAGATTTACCCGGGACGGGGATGAATATGATATTCAGTACGGCGCTGTCTTCGCTTCTGCGATTGCTTATTACAGAAGATACGGAAACATCGAAAGAGCACAGGAGCTCACCTCGCGGGTGGAGGATGCCAGAGAAGAAGACGATGAATTCATGGAGGAGCTCAGCGATCCCGAAGCGGAGTATGACTACCTGGGCGAAGCCGTGGAGGAGTACAAGAAGACCGCCTCTGATCAGGAATACATGCGGGTCGGCGAGGCGATGTGCCTTGCGATCGTGACCAATGCGCCGGTCTATCCGGAAGTGGATTACATGAATGACAGCGGAACATCATTTCATCTGGTGGAGATTGCCGGCCATAAGCTGATGCCGGTCTACAGCAGTCCGGAGTCTGCCGAGAAGCTCGGATATGAAGTGAAGGTTCAGATTTCCCTGAGGCACATCCATGAAATTACGGATGACATGGATGTGGAAGGGCTTCTGATTGACCCCGATTTTGAGAAACCGCTCTGCGTGCTTCCGCTCGAACTCGTGAAGAAGGCCATCGATGCCCTTCCGAGTTACGATGATGATGAAGAGGATGACCTGGATGACATTGATCCCGCCATGCTCAACTGATGGGATGTCCTGAACAGAAAGAAGAAGTATATGGATTATCATTTTTTCGCGACGGTGTCGCGCATGAAGTATATTGAGCGCTGGGCTCTGATGCGCTCGAGCAGGAGAGAAAATCTCTCCGAGCATTCCCTGGAGGTTGCGATGATCGCACACGCTCTGTGCCTGATCGCCAATGTTCGCTACGGCAGAAATCTTCCGGCGGAGAAAGCGGCTGTGATCGGACTGTATCACGATGTCTCGGAGATCATCACCGGCGATATGCCCACCCCGGTCAAATACGGCAATGACAATATCCGCACCTCCTACCATGAGGTGGAGGATACTGCCAAGAAGCGCCTGCTCACAAAGCTTCCCGAAGATCTGAAACCGTATTACGAAGAGATTCTGATGGAAGAAAGCAAAGATGAAACCGACCGGTATCTGTATCTGCTCGTCAAGGCGGCAGACCGTATGAGCGCCTATATCAAATGCATCGAAGAGCGTCAGGCGGGAAACAGGGAGTTTGAAACGGCATTGAAAAGCACCGAGAAGAAACTCATGGAGATGGCAGAAACCTGCCCCGAAGTCAGGGATTACATGAATGATTTCCTTCCCGCCTACGGCGAAACTCTTGACACCTTGCTCGGGTAAGCGTTTTCATAATCGAAAAGGTTCGCTATAATACAGAC
>JAFWCM010000005.1 GCA_017536885.1 Solobacterium sp.
GAAAAAGAGAACCCGCGTGAGGTTCTCTTTGCCTGAGCGATGGCTGGAATCAGCCCTTCTTCGCCTTTTCCGCCTTCAGCTTTTCGGTGAGCAGCGGAACGACCTTGTTGAGATCGCCCACGATGCCGAGATCTGCGACATCGAAGATCGGAGCATTTTCATCCTTGTTGATGGCGACGATGAAGTCGGACTCTTCCATTCCTGCGACATGCTGGATCGCACCGGAGATACCGATTGCGAAGTACACCTTCGGACGGACGGTCTTACCGGTCTGGCCGACCTGCATTTCCTTCGGCATCCAGCCGCTGTCTACAACGGCACGCGAGCAGGAAACGGTTGCGCCGAGAACGGCAGCAAGATCTTCGAGGAGCTTGAAGTTCTCCTTGGATCCGACACCGCGGCCGCCGGAGACAAGAATCTTGGCATCGGCGATATCCGCAACGGTGGAGACTTCCTTGACGACCTTGAGGATTTCGACATAGCAATTGTTCTCTTCAAAGCCCGGATTGTATTCGACAACCTCGGCCTTTGCGCCCTCGATCGGAGCGATCTTCTGCATGACGCCCGGACGGACGGTTGCCATCTGGGGACGGTGATTCGGGCAGGCGATCGTAGCGATCGTGTTTCCGCCGAAGGCCGGACGGGTCATAAGCAGCTGCTTGTGCTTCTGTTCCTGACCGGGGATCGGAGTGAGCGGGAAGTCACCGATGTCGAGCTTGGTGCAGTCGGCGGTAAGGCCGGTCTTGACACGGGCACTGGTGCGGGGACCGAGATCTCTTCCGATCGCGGTGGCGCCTACCAGCATGATCTCCGGCTTGAACTCGTTGATGACCGAGGACAAAGCATGGGTATAAGGCTCGGTGCGGTAGTCCTTCAGCTCGGGATCATCGACGACGATGACGCGGTCGGCACCGTACTTCGCCAGTTCATCCGCAAGGCCTTTGACCTGATAGCCGATCAGAACCGCGGTGACTTTCTTTTCATCGAGATCCGCCGCAAGCTCTTTTGCCTTGCCAAGAAGTTCGAACGCAATATTGGAAAGCTTGTTGTCTACCTGCTGAGCGTAGATAAATACGCCCTTGTAATCTTCTAAACTCATTCTTCCTGCCTCCTTAGATGATGTTCTTCTCGAGCAGTGCAGCAGCGATGCAGTCGGCTGCTTCCTGCGGGGAATCCGGCTTTACGACCGTTCCCTTGCCCTTGGCAACCTTGTCACTTGCCTTGGCAATCTGGGTCGGAGAGCCCTTGAGACCGATATTGGAATCGTCAACGCTGAGCTCAGCTCTTCCCCAGGTGACGAACTTATCCGCCTTGTCAAAGGCATCGAACACGCCGCCCGGTGTCATGTAACGCGGGTCGTTGAGTTCGGAAAGCGCGGTGATGAGGCAGGGCATCTTCGCCTTTAACATCATGTATCCGTCATCGAACATCCGCTTGACGATCACCGAATCGCCGTCGATCTCAATCTCCTTTGCATAGGAGATGGTCGGCAGGCCGAGGTGTTCGGCAATCTGGGGACCGACCTGCGCGGTATCACCGTCAATTGCCTGACGGCCGGTGATGATGAGGTCATATTCCATGTTCTTGAGGGCACCGGCAATCGTGGAAGAAGTAGCCCAGGTATCCGCACCGCCCAGCACCCGGTCGGTGATCAGAAGTCCCTCATCGGCACCCATCGCAACCGCTTCACGGAGAACGGCCATCGCCTTGGGAAGACCCATGGTAACCGCAGTGACCTTGACATTTTCGGGATCGGCATCCTTGATGCGGAGCGCCGCCTCGAGACCTGCCTTGTCATCCGGATTCATGATCGCAAGCATTGCGCCGCGATCCAGGGTTCCGTCGGGTTTGAACTTAACGCCGCCGGCGGTATCCGGTACCTGCTTTATGCATACTACAATTTTCATAGCCATATTCTCCCTTCTTACTTCAAGAGTGCGCCGGAGATAACCATACGCTGAACTTCGGAGGTTCCTTCGTAGATCTCGGTGATCTTCGCATCGCGCATCATGCGCTCCACTTCGTATTCACGGATATATCCGTAGCCGCCCATGAGCTGTACGCACTTGGTGGTGACATCCATGGCGGTCTCGGCCGCAAAGAGCTTGGCGGTTGCGGCTTCGACGGAATAGGACCCGCCTTCTGCCTTGGCCATCGCAGCCTTGTAGACCAGCAGGCGCGCTGCTTCAATCTGGGTTGCCATGTTGGCAATCTGGAACTGGGTGTTCTGGAACTGGGCGATAGAACGGCCGAACTGCTTTCTTTCCTTGACATAGGCGATTGTGCGGTCGAGTGCGCCTTCGGCGATGCCGAGCGCCTGGGCAGCGATGCCGATGCGGCCGCCGTCAAGCGTATGCATGGCGTTTCCGAATCCCTTGCCGCGGACGCCGAGCAGGTTGTCCTTCGGAATCCGGCAGTCCTGGAAGATCAGCTCATAGGTCGAGGAGCCGCGGATACCCATCTTCTTTTCCTTGACGCCGAAGGTGAATCCCGGTGTTCCCTTTTCCACGATGAAGGTGGAGAAACGCTTCTGCTTGCGTCCCTTCTTGTCTTCAACGATATCGGTGTAGGCGATCACGATGTAGATGTCCGCTTCCTTGCCGTTGGTAATGAAGCACTTGGAGCCGTTGAGCACCCACTCCTGGGTCGCTTCATCAAACTCCGCCTTGGTCTGGGCACCCTGGGCATCGGTGCCGGCACCCGGTTCGGTCAGCGCGAAGGCGCCGAGCTTTTCACCTTTGGCAAGCGGTACGAGATACTTCTGTTTCTGTTCCTCGGTGCCGTAGGTCATGATCGGATCGATGCAGAGACTGGTGTGAGCGCTGACTACGACGCTGGTGGTTGCGCAGACCTTTGCCAGCTCTTCCACGCACATGATATAGGTCAGGGGGTCACATCCCTGTCCGCCGTACTCCTTCGGTACGGGAATTCCCATGAATCCGAATTTCTGCATCTTTTTTACGGTCTCGCGGGGAAACTCCTCTGTCTCATCGACTTCGATGGCAAGAGGCTTTGCTTCTTTTTCCGCAAAATCCCGGAAGAGGGATCTCGCCATTTCGTGCTTTTCATCAAGCTTGAAATCCATTTTTTCTAAGTCCTCCAATATTTTTCAAACACATGGAAGCCGGGTGAAAAAATCACCCGGCAGGCAATGCTTATTTCTTATCTACGGCAACCTTTCCGCCGTTGCTGTAATCATAGAAGCCGATTCCGGTCTTGACACCGAGGCGCTTGCCGCGGACCATCTTCCGCAGCAGTGTGCAGGCACGGTACTTGGAATCACCGGTCTCATGATAGATGACATCCATGATCGCAAGAACGATATCGAGTCCGACATAGTCGCCGAGCTCCAGCGGTCCCATCGGATGGTTGCAGCCGAGCTTCATGGCAGTATCGATGCCTTCGATGCTGGCGATGCCTTCGCTGTAAACCTGAATGCCTTCATTGATCATCGGAACGAGAATCCGGTTGACGACAAAGCCCGGAGCCTCTTCTACCTGAACCGGTGTCTTTCCGAGCATCTCGGAGATTTCCTTCACCTTCTCTACCATCTCGGCAGGGGTGTTAATGCCGGCGATGACTTCAACGAGCTTCATGACCGGAGCCGGGTTGAAGAAATGCATGCCGATGACAGGCTTCTGGAGTCCGGCACCGATTTCCGTGATGGAAAGGCTGGAGGTGTTGGACGCATAAATGCAGTTCTCGTTCTTGACGATTTCTTCCTGCAGTTCCTTGAAGCACTTCTTCTTGAGATCCATGACCTCAAGCGCTGCTTCGACAACAAGATCGGGATCCACTGCCTGATCGTTGAGTCCGCACTGAATCTTGTTCAGAATCTTATCGGCGTCTTCCTGCGCCATCTTGCCCTTGGCAATCCGCTTGTCAAAGCCCTTCTTGACCATGGCCTTGCCGCTGTCCGCAAACTCCTGCTTGATGTCACAGAGATACACTTTCTCAACCTGATCGCACTGCGCAAATGCCTGCGCGATGCCGCGGCCCATTGTGCCGGCGCCAATTACTGCAACTTTCATTCTTTTCTCTCCTTCTTCTATTGCTTAGTTGTTGGTGAAATTCTTTTCCTTGCGTTTTTCCATGAACGCACTCATGCCTTCGACCTGATCATGGGTTTCGAAGCATTCTCCGAAGAGCTTCTCTTCGAGCTCGATTGCCTGATCCATATCGAGATCAAGACCTTCGTTGATCGCCTTCTTGCACATCCTGACAGCGATCGGAGCGTTCTTCGCGATTCCTGCCGCGAGTTTCTCGGCGGCTGCCAGAAGTTCCGCCTGAGGAACGATCTCATTGACAAGACCGATGCGAAGCGCTTCATCCGCCTTGATATTGCGGGCGGTGTAGATCATCTGCTTGGCATAGCCCGGACCAACCAGTCTTGCCAGACGCTGTGTTCCGCCGAATCCCGGCGTGATGCCGAGACCGACTTCCGGCTGGCCGAATACGGCGTTGTCGGAGCAGATCCGGAAATCGCAGCTCATGGCCAGTTCGCATCCGCCGCCCAGCGCGAATCCGTTGACCGCAGCGATCACGGGAATCGGGAAGGTTTCGATGCGGCGGAAGATATCATTGCCCTTCTTGCCGAAGGCGGTTCCTTCCGCTTTGGTGAGGTTGGCCATTTCCTTGATGTCAGCGCCGGCGACGAAGCTCTTTTCGCCCGCACCGGTGATAATCAGCGCTCTTACGGCATTGAGGTCCACCGCATCCAGGGCGGCAGAGAGGTCGTTGAGCACATTGGAATCCAGAGCGTTGAGCGCTTCCGGACGGTTCATGGTAATGATGCCGTAGGCACCTTTGCTTTCATACGTTACAAAACTCATGGCAGTTTCCTCAGTCACGCTCTACGATCGTCGCGCAGCCCATACCGCCGCCGATGCACAGGGTGGCAAGGCCTTTCTTCGCATCCCGCTTCACCATCTCATGGAGCAGAGTGACAAGAATACGGCATCCGCTGGCTCCTACCGGGTGACCCAGGGCGATCGCGCCGCCGTTGACGTTGAGTTTGGAGTGATCCCACTTCAGTTCCTTTTCGACTGCGACAGACTGGGCCGCAAATGCTTCGTTGGCTTCGATCAGATCGAAATCCGCTACGCTCATTCCGGTCTTTGCAAGAACCTTCCTGGTAGCCGCAACCGGACCGACGCCCATGATACTCGGATCCACGCCGCCGAGAGCTCCCGCTACGAAGGTCGCCATCGGAACAATGCCGAGTTCCTTCGCCTTTTCTTCGCTCATCACAACCACTGCCGCTGCACCGTCATTGATTCCGGATGCGTTGCCGGCGGTGACTACGCCGCCTTCCTTCTTGCCCGAGCAGCACTTCAGTTTGGCAAGGGTTTCCGCTGTGGTTCCCGGACGAGGGCCTTCATCGGTATCGACAATGGTATCGCCCTTGCGGCCATGGATGACAACGGGAACGATCTCATCCTTGAACTTGCCGTCTGCCATTGCCTTCTCGCATTTCTGCTGGCTTTCCGCCGCAAAAGCATCGAGCTCTTCACGGGTCAGCTTCCACTGTTCCGCTACGTTCTCGGCGGTGATCATCATGTGGTAATTATTGAATGCATCCCAGAGCGCATCCTTGATCATGAGGTCAACCAGCTTGCCGTCATTCATACGGTAGCCGTAACGGCCGTTCATCACCGCGTACGGACCCTGGCTCATGTTTTCCATACCGCCTGCTACGACGATGTCCGCATCGCCGGCGATAATCATCTGGGCAGCCATGTTGACGCAGTTGAGTCCGCTTCCGCAGACAACGTTGACGGATACGGCCGGGCATTCAACGGGGAGTCCCGCCTTGATTGAAGCCTGACGAGCCGGGTTCTGGCCAAGACCAGCCTGGATGACGTTTCCCATGTAGACATGGTCAACCTGTTCGGGTTTGACACCGGCGCGGTTCAGCGCCTCCTTGATCACAAGAGCACCGAGATCTGTTGCCGGTACTGTACTGAGCGCACCGCCCATCTTTCCGATCGGCGTGCGGCAGGCGCCTGCTAAAACAACCTTTTTTGACAT
Source organism: Solobacterium sp. (assembly GCA_017536885.1). Lineage (GTDB taxonomy): Bacteria > Bacillota_I > Bacilli_A > Erysipelotrichales > Erysipelotrichaceae > Bulleidia. The sequence goes on from JAFWCM010000005.1 coordinate 6,031, forward strand.
GAATTAGACTTTCCTTTCCTTCTCTGTACGAGACTTTGTTAAAAAATTCTCATATCACAGAAATTTTAACAAATCACAGCCATCTTTTCAACGGGCAAAACGGTCGAAAAACCGCTTAAAATGTGTGTTTTCATGCAGTTTTCACAAACGCTCCTGCATGCATGAAAAAAACGGCCGGGAATTACCTTCCGATCAGCCGGTTCAGGAGAGTCTCATCGGTGTCCTCCAGCACGGATTTCAGGTGTTTCTTCACCCGTCTGCGGCTGTCCTCCACCGTGTGTCTATATACTTTATCGGTGAATTTTTTCTTTCCCGGATATTCCTCGGGGATGGCATATCTCGCTATGCCCCAGCCGTAGAACTCTCCGCTTTTGCTCATTTCATATTCGAAATTGGAGATGATCACATAGCACTGCATCTGCAGGCGGGTGATGCTGGTGTCAAAGCCCTTCCGCGGCTGCCAGGCATCCGGGCTGTTTTTCCTCGGCTTGACATATCCTCCCTCAATCTTGGCATCCTTGGAGAGAATGCTGTGGTGCCGGGAGATAATCCCGTAGAGATACTGGTCGTTATAGGAGGCAAGACCGTCTTCGGCTCTTGCGTCGAAGTCATAGCCGTCCCTGCGGATGTTGGCAAAGTCGGGAAACCACCGGTTGGAAACAAAGCCGGCTTTATTGGCAAAGAACTTTCCGTATACGCAATCCCCCTCCCCGATCACCGGGCCCTTCCAGTCCCAGGGTCCGTCAAGTCCCGTGAACCAGCGGGAAGACGGGGTCATCTCCTCTATGGAAAACCCTTCGATCTCATTGGCAAAAAACGGCAGAAAACCGAAATACTTCACCGCTTCGATCAGATCTTCGCGGCTGTTCAGGACAAAGTTTTTCATAAAATCGCTCCTTCACGGATATTTTTTTCATTTCTCTTCATTTTTTTCTAAAAATTTCTGGACAAACGGAATAAAACCCGATACTATAGTAAAGCACTGCGGATGTGGTGAAACTGGTAGACACGCTGATTTCAGGGGTCAGTGGGGAGACTCGTGCAGGTTCGAATCCTGTCATCCGCACTATATGTTTCAAAACCGCATGAACATGCGGTTTTTTTATGCCGTGGGCAACTTGTGGGCAACTTCCTCTCTTATTTTATATGAACAATCGGTTTAGAGCATAAAAAAAGCCCTCCGGAGCGATCGTCCGGAGGGTGTCATAAGGAGGGGGTTAATAATGACAGTTTTATTTTAAGAAACTCTGCTTCTCCATGCAAAGCTCATAACATCTTTTTATGTTCTTATCTGCCATTACCGTCTTGCCGTTTTCAAAAGATGGGTGTGTGTGGCAGTAGTCCTCATACGTCTTGATGTCTTCCAAGACATCATCAAAGTATTCTTTAGAATGATCGATGTTTCTCAGGAGCTCGTCATTGAATCTTAGGATCCTTCGTCTGGCTCCCTGTGCGGCTTCCTGTGCTTCGGCGCCCTCGAGCTCTGTGAACCGGTCCTTCAGCCTGTCTATGTCTTTTCGCTGGCCGTCCAGTTTCTCATCAATCTCTTCAAGGGTAACTCTCTTTCTTCCGAGAAGCTTATCAAAGAGTGACTTCAGAAGATCCCAGAAACCGGGAGCAGCGATGCATGCCAGAACGATGGTAAGAACCGCCCCTTCGTTAATTTGAACCTGCATTGGTTTTGTCCTCTCTTTCCTTTTCGATCGAGATACCCAATGCACCGAGGAGCTCGATCTGATGTTTTAATCTGTCGTTTTCAATTTTTAGATCAAGGTAGCGGATCAGAAGATTCTGATACTTCAGCCGAAGCTCCTCTTCATCAATCACTTCTGATCTCCATTTTTTTGGACTTTGTAACTGAAGTAAAAAGTAGTCACAGCGGTGACTATAGTCATGAACTGTTGGTCCAATGACTTGCCATTGACCGCAAGATAGCACAGCGTACCGATCAGCATGAATGTGATGATCGATTTGACGTCGATCAACTTTGCGATCTGCTCAACAATGGTCACTTTCTTTTCTTCCATATCTTCCTCCTTGTCATCAATGATGATGGTTGGCACTTCAGGCAAAGGCTCCGGATCTGCAGGCATCGGCTCCGGTTCGGGTTCGATCGGTGCCGGCTCAGGTACCGGAACGATAATCGGTTCATCGGTTTCATACGGTTTCGTGCTGACGATTGCAACCGCCGACGGGCATTCCCTGCCGGTTTCCCGGACATATTCCATGTGATGATCGGTCCATCTCGCCATCTGCGCAGATCCTCCGCCATCCAAGAATGCGATCGATTCAAAATAATAAGCAGATCGGAAATCTTCGGCGATCTGCTTAGGTGTGAGATCCTGATTTGCGATGCCAAGCGCATACGTGCCGTCGGGCATCCGGATGACGAAGGAATACCGGCTGACCACATTAACGTGGTCCATGCCGACCATGCGAGCGTACTGGAAGTTACCGTACTGCGGATAAACAACCGCAGGCGAGAAGACGTTATGGCTGCGGTCAACCTCCACTCCGGTGCAGTCACCGTACACGCCGGATTCGATGTCGTAGTACAGCGTGCTGTTTTGATTCGGCAGATTCTGATATGCATCATTCAAAGGCGATGACAGATCTCCGTAAGTTGTCCCGTAAGGATCTTCTTGATCAGCCCGCATCTGAAAGTAGTTGGCACCGGTGATCTTGGCACAGACGTACACATCAGCATCGAGATTCCGAAGACTGGCAAGATTGTTCAGCCCCGCCGACAGGACTACAACGGCCTGTCCTTTTGCCTGCTTATACAGGCTGTAGGAATGGCCGTTGATCTCGACATCAGAGGCAAGATCCGGAATGGCTGCTTTCGTGTTCCAACCTTTATAGCGCAATGCTCCGAGAGCATCGCTCCAGTCAGTGCTTTTGAGCGTAGCCTGCGCCACGCCCTGATTGGTACCGAACTCCTGACCAGAGTACCAGAAGCAGACGTGCGAGTATGGGTGTGTCCAACCACCTCTTGACTGGTGTGGAAAGACCACCATATCTCCATCCTGGAACTGCCCGGCAGGAATGAAATCGTACCAGGTTGCCCAGCGCTCCCTGTTGTACCAGATGTTGTCCGCATAGCCGTCCCCGCCGATCGGTCCGGCATAGTTCGGCACGCCGACCAGTCTGAAGTGTTCCTTTGCCAGATCGACGCACTGGATGCCAGCCGCGCCGTTTACGTCCTTGCCCCATCCAAGGTACTGATTTAAAAATTCCTGTGGTGACAGCATAGTCAATCCTCCATTTTTCTGAGCATGTCGCGAATGTGGTTGAGATCACGTTCCAAGCGTTCAGCCGCCTTGGAATCAAAGCCAAGTTTCCGAAGCTCCTTGAGCATCGTGTCCGAGATCAGCAGAAGCCGCCGGCATATAACGCACAGTTCCTGAATTGTAGCGAGCATCATACTTCCTCCTGAAAAAGAAAAACGGCAATCGCCGTCAATGTGTTTTGCACCACGTAAGCCATTCTTCCATACTTGCGAATGACATGCCGTTGAGAATTTTATATTCCACATCATCGGTGAGATAGTTGTAGTTGTACGGGCCGTCCTGCCGTTCCGACACAATTACAGCGATAACGTTTCTGTTTCTCAATATTCCAACTCCTGCCGTGGCGTCCACGGTGGAATCCTGTTTGAAAAACGTTGTTCCTCCGCATTTGGGTCTTGCCGCCGCAAATCCGTTTCCCCAGTTTACCACCCTTGCGTAACTATCCAGTTCATACAGATACAGCGAATCTTCCCCATTTTTCCGCTCTGAACAAATGCCCATCCCGCCTATCACCTTGGTGTTTTCGCTCCAGTTGTCTGAATAATCAACGACACCGTTTTTAAGCCATGCGTGCTGATATTCCGTCGGATTCTGTGACGGATTTATGTTTTCCCAGTTATATGTAACCCTCAATGAGTTTTCACCCCTTATGAATCCGCACAGTCTTGGCTCTCCGTCGATGCTATTAATATACGGAGGAAATGAAGACTGAAACAAGGTTGATGCTTTGACTGTAGTGATCCAACTGCGCCCGCCACTACTGAACTCCTTAGCAAGATCAGCATATCTCACCCATGAGTACGGCTTGTCAGACGGGTTACCTATGCACTGCCACTGGATTGCGTCCATGTACGTGTCTTGTTCCGATGTCGGTACATTGACCGTCACCTGAGAAAAACCATCTGTGCCTGCAGGCGGAAAAGATGGCATGTTATGTCCAGTACTCAGCGGAGCAAGAGAAGCATCAATGACGCTCACCGATGCCCGATCGAATCCGTACTGCTCAGGCCGATACACACCATTCTCATAGGCATAGAGAGATTCCAGCTGAACATCATCTTCGGGAACCCAAAGACAATCACCGCCGCCCTGCAGTTTCGTCCGTAATTTTTTTACGGCACCGAAGCGTCTGCCCCGTCTGCCCTCTGCAATTACTATGTTCTTGCTCATGACTGCCCCCTATTCCAAAAAGCTGTCAGCGGTACTACCGTTGTCCCCTCTGGCACTACGGCTCCATCCTGCGGGACAAACAGGCACTGATCCGTGATGTCGATCTCAGTGTTGTCAGATTTGACTGCATGGACTTCCACACCGGTTAGATCCAGCGGGTATCCTGCGCACGGCGGGATCAGCGGTTCACTGTAGAAGTAGATTCGTGTGTACTCCGGATCGGCACCGTGCACATTGGTCTTCACTGCCGAGAAGCCGTCCAGTCCGTAGTCAGCCGGATTGTATGTGCCGTTCGTGGTTGCGATCAGCTCGCCCAGCACTGGTTGAGCCGGAGTGTCCACGTTCACCGTGACCTTAGAAAAACCGTAACCGCTTGGCGTGTATTCGCCGTTCTCGGTTACGGTCAGTTCTTCCAGCTGCGTTTCGTCTTCCGGTACCCATGAGCACTGGAATCCGTCTAGTTCCTGAGTATTGATTTTTGATACAGTCATCTCCTGATCCACGCCCTTCTGCTGGATCACAATGCTTTTGCTCATAGGCCCTCCGATCTTGAGTGAATCTCAAGTGAATTTTTTGAATTAATTTGAGCATCGGCGTTCTTAACCTTGGAACTACCGCACACCGCACTGGTGAACGGGCCGGGCCTCGACCCCCGACATCTCCGATGCCAAGTAACTTAAAGGTTTCTTTAAGTGACCGCCTACCACCATTTTGCCGACCTCGGCATTATGGTTTAGTACGCAAAAGAAACCTTTTGCGAACATCATGTCACTCATGGTATGTCCTCCGCTTTCACGATAACCGGAATGTTGCGCAAGTCTCTGCAATTAATTTCCATGTAATCGCCGTCCCAAAATTTGTCTATCATTGCATCAATGTCAACAAGTTTCCCGTGCGGTGTAGGAATTTCCACAAGCGGACACCAATCAGGGAACGTTTTATGCGTATCACCTTCATACATTCGTATGACTTCGCTTGTAACAGCGCTTCCTATTATTCCTTCTACATCCACATTGCAGAAATAATCAGCATGCCCTTTTGCATCATATACAGGCAGACTGCAAAATGGACAATTTGCACACCCGTATGGCATATCCATGCCCTTAATCATTACGCTCATTTGTTTCCCTCCTGTACTCCTTTTCAATCACCTTTCGGATGGTTTCGCTTATCGTCCGCCATCCATTCAGATTTCTGAGGAACTCCAACTTCCGTCGAAATTCCTCATCAACCCGAATCAATATTTGCTTGTCTTTCATATATACATTCTAGCATAAACGTATATACAAAGCAAGAGTACAGAAGTCAGCGTTTAGTCAGCGCAAGTCAGCGATTATTCAGCGATTATTCAGCGGTAACTTCGTGATGGATGTACTCAGCGTATCCGTCCACGACATTCAACTGTTCGTCAACGATCATGACCTTGGCTGTCACCACTGTAGGCTCGTTCCATAACGCCTGACAAAGACCATGGAAATTTACCTTCATGTTGTTAAGGTCTGTACCTTCAGCGTGGATGGCATAGTTGCCGTTTGTAACCTTGATAATAGCGTATTTCTTCATTTCTATCTCCTTCAACCTTTCATGTTAGATAATACCGATCCGATGTTCACTGCCTTAACATTTCTGCCAAGGGAAATTGTTTCGCCGGCACAAATGCCCGCTATGACCTCACAGAACACGCCGTCAACCGTGATGTATTCACCTACAGCATGAGCACCCTTTGCTACGGTTGTTTCACTGACCCCCGCCAATGCCCGTTCGTGTTCTTCAATCCTGACTGCCGATTCGCTGACTGCCATGAACAATTCCCAGTCTTCCTTCTTGACTGCCAGTTCATCGTATTCGTACATCGTCATTTTAGAACCGTCAGGCTGTTCACGCTCTACCTCTGTAATGTTCTTTCTGACATAGTTGACCGTTTTAGAAGAAGTAGTGTCAAGTTCAGCAGGTATTTCCGCTGATTCCGCTTTTTTCCACATCACTCAAAAGTCTCCTTTCTATATTTCCAAACATAACCACCTGCGGTTTTATTTCGCCCTGTGGTATCTTTACATGCCTTACAAATTGTGCTGATTGCAATTCCTGTCTCTCGGCTTGCTTCACTAGCACCAGAAAATGAGCGTAGGTAGTCACCATCTTTCGAGAACATATCAACAGGTTTAGCAATTCTAGGGTTTCGGATTGTGTGTGTTTCACGAAAACGTTTTTGGGAAGCACTCATTTTTTCTTTGGTTTCTTCTGAATGATGCCACCCCTTTTTTGGCCTGCGTTCCCGTCTAACACTATATATACTTGTAGGATTAACCGAACCATGAATACCGCCATCCTCAGTGTTATAACCATTAGGATAAACGGTATTTAATTTTTGGATGTATTCACACTCCTTTCTGTAGGCTTCATCGACACCGAGTATGCCATATTCAAGTATTTCGTGTGAAAATGAATCCCACCCAAATTCACTAATCGCCTTGCCAAATGCGTTATTCTTGTCATATCCACAGCCATTCAGACCCCATCGATTCACGGGATTTATGCCAGTACAGCCAACATATTTCATCCCGTTTCTTTTGTTCGTATGGCAGTAAATGCAATATCTAACGTTCGTCATAACGTTCCACCTCGCTATAAAATATTATAACACATCTTATTACTAATTGGAACATTGCAGTAGAACGCTCCGCATTTCACGTCGTTGTTCGAGTTGCCGCCCGTCCCGTATTACCCCATAAATTGTGTTTTTTAAATGATATGGCAAGGTGAGAGCGGTGACTTTTCAAAACCGCTAAGTCCGTTATGACATAGGGCAAAGACAACCTACGGTTTTCCTTGCAACCTTTCCCTTAGGCAAGTGGCTTCAAAGAGAGCGCAGACCCAATGGCCCAAGTCGCGCCCCCAAGATCATTGTTCACACCGCAGCAGAACGCCCCGCATTTCACGCCGTTGCCCGAGGGGCCGCCCCATAGTGACCACCTGTCACCTGATGTATTCCACCACTGACCGTCGCAATAATGGGTACTGGAAGTGCCACTTACTTCACCGGCCACAAACGCATCCTTCAGGAATACCATCTTTGAGATATACCCACTTGATGTTCCAGTTGGTGTTACTTCGGTGTTCACATATCCCTGAGAATCCGTAGTATACGGATAAGTCATCTTGTATTTAAATACACCGCTGTTCATGTTCAGCCCTGCGGTACGTCTCCACTGAGCGCCCCACCAGTTCTCCATGCCGAACACCTTAACTGCGTGCGTCTGATCGCTGTACCCGAAGAAAAGCCCCTTATCATTCAGAGCACCGGTAACATAGTTTGTCAGAGCGGTTTCTGAACCTGTAATCAGGCCGTTGCCGAATACTGTTTCAGTGTCCGTAGACTTACCAATCAGGACAAGCAGAAGGTCAATCAGAATCCTATCGCAGAATACATCGGTATACCACAGCTTATCTGTTCCGGGATTGTTCAGCTCAGCGGCAATAATCTCATTCTGTCCGGTCAGTGATTTCTTGACCGCCTGTCCGCTGAGAGAGCGCATCTTGTTGGACGCATCGCCGTTAGACCCGTTGTAAATAGCGGTATAGAAGTGGTCTACATAATTGCCCTGATTGTTTACGAAAGACCACGCCACATAATCAGGATCAACCTGTTCGTCAGCGATATACACGGTTGCACTGGAAGTATCTCCGGTGTCCGGTACGATTTTGTACCAAATCTTTTTGCCGTTTCTTCCCCATTCCATCATGGCGTTTCCGTCATAACTGGTATTGGCAACGTCAGATGCGGTTCCATCCGTCTTTTTGGTGTAGTCATTCTCTAACAGGTAATAGTCAACAGTTCCATCGGATTTGACCATGCACGGGCGGGGCATGAAGAACGCATTTGCCCATGATCCATAGTTAAACTTGCCGTTTGTGTAGTCCATAGCGGCAGGGGTGAATCCTGAAGCATCTTCAAGGTATGTCACCTTGGATGCAGGAACACTTTCTGTTCCGTCGATGTGGAAAGCGTAAACCGTAGGCTTCTGAGCCTGTTCAGCCAGTTTTTCCACCGCCTGTGCGATGCGCTGAAGACCCATAGTCATATTCAGCCCATCTTCATGATTTATTGCCTTTTCTGATGCTAACAATGTCTGTGGCATTTATTTACCTCCTTAACTCACAGAGTAATAATTGTTATATAAGTATCCACCACTGATGGATTGAGTGACCTGTAGAAGTGGCTGTTTGTTCGCTAAATCCGCATTTAGCGTAGCCGCATCAGGAAGGGCACCGAGCTTCGTCTTCTCAGCTGTGGTGTAATCTTCGGTCGATAATCCCTTCCCGGCAACCTTGTCTACCTTGTTACCTAAAGCCTGATTTAAGTTACTGAGTTCTGTTGCAACTGCTCCGCTCTGAACCGGATTCGCACTGCCGGTTGTCGGCGTGGAATCTACCGTCACATTCTTTTTGGTTGCGGTCAGAACTCCCTGCGCGTCCTGAGAAACAGAATCAATAAACGCCAGTGCGTTTCCGCTTGCGGTCGGGGAAGTAACCGGGGTCTGCTTGTCTTTTTTCCCTGCCAATGCATCGGTCAATTCTGAGCCGGTAGGCAGTCCGGAAAGTTTCGACTGATCTTCGGCGGTGTAGTCTTTTGTGGAAAGACCCTTGCCAGTGACTTTATCTACCTTTCCATTGAGGGCGGTATCGAGTTCAGCCTTGGTCGGCAGGTCTGACAGCTTTGTCTGATCTGCCGTGGTGTAATCCTCAGTAGAAAGACCTTTCCCGGCCTCTTTATCCACTTTTCCGTTGAGGGTGGACGTCAGTTCATTCGCTGTCGGAAGTGCGCCTAATTTCGTCTTCTCGGCTGTCGTATAGTCCTCTGTGGAGAGACCTTTTCCAGTTTCCTTGTCGACCTTCTTGTTCAGTTCGGTGTCGATCTGAGTGTTGGTGTATTCATCCGCAGCCACATCCCTCGCCACGGTCTTGCCGTTGACCTTCTCGGCGTTGTCCACGATCCCGTTGTCGTTCTGATCATAGACGGCTTTCATCATGTCGCCGCGGGCCGCCCATGTCCAAGCCACACCCGTCTCAACCCATGTCATAATCTGCCCGATCTCGCCGCCGTTGATCAGCGTCTCAATGGCCGGGACATCGCTGTCGGAGAACACACCCATGTCGATCGGAGACGGCTCCACGATCAGGGTGAAGTTTGCAGATCCAATGACATTGGCAGCGCTGTCGGTCGCTCCGTTGAACAGAACCACCTCACAGATCACATCACCTGCAATGACAGACATCTGCTCGGTGATCGTAACGGATACGGTGTTTGCTTCCGCATCCACTGTCATCGAATATTCGAACACGTTGCCATCCGGCTTCGCGCCGCGGATCTTCGCTGTCATCCCTTCCGGAATCCGAAACAGCGAAGCACCTTTGTAAAGCCCGAAGACAAGCGTGCGGATGCCGGCATCGTACTGCGAACAGTGCACGTTCAGCGGTCCCGTGTCCGGGATAAGATTCAAATAGCTTTTCTGTTCAATCATTTTCGCTTACCTCGCTATTTTCTCCAATCGTGAGAATGGCCGCAGCCATTTCACTCGGTTTGTATTGCGTTTCGACGTTTAATTTCTGCCGGATCGCGTCTGCAATGTCTTGAAGACACTGTTCTGTGATAACCACTTTTGCGCTCATTCAATATCCGCCTCTCCCTCGCTGACAGTCACTTCATCAACTGAAATCACCGACAGCTCGCCGTTGTATTCATCTAATGCCACATAGCACGGAATCTCAATCACCGTATCTGTTGTCAGCGTGACCGTAGTTGTCTCTGTCTGCGGCCTGAGAACATATCTGTGTTTCTGCCATGACAGTTCGACATACTGATTCTGGATCGTGTACTGATAGGACTTCGGCAGAAGGTGCTTTTCAATCAGCACCGTCAGCTTCACTCCTGATTCTGCCCATGTATATTTAAGCGTCAGTTCAACCGCTTCTCTCACTTCGATCGGCGTCATATGCAGTTTGGATCGTGCCTGGAGTCCAAACGAAAATGTTGCACTCTCGACATAGCCAAGCACCAACTGCTTGCCGATGCCGTAAGTGTACAGGCGCTGTCCAGGTTCGTACTCGCGATTGTTGATGACGTCAACTTCTGCCACTGTTCTTCCAAAATGCGTTGATGCCAGCCGTGTCAGTATGGCCGAAACATTTCCCGCATTTATGATCTGAACGTCACTGACTTCAATGATATTCGGCGGAGCCGTCACAGGAGCATCCGTGTTGGTGATGGTATATTCCGTGGCAGTCTGAATGTACGTTACGCCCTGATCGTCCTTGACATAATCGTCTCCGGTGGCCGGAGTCCCCTGCTGATACGAAAAGTATTTTACGGTGATTGCTGTCACCCAATCCTTGTACGTGACCGCAGGTTTCCAGAACGTCTTTTCCTTCGGCACATACGTGGCCTGATTCGACAGCGGCAGGATCTCGATCTTGTCCGTATTGAATGTCTTGACGTACGCCCCGATGACAAAGCAGATCAGCTGCAGTCTGTAACGTCTGCTGTGATGCGGCATAAAGCCGCTGATCGTGGCCGCAGAGAACGAGGAATCGAGACTGTATGATGAAGAACCCAAGTCAGAAAAAATGCCCGTCAGGATGTCTGAAACGGGTGTGTTTGAGTACATCGTGGCGGGCATTGTCTTCCTGTCGAGAATTGAGATTTTGCTTTCGGCCCGGACACGAACTGTGAACTGATCAACATGTTCAGCAAATGTCACCCAGTATTTGGCCCACAGCTGGTCAAGATCATCTCTCAGTTCAATGTCCGATCCGGCTGTGATGTCGTCGTCTGTGATGAGATCAGCTGAGAACTGATTGACCGGGACGCAGTCCGAGTCGATTGACGTCTCAGGAGCGTATGAGAGATTCTTGATCTCCGTGTATACCTTGTTCCCGATTTTGATCTTCATCAGTAGTACACCTCATCAGAATCGCTGACTGCTTCCCATACGCCGTCTGTAGCATTCCAGATAAATGCCGCGCCGTCTTCAATATCGACCGTAGAAGGCATCGGATCCACGCCGTGAGAGAGAACGGTTTCGAGGTCTTCTTCTTTCGTGGGATGGTTGGAAACTACTGTGAACTTAAATCCGAGCCAGTAGTTCCTTTTGCCGTCCATGTAGTGATACTGATCACTCACGCTTGCCACCCGCCCAACGATCGTGATGGTTGACTGCCCATACGGCAGAACGAACGTGTGGCCGGATACCGGTTCCGTGATGAGATCGTACAGATCTTCGTATTCCCTCGCCATGGACATCGGCACGGCAACCGAAACGTCATATGACATGTACGTCCCGATCACATCGTTGAAGTACGTCTTGTCGAGAAGAACGCCGCTGATCTCACTGGCCCGCATCTCTGCAGTCCGATCAACCTGGCACGGTACAGTCCATTCAAGTCCGTCAATAGACCAGATCATATCCCGTAACCTCCTGCCAGCTGAACGCCGACTCTCTGCGTTTCTTCATTGTTAAGTTGATAGACAGCCTTGCCGAGAACCTGCCGGTTGAGTTCCAGAATGACCGTCAGCGGCCTTGCCTGCGTGGCTGTTCTGCTGACCATTTCCAGAGGAGCGGCTGCAGTAGCTGACGCATACGATCCTGTCCGGAGCGCATCCATGCTCACCTGCGGAGCGAATGCATCTGCCACTTCATCGCTGAGATCAGACATGCTTCCAACCGGAGATCCGGATGCTGACTCAATTCCTTTCGCAAGTCCTTTGTCCAGGAACACACCCATCTCTTCCGTCAGCTTCGACGGGGAAGAAATCCGGAAGAAATCCTTGATGGCGCTGACTACATCAGCGGCCACCTTCCTGGCCTGATTTATGACGTCTACGGCCCCTTTCAGGATTCCCTGCCCAATTCCCTTAACCAGATTCATTCCGGCTGAAATAAGCTGTGGAACGCCCTGTCCGACCGCCTTAACGATCGATGTGATGATTTGCGGGATTGCCTTCACAATACTGGCGATAATCTGCGGAAGATTCTGCACCAGTGATGTGAGCAACTGCACACCGGCTTCGGCGATCTGCGGGATCATCCCGATCAGCGCCTCGATCAGACTGGAAATGATCTCCGGAGCCCTCTCGATCAGAACCGGCAGTGCGTTGATCAGGCCCTGTGCCAGTCCCATCATCAGCTGAAGCGCCGCATCCACAAGCTGATCTACATTGTCGATCAGGCCCTGTACCATTGTCAGCACCGCTTCAACCATGGTTGGGATCAGATCAGGCAGTGCCTCACTGATTCCGGATGCCAGTGTGATGATAGCCTGAACGCCGGCATTCAGGATCTCAGGAAGTGCCTGGATCAGTCCGTTCACCAGTTCCATCACGATCTGTGTTCCGGATTCGATGATTGACGGCAGATTCTCGATGATCGCCTGACCGAACGCGCCGATCAACCCCTTTGCGATCTCCATAATCTGCGGAACCCGTTCGTTCAGCCGTCCGATCATCATGGACACGCTTTCGGAAATCTGCTGAAGACCATTCTCTGTATCTCCGGCAAGGATGTCCGTGATGCCGCTCATGATACCAGTCACGGATGGCAGGAAGTCGGCCATGACGTTGCGCTTGATGCCATCAAACGCCGTTCCCATGTCCTGAAGTGCATCCTGGAACGCGGCGGCAGATTTGACCGCCTCATCTGACATGACACCGCCAAGCTCATGCACTCGCTGGCGCATGGCTTCGGTGTCTTCAGCGGATGTATTTAAAAGAGCGCCGAGTTCAATGGCGCTCCGTCCGAGCAGTTTCTGTGCCAGAATTGCCCGTTCGTTTTCGTCTTCAACGTTCTGCAGGCCTTTGATCGTAGCCGCAAACAGATCTTCTCTGGACATGCTTGCCGCCTGTTCCTGAGAGATTCCTAACTTCTGGAACTCTTCCGCACCATTCGCCGCTTCCGTGGCAAGCGTCTTCATGCCGGTCTTCATGGCCGACATGGATGTGCCGCTATGCTGAAGGATCGCATCCCATTCCTGATAGGCCGTTGCACTGATTCCTAACTTCTGAGACATCTTATCAATGTCATCGCCGTATGCCGCAACGCCGGATGCTGATTCAACGAAGGACTTACCAAGCGTAGCCACGCTTGTGCCTACAGTTAAAAGCGCCCCGCCTGCGACCTTTGCCGCACCGCCGAGCGCCGATGTGAAGGAAGATCCAAACTTCTTGCCGGACATTGCACCGGCGCTGTCTCCAGCATCGCCCAGCGCCGCGCTGAGCTGACCGGAGATTCCTTCTGTAGACGGTATGATTTGCACATATGCTTTACCCAATGTCATTCCATCTTCAGCCATTGTTCTTGCCTCCTTCCAGATGGCGGTTGAGCTCCTTCATGAACTCTGCACCGCTTCTGAACAGCCGTGTCTTCGGTTTGTCCGGAGCCTTCGGCGGTTCGCTTATGATCTTTACTAAGGACGGAGCCGGTTCACCAGTTTCGGTCTTGGCTCCGAAGTAACCGGCAAGCAGATCGCATATCCGCGCAAGCAGAAGCTGATCAAGCGTTGCCCTTTCTCCCCTCAGTTTCATCTTGGATCTTGAAAACTCAGGGAGACCGCCGGCGAGGATCACCGCCAGATTCAGCGGAAGTCCTCGCCAGTCATAGATGTGGTACGTTTCCGCAAAGTCACATATCAGCTCGTCCCCGCACCTTGCGGACATTCGTGCGAGGACTAGGAATTTTTTCCGTTGGCCTGTTCAATGATCTCGATCAGCTGAGCCTGTACCTTATCGACAGGCACTCTGCCATTCTCGTCTCTGAGAAGCCCGTAGAGTTCCGCTTTGCGGTCTCCAAGGATCTTTTTGCAGACCTCCGGTAAAAGCATCATGTTTCCCTTTTCGACCTCTGAGATGGCGTCAAACAGCTCCATATCGTTGAACACGGATGTGTCGAACTCCATCTCAAATCCGATTGATGTTTTTACGTGCGCCATTCAGTCTCCCTTTAAAGTCAGCTCGATGCGCCGGTAGCGCCGGATGCCGCGAGATATTCATATGCCGTGACACCGTTGCTGTCTGCAATGGATGTGATCGTCACATCATAGCCGAGCACTGCATTGTCTACATATACAATATCGCCGATATCGGTAATCACGCCTGCCGGAATGACAATGCGCTGGTGCACATCATCCGCCAGGATGGATTCAATGACATAGACACAGGCTTCACCCTGTGCCGCTGTGCTCTTGACGGTGATCCCGCTCTGAAGAGTTCCGGAAGCCTCGCCGAACGTCATGCCGAGGACATCCACATTGTCGGCCTCAATGCACTTGTACTTGAATGTCTCGGTTTTCTTGCCATTGAGAACGGCCACCGTGGCCCCGCCCCACGCATTCACCACAGTATTCTCGCGAGAGATGCTCCGGGTGACACCGGCATCAGACACATAACCGAGAGATTTGAACGCACTGCCAAGAGTGGTAGTCGCATCAGTCGGGAGCGTAGTGCCCGCCGGAGCGCACCATACGCCACCGCTTACAGCGGCCTTACTTGCTGTTACAAGCATCCTTTATTCCTCCTTGTAAACCACAAAGAAAACCGCCTGATAGCGGTATCCCTTGAATGAACTTTGGTTTGTATAGTTGTAATCGGAGTTCAACTTAACACTGAAGATGTTTGTCAAACTCACTGCAGCTTCCATCGCCGTCTTCACTGCCGCATTAAGCGTCACTGCGTTCAACATGGAGCTGGAATGTGACTGGCACACTATGGTAGCTGTGCTCAGATGATCCGTCTTTGATCCAGCTGTCCTTTCGATCAGCACGAAGGCTCCGTGGATTTCCTTCGGACGTTCCAGGTAAACCGGCGTTTCCAAAACACTGGTCAGATAATCATAAATTGTCTTCTCAATCATGCTCATCCTCCCAGTGACTTCAGCAACGTGTTGTTATCGAAGTTATCCTGTTCTGCCTCGGCAGATCCCGGAGACACCGACACGTTTACACGGTTGCGTCCAACGTACTCCGACAGGGTGTAATCCTCGCCGGCACGCTCCGCGACCTGCTGTGCATACGCACGACATACACGCATGGCTCCATCAGACTGGAGAAGTTCACGGACTCCTGACCGGTTCAGTATGAACTTGGTCTTAGCCATATGCTTCGCACCTGACTTTCATGTGCCAACGAAGGGGGATGTTAGCTTCGATCCCGGTGATCGGGAAACCGAACGTCTGCACTGTGAATGTCTGGCCGCACGAAGTCCATGACACTTTCTTGTTTACCCAGTCATGCTTATCGCCTTTTGGTATACCGAGCATACACACGATCTTCTTGCCGTACATGGCGGTGGATGTGGTGATCTCATCAACCGTCGGCTCGCCGATCAGCACATCACGCACCTGGATCGGTGTCTCAGTGTAGATCGGAGCGCCGAAGGCATCCACGCCCGTCTGCTTCTGCTCAAACAGAGTTACCGTCGTTCCGTGGATACCTGCCATACATGGCCTCCATTCCGTACCGCTGTACTCTCAGGCCCAGCCGTTTCAAATCGTTTCGCATGATAGCTGCGGCAATACCGCCGCCTGCTACTGCGTAAGTCCCCGACCATGTGTAACCAAGTCCGCTCTGGGATTCCTGTGACATCGGTTCTCCCTCCATGCTCTGTCTCATCACACGGACCAGGATGTCTACAGTTACCAGTTTCACCACGCTTGCGTATGCTCCTGTGGTATCGTTCTCAATCATCTGGTCAAGGTCTTTTCCTACCTTTACAGCTTCATAGCGCAGAGCGTCGGATACAAGCGGAAGCAGAGCGCCGATGCGTTCCTGTTCTTCCGCAGTATACATTTTTCCGCTCAGCGTTATGACGTCCTGTATCGTTGCATATGCGCTATTACTCATTTTTTCGCCGTCCTCTTCTTCGGCTTCACCGATTCAGCCGGTTCCGGTTTTTTCGGCTCTTCCGCAATCCTGTATCCGGCATCAATGTATTCTGCCAGCCGGCCTTCGGCAACATACGTTGTTCCGCCGGAATAGAAATTCACCATTTTAATCATGTTTCACCTCACTCCGGCCACTGGATGTGCCTCAGCATATGGCCGCATCCTGCCCTGCTGTCGGTGTAGATCGGAATGTTCATCTGTCTGTACTGCTCACAGAAGTACAGATCTTCGCTCAGCATGTTTCGTTTCTTGTCGTTGTAGTTTACCCAGTCGTACCAGGGATACCGCAGCTGATTGAAGACTGCCACCTTTATAAGTGCACAGCCCATGCCGCCGCCGTGGATCCTGATCTTGTACTCGCCCTTTGCCGCCGCTTCCGCCATTTCTTTAGCGAGATACAGCGATTCAAGCGGATAGTTGAAATAAGCCTTTCCGCTTTCGTCTTTGAGCTTGCACACGCTTGTCTGGCCTCGATAAACGTTGTCAGTATGGCGGTGAGCGTAATAGCCAAGGCATACATCGACCGGATTCTCAAGCATGTTCTTCAGCACGTTTTTAGGAAGCACCACGTCATTATCGACCATCAGCACATAATCTGCGCCGATCTCCATTGAGTACTGTGCAATCTTGTTCCGTGCTGTTGCAACATCGTATCCGCGAATGAACTGGAACAGGCATTCATGACCGGCTTTGTCCAGATCGTAGATGGATTTGAACGTATCCGGATAGATATTTTCGAATGTAGGTACTGCAATCAGTATTTTCATTTGATTTCCTCTATTAAGCGGATCACCCGCTCTGCTGAATGCCCGTCACATGCTCCGGCAAGAAGTCTCGCGCATTCACGTTCTGTTTCTGTCAGCCCGTCAGCCTTCCGTATCAGATCCAGCAGTTCTTCTTCGTTCCTGGCGTACCGTGAGCAGTAGTCTCCCGGATAGTTCAGATACATTCCCCGCGTCCATGTGTATCCTTCGTTAGGTTCGAAGAGCACGCACGGCTTATCCAGAAGATACCCGTCAACCATTGCCATGCTGTAGTCGGTAATGACCACATCACAGTCAATCAGCCAGGGAGTGAGAAGCCCGCCATTGGCATACTCCCGGATGTGCCTGTACGGTCGGTCAAGGAGCTTCCCTGACATTGGATGCGGACGAACTGCAAGCAATTCATCATCATTCAGGCGATCGTCTAACCATTTCCAGTCGATGTGCGGCAGAGGTTTGTCCTCTTTCGACCGGTAGGTTGGCAGATAGAAGTATGTCTTTTTCTGTGCAAATTCCGTCCCTCCGTCACCCTTCAACTTGCCGATGTACCGATCTGTTCTCGGTGCCCCCAGAGGAAGCACGCGGTCCTTAGGCACACCGCAGAAGCGCGCCATCAGATTTACCACATCGACACTCGGAGCAATGACATAATCCTGCAGATCCGCGTTCCTTGCGCTGTGGTAAGGATGCGGCTGATCGAGGCCTGATGTCTTGCCTCCGGCGAAGCCGTGGAGCAGGTTGATGATCTTGCCAGGTGATTCTGTCGGGAACTCATCGCAGACCATCACGCTGTATCTTCCCGACCGGATAGCCGGATGATGCCGCCACGGGTCAACCTGAACAAAGTCCTTTGACCCGTGGTACGCATCGAATACAGCTTTAATGTTTTCTGATCCGTCAATCTGACGTGTGCTGGTAAACAGAATCACACTCAGTTAGAAGCTCCGGATGCGCCGGATGCACCGGATGCACCTGTTGCGCCGGACGGAGTATAGGTCAGAGCGTTGAAGCAGTTGGTGTCTGCCCGGAAGCCGACCTCGATCTCCGCACGAACCGCGAACATGTTCTGCTGCCACAGGTTGATCGTGACAGTCTGATCAAGCGCGTTGGTGGTAGTCAGGGTAGCCTGATCGCTGATGGAAACTTCAAGACCCTGAACAATGCCGTACATCGCCTGAGTCCAGTCACCCGCAAAGCCGACAACCGCCGGATTCGCACCAGAAGCAGCCTTGTAAGCCGCCTTAGTGTTGACTGTCCGATGTCCAAGAATCATCGGAATAGCGCCTTCAGAAACGTTGTTGACGAACAGCGGACGCTTGTTCTGATCGGTCGCAGACAGAAGAATGCCGCGGCCTTTCGGAGCGATTACAAAGGCATTGAGAAGGCCATCATGGTCAGAGATGTCCATGTCAGCATCAACCAGCGCCTGATACGGATTCTCAGTCAGATCCTGTGCAGTAACAGATGCGAATGTGTCGAAGTTGGATCCCGGTGCTTCACCGAAGAAAACAGTGCCGTCGAATTTCTTGGCAAGCGCTCTCGGAAGACGGCTGACAAGCGCATTGTACAGATTGGTGGCATCACGCCGGAACTCGTTGGAGAACGGAACGATGACGGCCAGCTTGTACGCCTGCATGACCTTCTTGGAAAGTCCCGGATTCTTGACCGGCTTCACACCGGTTTCGGTAACCCACTCAGCTTCCGGATCGGAAGTGATCACCGGGATTGTGAGACCCCAGCCCGGCAGTGCGATCTTGGTCGCGAGAGACATGATCGCAGAATCTTCCTGTGCCTTCTGAATGATCATCGAAGATACTTCAGTAGGGAGTTCAATATTGGTTCTATTTGTTGCAGTTCCAGATGCAGACATGATTTTTTACCTCCATGTTTTACTGGTTATTCGAGTTGAATTGATCCAGCCAGTCAGCGAACTTCTTCTTCGCGACGTCCTCCGGACTGGCTTTCGAAGTTGCAGGATCAGGATTGCCAAGCGGCGGTGCGCTGTGAGACATGGCAAAGTCTTTTGCCAGATCCTCTGCGTCCTTTTTCCACTCTTCTTCATTCTCGCCTTGGAGACGATTCGCATATTTGACATCCAGTCCTGCCGCGAGCGCGATTCTCGTTTTTTCCAGGTCGGTCCTGTATTTAGCACTCTCAGCAATCGTCTTGTCCTTCTCGTCAATGATCTTCTGCGTTTCGGAAGCGGCATCCTCAAGCTTCTTGATTGCTTTCGCATGCTCTTCCTGAATCCTCTGAAGATCCTCCGGAGAAGTCCATCCGCTGTACTTCTCTTTCGCCCTCTTCAGGCGTTCGCCGATAACGGCATCGAGTTCTTCCTGCGTAGTGATTGCTTTTTCTAAGTTTGCCATCTTTGTTTCCTCCCATTTTTACCGGATGGTATCCGTAAGTTAAAAAGAATAGTTCTGCCTGCGTTTGGCTTTGCTCTCAGAACAAATCCAGTACGCAAGAGAAACACTCTCAATCAGTCCTACCTCGTAAGCCTGATCGAGTGTTTCGTATCCAAATCCGCCCTTGTTTCCGATGTTTCGGTGCTTGCAATTACTGATTGCATTGCGCAGGGCTTCCTGGTCGATATGACGGATTCCGTCATTAAAGACCGCAATTTCAAATTTCGCATTGGCGTCGATGATTTCTGCCACCGTTGGCTGGATCGGTGCCTTCAGCTTGTTCTCTTTCATCAGATCCACGAGCATCTGGCTTCCTGCGGCGCCGTCAACAATGACTTTCTTTGTAGACGGATTCTGCAGGAACGGAATAATCCATTCGATACCGCTTCTGATCGGTCGGCAGTCGATGGCTTCAACAAAAACCTGCCCGTCAGTTGTTTTTGAAGCAACCGCGAGACAGGCGTTCATGCCATCCTTACCGAATTTGATGCCGAAGTAGCGTTCCGGCTGAAGATCCGGACGTTTCTGTACCTCCAGTCTTCTCCAGTCAGCTTCTGAGATCGCTGACTTGAGCGAATAAAGATACCAGTAGCCCAATCTCTGGATGATGAAGTCCAGAGGATTGTTCGGATCGTATTCGGCCCGGATCTTTCTCACATTAAGGTGGTAGCCCATCGAAGGATTGCACTGCCACCATAGTTTCTGATCCATCAGATCCTTCGGCTCAGAATCGACCGACCACTCTGCCCAGCCGGTATCGTAAGCTGTCCCGTCAAGGCACGATTTGCGCATCTCCGGGAAGACTGTGCCGGCACTCTCCGTTGTCGGCGGCGTTCCGCAGAACAGTGTCTGCGGGTTCGGTGAGTCTGAAACGGTGTACACCAGCGCCGACTGCTGTGCTGTGGTATATTCCTGTGCCTCATCGATCACAAGAAGATCGAAGCCTTCACCAAGACCGCCGTTGGCTGTCCGTGTACGAAACACTGCCGTACCGCCATTGGTCAGCGTGACTGTCTCCAGTCCTAACGCCTTGGTAGTGCGGAAAGATTTCTCAGGCGGATCTTCATTCTTCTTCTTCCGGCCAAGCTCTTCATAACCTGCGTCGGAAAGTATACGGCAGAGCCTCTGCCACGCCTGATGTGCCGTGGTAACACGGTGAGCCGTATGACACACCTTCTCACCATGTTCGAGGCTCCAGAGCTCTCTTATGGCAAGAATTTCGTTCTTGCCGTTTCGTCTTGGTACTTCATATCCGAATCTCTGGTGAACCCACAGGCCATCCTGCCCCACAGCCATGATCTGCCTGATCAGGTCCTTCTGCCATTTGATCGCCTTGCGGCCTGACTGCTCATACAGTCTGACAGCTTCGGCGCCTTTGCTCTTTTTGAACGGTAAAGTTACGGAATGAGTAGGAGTCTGACGGCCTGTCTTCTTGGCCACGTATCTCCCCTCCTAACTCACTCTAATCCGAGTCCTCTTCGCCATTTAAGAATGGCATCACTGTCCATCCAGACATTCCTACGCCAGTTGCTCTGGATCTTCGTGCCTTTCACCGTGTGATATTCGATCCGGCATCCGCATCCCGGATGACGCTCGAACATTCCCATATCAACGGCAGTGCTGTATGGCACGTTCTCGCCGCACCGATCCAGGCACCATTGGCACGGATCCTTGCCGTGATTCAGTCCTACGTCATCGTAGACACGAGTCACGGTCACCTGCATTCCGCTGTCGTTCTGGAACTCGGCGTTCGCTTGGATGGTTTCATCCACCGTTGCTTTCGCAAGGTTCGTGATCAGCTCCGTTGCTTCGTCGGTGAAGCCGGATTCCTTGAAGTGATCGGCAAGCCCGAGAATCCGGTCTTCATCCGGATGCATCTCGGCAGGTGCCAAACTCACACCGGCCTTTTTGTTGACGATCGCCTGTACACGATCTGCGCCGGCAATCACCGCATCACACTGCTCTCGCAATGCCGGCGGGATGATCGCATCCACCGCTTCCGGAGGGATGCCGTTGGGGAACTGGTCAAGGATCTGTTTCTTGAGCAGATCGGACATCTTCACCCCGGCCTTGTCGGCCAGATCGTAGACGTCCTTGTACGTTGCAGTACCATCCCGGCAACGTGCATAGAACCGAGTGACGTCCTTGTCATCGTTCATGTACTGCCGGAACAGCTTGAGCAGTGAATTAAGCTGAACAGTGTACTCCATGCTTCCCTCCTTAGATTCCAATCAAAGCCCGAAGCTCCTCATCGCTGTAATCCGGGAAGGACTGCTTGATCTTGATGATCGCATCACCATAAGCACCAAGCTGTGCCGCATTCGGCTTGTACGGCGGTTTGAACTTCAGCTTTGTAAGATAAATCTGCTGTCGCAGATAGGGATAGCCATCACGTATGCACGCGCACAGGAAGCCGGCATTCAAAAAGCCAGTGCCGAACGTCCGCTGTGCCTTCTCAACTGTCTCGATCAGCTCCCTGTGGCTGGCCTCGATCGCCTCCGCACTGGATGGATTCTGTGAAGGAAAACCAAGGTCATCGAGCGTCAGCCCGGTCTCGCCGGCAAACAGTCCCGCCTGCATCCGTAGCTCATCCATGAATGGTGCCATGCTCTGCTGCGGGAACTGCCCGACCACCGGCTTGTCACCGTCTTCGTCCTTGTCCACCCTGAAAAAAGCAGACATGGCAGCCGCCCACTTGTCGAACTGCGGCGGCGGTGTCTCTTCATCCGTTTCCGCTCCGCCATCCATGCCGAGCACATATCTCTGCGGATATGAATAGAACTCGGATGCGATTTCAGACCGTTTCAGTGTTCTCATCGCCGCATTGGTCCGATCCATGCACGCCCGGCTGATCCGGGAGTGTCCGAACGCCCTTGTGGCGTCCGGTCGGAAGATGATCGGAACCAACAGCGGATACGGCGCTGAGTTCAGGATCGAATACGGTTTTCGGTCTTTTTCGTAGTAGGTTGTCCGGCCCTTTTCAAAGTACGCCTCAGTAACAACGTTCCCGTTGGCATCCCGGTCAAGGACCGCATAGCCTTCATACAGCATGTATGTCACCGGATCGATCATGCCTGTCGCATTGTAGGCATCAATTACCCGCATTCTGGGGAATCCGGTTTCGTCTGCAGAAATGTAGATGAATGAACAAGACCCGATCAGCGCCGCCAGGATCGCAGAATCACACAGGATGTCCATGTTGTTCATCTGATAGATCTTCATGAGGTCGAAGTTGTCCTCAAGGAATCCATCCAGCTGCAGTTTGTTTGCCACGCTATCCACGGCCTTTGCGCACCATCCAAGCACGCTCTTATACGCCATGAACTCCCTTGGCATGTCCCGCATGATCCACTGGTCGGGCATCTTCATGTCGTAGTATTGGTATCTCTTAGCCACTCTGCCCTGCTTCATGGCCAGTTTGTTCTTTAAAAAATCAATTCCAACATTCTGATACATGTTTCACCTCATTTCTGTGGGAAATTTTCCCAGTGGACGGCGGTGGTTAGGAACCCCCGGATGATAGGGTCCCTCCCCCGGCATATCAAAGAGTCCTCCAGTCTGCCGACAGCTGGAGAGCACGGTTACTGCATCGGATCGGCTCTTTTCTTTGCTTGAACAGTTTGTCGCCTTTCCTCTGATTGCATCCGAGATGCGTCAGCTGAAGGTTCTCAAGAGCGGACGGATGTCCACCCTTTGCGATCGGCACGATGTGGTCCGCAGTCGGTGACATCGGATCAGGGAACTTCAGTGAGAAGTCCACTGGTCTTCCGCAGATCGCGCAGTAACTCTGCGTCGCATACAGTATCTTCTTTGAACGTAAAAAGGCGGCCTTGTGACAGCCGTCTTTATCTGGTCGGTTTCTTCCTGGCTTTCTCATAAGGGTAGGGTATTTTTCAATCGATATGAGAGCGCCACAAAAAGATTTTCAGAACTTAACAGGGGGAGAACAAAAAATGTCAGCCGGCGCTCTCATGCAAAAAGGACCGCTTCACGCAGTCCTTGTGTTTACACTATAGCACATACCCTTTTGGACATTTTGGACAGGCCTATTTTTTTTCGAAGAATCTTACGATTTTCTTTCTCGATCGCCAATAATCCGGGTATCCGTAGACCTTTTTGTTGGTCTGTCTCCAGTCCAAGCCAAGCAGGTAGTGCCATCGGATGATGGAGACGATCTCAGGATCCTCACACGTTATCAGCCATCGCTCAATGTCCTCAAGCGTTGCGTACATCCGTTCACGTTCTTCGTCCAACTTTTCTCGCAGTGAGATGATCCGCATTGCGGCATGTGCCGTCGGATCTGACGGTGATCCGCTGAAGGATCCCTGCATCTCGCGTCCGTTCGGACTGCTGATCGGATTGTACAGCGTCTGAATCTCCATCTCGATCGCCTCGACACCAGACGCGATGCCGCGATACTCCTCCAACGTTTCTATCGTCATATCACATGTATCTCCTGTATTCGTTCTCCACGTTTGCCTTGTCGCAGATTATTATTTCTTCCGTTTCTGCCAGTTATGGCAGTAGCCATTTGGCCTGCTGTACCTGTGCCAGAAGCTGCACATCTCATCCTTTTCGAAGAGCCTGCAGCTGTCGCAGTGCATCAGAGCTTCCGGTATCTTCTGGATCCTGTTGATTGTCCAGCAGAAGCCGTCAATGAAGTCCGGTTCTTCGCCATCGTCAGCACGCATCGTTGCATACGCCTCGTCGGCATCTGCTCCGATCTCTTCGTAAATCGTATGCGCATCTATGTACTTCATCCTCGCCATCCAAATCCTTTGTCTTTCCGGGATTTGCTTTCGTTCTCGCCGCCTTCGTATTTTGAATTGCGCTTATCACGCAGATTCCAATGATTTACAAGATCGTTGAGGCAGTGCTTTGGATTCCCGTCAATCATTGCGCCGCCGCACAACTGGCAGGCGATATATGAATACGTATAACCAACTGGGCCGCGCAGATCGTTTATGCTGAGCCATTTCGGAGATGCTCCACAAAACGGGCAGAAATTTTGCGGTATAAGCATGAAACATTCACCGCATTCCGAACATTTGATATAACAGGACGTTACTTTCCACTTTCCATGCCTGACCGGCACAGCGTCTATGGTTGGCATATCGTCTATCATTTGTCCTACCGTATGAATCGCTGTGATAATGTGCATTTCCTGCCCTGTCATACGTGGATTTGATTTGATGTTCTCCAATGTTTGAATGAACACTTCTTTCAGCGCATCTGCGTCAATCAGTCTCATGGTTTTCCTCCATCCTCGCACCACAGCAAGCGCAGTATTTAGATGCCGCGTATTCATACGGGTCTTTGCATTTGTGAAACGGAAGACTCTCATTTGTCTCACCGCATTCGGAACAGCACCACGCGCCGATGCCGAATCCCATTTCCCCGTCTTTGTATACCCAATGACCATGCTTCCGCTCCGGCTCTGCGCTCGGCATGTCTTTCAATGCGTTCATTGCTTTCGTGAGCCCGACATTGATGCCGACAGCATATCGATCAAGGCCGCCGGTCGTGTTCACATATTGATCCGAGATGCGATCGACCGCATCCTGTCTCCAATACAGATCATTCATGGTCTTTCTCCATTCGTGCCCCGCATTGTGGACAATATTTCCATTCCAAGAAGCCCTCATCATATCCGCATTTCGAGCATTTCCATGCCTGCTCATAATGGTTATATGGCTGCGGAATAACAATTCTTGTAAACTCTTCCCAATAACCGTGCTTGACCGGCTCAGCGTCTATCCATTTTGCTTTTTGAATGAGGCTGCATATTCTTTCGACTTCGGGATCGTGTCCGGAATACTCGACGCTTTCTATCTCATCGCAAAGCGCATCAACATCAATTAGTCTCATTCTTCTTCCCTCTCTTCCAACCAGTTCACATATTCTTCCAATGCTTTCTTGTTTTCGGGTAACTCTGATTCTATAGGGCACGCATACCACTTATCAGACTGCGGCAACGTACATCCCTCTCTATCAGAATCCCAACACAGACATTTTGCGCAAGGGTTTTTCATTCATTTGCTCCCTCTCATACTTTCACCTTTCCAGTCAAATAATCGCCTACCGTGTATCGGCTGATGTTCAGCACGTTCGCGATCCGTTCATAGCTGAGCCCCTGATCATGAAGTTCATGCATCTGGGCAAGCACCTGCTCGGTTACGATCCTCTTTCCGCCGCGCTTGCGCTTCAGGCCAAGCTCACGCCGATAGAACAGGATCGTCAGCGGACTGTAGCACATTTTTTCTGCGATCTCGTTGTCGGTCAATCCCTGACCGAAGAGGATCCTGAGCGTTTGCATGTCTTCCTTGGTCATTTTCTGCCCTCCATCTCGCACAGAAACGAGATATTGCACGCAAGGTGCCACAAGTGAGGCAGTCCGCTTTCTTCGTCCACGGCAGCTGGATCGTCGAGATATGCGAGGAAGTGGCGGAAGGCGGCATCCCTGTACCTGCTTACTTCCACCGTTCTCCAGTTCTCTGGATCACCGTATTTGATGTTCCCGTACATCCGGATCGCGGCGATGTCCCAGATAATCCGTCTGGGCACCAGTGTCAGCTGCGGCTTGCCGGCGTCGGCCTTGGCTTCCTGATTGAACTCTGCCATCAGCTCATCATTCTCCTTCTTTCCATCGCAATCCTTTCCAGCGCTCCAATCGGCTTCAGCCCGATAGCCACCAGCTTCTGTCTTGCGATCTTTTTAACCTTTTCGGGAATATCTGTACAATCCAGTGCCGCTTTATAAATGCTGCCTCTGGCGATCCGCTCATTAGAAGGCAATTCCGCACCATACTTCTCGCAGTATGCATAGATCGCATCCCAGTCATCCCTCATGATGAACGCCATCAGTGCGTTATGCCTGTCCTTCAGAAATTGTTCCATTCCTTCGTATGCCATTTTCATTCCTCTCATTCATAACTGTCCTCTATCGCCTCCGGTAGCTCTTCCACGGATATGAAGATTCCCGGATGCCATGCCCAGATCTTCGATGTGTGAAGATCTGTTATATGGGCATCATCTTTCCAGAAGCCGAGTTCAGTCATGGCATCCTGCAAAGCCTTCTGAGCATTGTCGAGGTCAGGCTTATTCATGCACCAGGTATTAAACCGATGTTTCCCTTTGGCCAGGAATCCCCATGTAACAGTCATCCGGAGCGGACCATTCAGAGGCTGATCCGGGATATGCTTAACCAGATATGCTCTGAGCTTGGCCTTTGCATCAGCGGATCTGTCATTCTGATACATCGACTTGGTTTTCCAGTTCATATTCTTTTCCTGATAGGTTGCCGTCGGCGGATCCATTTCCAGAAAAAAGTCTATTGATTTCATTCGTCTCCTTTCGTGTTGGATTCAGGGTAGGTGAATTTGTCCGAAATGCTACGGCACCACTGGGTGAAAAGAACGAACGTAAGTGAGACGTTCTTTCACCCGTGTGTGCATGCCGCGCGTAAGCATTCTCTCTTTAGAGAGAGTCAGTTTCACCCCCCCGTGAAACTATTGATTTTTACAGTTTCACCCCATCAGTTTCACGGGTGAAATTTATACAGTTTCACCTCAGTTTCACCCCGTAGGTGAAACTGTTATTTTTCTGTTTCACCCTCTTCAGTTTCACCCCTGAAAATGAGTGCCTTTCCACCAGTTTTTTTATTGGCATTTTTCTTCCGTAAATAGGTCATTTCGGAATTGACTGCTTCATTAAAATTCCGGTTAAACTGCTGCCTGCTCATCTTCATTGCCTTAGCCATTTCTGCCTGTGTAACATCTCTTGGATTTCCATCGTCATCTGCACACAGGTTTTCAAATGTAACATGAAGCTGATCTATG
This sequence comes from Solobacterium sp., assembly GCA_017536885.1. Taxonomy (GTDB): domain Bacteria; phylum Bacillota_I; class Bacilli_A; order Erysipelotrichales; family Erysipelotrichaceae; genus Bulleidia. Next base: position 33,430 of record JAFWCM010000005.1, read on the forward strand.
AACTCAATCAAAGTTTCTTCATGAGTTTTCTTACCCTTTGTCCCTTCCAGCTTTGCTTCCTTAAGCTTCCAGTTATCATCCACGCTGTGAATTGGGTACCTGTACCAGGCATTGATAGGATCAAGATCCGGGAACTCTCGCAGGGTGAACTCAACCCTCACTGCCGGTTCATCTGCCTGCAGTTTTGTTACGGTCACAATCGTATCTGGATCGCGTCCGAAGACTCCCGATCCGGATGCCCGGTCAATACTGGCCTTCTTATCCTGATCGCCTTTTGAATAGTGATGGACATAGATCACAGCACAGTTCAGCTGTGTCGCAATCTTGTCAAATTGGTTGCAGAAGGCGGCCATGTCCCCTGCTTTGTTTTCATCGCCCATCATTACCTTGTAAATTGGATCAATGATTACAGCGGTGAAGTTTTCCTTGGTACAGCGCCTGATCAGTTTCGGTGCAAGCTTATCCAGCGGTGTTGAATGCCCTCGGAGATTCCACACGATAAGGTTGTGCTGAATCTGTTCTTTGGTGATGGATCGCTGATCACATGCTGCCGCCACGCGCTTCATGAATGATGCCCGGTCAATCTCAAGATTCACATACAGCACTTTTCCCTGAGCGCATAGTTTTCCGAGCCAGTGGCCTCCGGAAGCAATCGCAATGCCCAGCTGAATCAGAAGCATGCTCTTGCCGGTTTTGGATCCACCTGAGAGGAGCATCTTATGTCCTTTTCTAAGAATTCCCTGTATAAGTTCCGGAGCCAGCTCCGGCAGGTTGTCCCAAACATCGCAGAAGTCTTCCTGATCCGGCAGATCATCATTAATGCCTTCGATGTACTCAATCCAGTCATTCCATGTTTCACAGCCGATATTAGTTGCAATCAGGTACTGCCTTTTGCTTCCCCGGACGAATCCCGGCATCCGGGACAACCGGCTTGGATTCTTCGTGCTGGTGTCAATCTCCAGTCCGTTCTTCCGGCAGATTTTGAACAGCTGATCCACGTGCCTGGAATACTCTTTTTCGCTTCCGGCATCGACCCTGACAATCGCATGGATAGACTTATTGCCGGAATGGACAAGCGCCACGATCGGCAGCCTGAGTTCAGTCATCAGGGAATACTGGACATTCATGTCCTGTGTATCTGATTCGACCAGTGCATATTTGAAGTCAGTGACATTCTCAGCTTTGCCACCCATGCCATCCATTGGATTGAAGGATACCCATGCCCCGCAGTTGTGATCATAGTCATAGAAGACATCTTCGATCCTGGAAGCCTCATCCAGCTCTGACAGGAGCCGCCCTGCAGTCCGGTCATAATTCCGGCCTTTTGGATGATACTTTCCTTCTTTATCCTGATAGCAGTCAGTACAGTAGCTGACATGATCGTCAGCTGAGAACAGCGCGGAAATATACTTTCTTGCGTCCTCAACTGGATCCCAGTTCGCAGGGCATTTCGGAACAATGCTGATGTCCAGATCGGACTGATCAATGACCTTATACAGATCACTGACATCGATCACCTCACCATCCATAAGTTCCCGGAATGGTTCAGAATCGTTGTTGTAAGTATTTGATTTGTAGCCATTGTCTCGAGCCATTTTGAACAACGTTTTTTCGGTGATGCCTGATCCGTTCAGGCTTTCCCATTTCTTCCAGCATTTGCCGTCGTACCTTTGCGGATCTCTGCGGGACCACTCATCCCACATGGAACACGGCAGCCCTTCTGCTTTTATGGCCATACCGACATTGAGCCATTCCTGATAGCTCAGGACAGCCGGATCTATGAAGGCAAGTGCTTCTCTGATTTCCTGCTCAGTAGCCATAAGAAATACCTCCCGGTTCATATGTTTCAGGATCTATTCCATATGGGACTCTCCAGTAGTTATTGCTTATCTGGGCGATCATCCTGTTAGCATCATCGAAGGTCCATGTTCCGACATGCTGGAACCCCTTCTTTTCAAGGAACCGGATCTGCCGCGGTGTGGAAAGTCCTTCTTTCCGCCGGTTAAACAGATGATTCAGGATCAATGATGCTTTTCCTGCGTTTTCAATTTCCCCGGTAAAAATCCCGAAGTTTTCCAGCGCCTTCAGCTGTTTTTCTGAAGCTGGTCCCATTTCCCATCCAAGTGTCGGTTCATAAAGTGCAAGATCTTCAGCTTGGATGCTCATTTCGAACTGAAGTGGATCTACCAACTTGCGGGGGCAGTGCTGCTGTTTTCTGAGTTTTTCGGCAAGCGCCTGTTCTCTCTCCTGCATTACATCCCTCTCGGCGATCGCTTCAGCATCCATGATGTCGATCATGTCATCCATCTGCTCAAGATTCTCGGTCATTTTGTCTGCGACTTCTTTCTTAGTACAGATGATGTCAGCAGGTCGGCAGAGTTCATGCTTCTGAGACAGCCACAGGAAGTCCAGCAGAAGAAGATCCTTCTTTCCCGGATGTATTCGGGTGCCACGCCCTACCATCTGGCAGTACAGGCTCCGGATCTTCGTAGGTCTGAGAATCACAATGCAGTCAACAGACGGGCAATCCCATCCTTCAGTCAGAAGCATACTGTTACAGATCACATCGTATTTGCCGGAATCAAAATCTTTCAGTACCTGCTCGCGGTCTTCTGATTCGCCGTTTACTTCAGCCGCCCGGAAGCCTTTATCTTCAAGGATCCTTCTGAACTTCTGTGACGTTGCGATCAGAGGAAGGAAAACAACGGTTTTTCGACCTTTGCAGTATTCCTTCATTTCTTCTGCGATCTGTTCCAGGTACGGTTCCAAAGCGTGATCGATGGATCCAAGTGTGTAATCTCCCGCCTGTGTCTTCAGCTTGGTCATATCCAGCTGCAGCGGTATTGTCTGGGCCATGATCCGGCAGAGATAGCCTTCTTTGACTGCTTTGACGATTGAATATTCATAAGCAACGGACTGGAATACTTCTCCAAGCTTGCGCTGATCTCCACGATCAGGTGTTGCAGTCACACCAAGCACTTTGGCCTCCGGGAAATGATCAATGATGCGACGGTATCCATCGGTGATGGCATGGTGTGCTTCATCGATCACGATGGTATTGAAATAGTCATTCGGGAAGCGGTCGAGCCGGTCAGGCCTCTGCAATGACTGGACAGATCCTACACACACCCGGAACCATTCTCCTATGCATGTCTGATTGGCTTTTTCCACACTGCATCCGAGTCCGGTGATCTTCTGAAGCTTGTCAGCTGCCTGATCAAGTAATTCACCACGATGTGCCATAATCAGGCAACGATCTCCCTGATGCACCTGATCCTCAACTACTTTGCTGAAAACAACGGTTTTACCTGTTCCAGTAGGAAGGACCAGCAGTGTGTTTTTCACACCACTGGCCCACTGGTCTTCGATCGCCTGCCGAGCTTCTGACTGATATGGTCTAAGCTCAGTCATGGATTACCACCTTCCGGGAGTCCATCCGCCCTGCGCAGGTGCAGGATTCTGTGCAGGCTGTTCCTGCGGATAGAGTTTTTTGATATTGTTGTATACCTTTGTAGGATCATCCTGATTCGCTCTGTGATTCAATGCGAGAGTACCGGTTTTGCCAATCAATCCATTCCAGTTCAGAGAAAGCGGTTCTCCCTTTTTGTGAGCGCCAATGCTGTCAAAGAATTGAGCAATCATGCCAAGAGTTTTATTGGACATAAACAGATTGTGATACAGATCCACATTTGCTCCCGTATTAGGATCCTGAACCCGAAGTGTTACGGTCACCTTTTTGCATGGCCCGATTTTTGCTTTCGGTCCAGGTTGATAACGTGAAGAACTGATATCAACTACAGTGAACTTGTAATCGCCTTCTGGCAGAAGTACATACGAGTTGTCATAATCGCCAAGCTGTTCAGCGCTGATAACAGCACCATCAAGGAGCTCACCGCTATCTGCGGGTGCGGTGTTCTGTGCCGGAGCATATGCCGGTTGTGAATAACTGTTCTGATACTGATTCATTATTTTCCCTTTCTAAAACGGCAGTTCCCGTTCTTGTTTGATAACTTCCATGACCTGCGGCCAGCAGGCGATTACCCATCCGTCGATAAAATCTTTCGGATATGCGGATACCGGCATGCCTTTCGGCATGTAGTTCTTTTTATCAACTGCAACCATCTGAATCTCAGACGGATGTACATAGTCGGCCCTCATCAGATCCTGCAGTGCTTTCGGCAGTTTGCTGATCTCAGCTTCTTCATCCGGAGTGTAGGCGATCGGTGTCCACACTTGCTCCAGCAGTGGTGTTTCTGACTGAACAGGAGCTGCAGGTGCCGGTGCAGGTGCCGGATCAGACTTCGGCGCCTCATCAACTACATTGAGATTTTCAGGGCCGAAGAACACCTTCGCGCTGACCTCCTCATCACTGGCCGGTCCGGGTAAATCAGCGAAGAGATGTGCAATTCCGTCAAATGACAGCGGCAGTTCAGAAGGAAGATGATCACGGTTCTTAGCGTCCCATGCAGGTGTGTGTTCTGTGTACATCACCCTCTGGCCACCGGTCCCCTTATGCTTCTTCCCATTTTCATCCTTCGCGACTACAAAGATTTTGTAATTGCAGAACAGGACCATGTCCGCCCATTCCTTGAGCATGTTTGCGGTTTTAGCTGTGGTCTTATTGCCGAGCTTCATTTCGTACCTGGTATAAGAATTGTCGGCATCCGGAGGAGTGAATTCTTTTGTTTGAGCATGAGCAGTGATGACAACATTTATGTTGGCTACATCCACCACATCCTGCAGAAGGTTCAGAAACTTGCCAACCTGTTCTTCCAGCCGGATAAAGCCTTCTCCGTAGCCAAACGATGTGATAGATGGTTTCTGCGCCATGTTGCAGAGCTGTTCGATGATCAGTCTTTCTGCCCAGTCAAACGTGTCAATAACAAGTGTTTTACATGGTCTTGTATTAATAACCTCGACCACTTCATTCCAGAGCATTTCGGCACTGGTAGGCTTCGGATAACGGTTTACATTCATACGGGCAGTAGAACCCTCTGTATCAATGAACAGAGGGTCCGGGAACTGTGCCGCAAGTGAGGTCTTCCCGATGCCTTCCACGCCGTAAATCACTGTCTTATAGGGTTTCTTCTGAATCCCTGAAGTAATTTCAAACGACATTATTATTCCTCCTTAAAATTTTCCTGCTTCCCATTTCGTGACTTTGGCAATCTCAGGTTCTGCCTTCTGCATCTTTTCAGCAGGCTTGAATCCCTGATCGGCAGTCTTCTTTCCGTCATGATCGACAGAGTACCCATCTTCGATATAGATGGTGCACTCCTCTCCGGTGCTGACTCTGGTTGCGATTGCCTGAAGGCCTTCTTTTTCCAACCACTGTCCGAAGTCACTGAGCGTATCAAGATCCATCTGTTCCAGTTTGTCCAGAAGCACGAAGCCGCAGTTAGGATTAAGTTTCCTGACCACAGCCGTAGCTACCTTCAGCTGATCAGAACTGGACATGTTGTCCCATGGCTGCCCCTTGTACACCAGAACTCCGCGATCGATGCCAAGACCAGCAAGCGGCATATCAGCACCATCAAGGAGTGCCATGCGATCAGCCCGGAGGTTGTCGATCTGCACATTGAGTTCCCTGTATTTCTGGTTGTATGATTCTGCTTCCATCCGTGCCTTTTCCTTTTCAAGGTTGTCCCGGACCTTAGCATTAATCTTTTCGACGTTAGCTATGCTTTCTTCCAGCTCAGCGGTAGACTCCATTTCAAGCTCAACCGGAGACTTATCAGCTTCCTGCAGTTTGTCGAGAACATCCATTTTCTGCTCTTCCAGCTGCTGCAGCCGATTTTTCAGATCCTCAATGTTCTTATCAAGCCGATCAGATTCATCAAGCAATCTGTCATACTCCCGTTTCCACTGAACCCTCTGTCCGTTCCTGGCAAGGATTTCCTGCTGTTGTGCAATCATATCCGCCGCGCTGATCGGTTCCTCCGGAACACCATCCCACTGAACCATCTGTTCGGCATGCCCGGTCTTTTCCTTCGCGATCCGGCCAATAGCAAGCCGTTCAGATGTCAGCCGGTCTTCTTCCCGGTCGAACTCAGCCAGCTTGTCACCGATCCCGATGATCTGAAGCAGTGCTTTGGCTTTCTCCTTGTCATTGGAATTGATGAACCTGGGAAGATCCAGAGCGAACGTGGATATGAATGAATCAAGCAATGCCTGTCCTGCCTTCTGACCGGATGGATCAGTTACAGTCAGGGCACTGTTCTTACCTTTACGCTCAACCACGATGCCGTTGCTGAGAACGATCTTCATGTGTGGATCTACCATGGATCCTTCGCGCTTGGTGTTTGTCGGCTTATAGGCAGCTCCTCCAAGGGTGAAGGCAATGGAATCAAGTACAGAAGTCTTTCCCTGATTATTTTTGCCGCCGATGATAGTCAGGCCATTGGCTGTCGGCTGAAGGCTGACTGCTTTAACTCTCTTAACGTTTTCCAGCTCAAGCGAGCTGATCTTTACTCCTGCCATTTTGATTTTCCTTTCTCTTTCTTCTATCGCCGGGATCTCAAACAAATTGATCCCGAACATTTCCGGATGATCTTCCGGATGCACAGAATTACTTTTCTTCATTCTTGGACTTCGCATCGAACGGCGTGATCTTGAGTGCCTTGCGCAGTTCTTCGAGCTTGTTTTCATCCTCGATCCGGATCACCTCCGGCTTGCCGCTGATGAAGTTCTCGATTCTCTGGATCCGCTTCGGCAGTGTCTCGTAGCACGCGCTTTTCAGCCTTGCGAACTCAGTCACATCGGCTGTGCCGTAAACGTCTTTCTTCAGTCCGGCGTACTCTGAGCGCATTTCGATGAAGGATGAACTCAGGGTGCTGACTGCGAAGGCATTGCTCCTGATCTGTTCCCAGATCTCAACTTCGTCTGTCTTGATCGAGGTGAGATCTTCCTCACGAAGATCTGTCATCCGGTCAATGGCAGCGGTCAGATTTTCGATCTGGGTGTGAAGCGTCAGGACAGCGAATCCAAGCCCCACTATCCCGATCAGGCACACGATGACCGTAACAAGGAATACTCCGTTCATGCATTACCTCCCTGATCCGGCCTCTGCCGGTCGATTTCTTCCAGAAATTTGATGAACTGATGAATGTCCATCTTTACGGGCTTGTACCCCGGTCCAAACCGATACCAGTAGTCCTTCCTCCACTTCTCGTTTCTGAAGCTTTCCTGCCGGTATGCAGAGACATGTTTGTATTTCAATTCAAACGTGCGGACGTTGCCGAGATTGCTGATCGGGTGCCAGTTGTCTTCGTTTTTGATGAATGCCTTGCGCTCTGCATCAGTGTTCATGTTTTGCCTCCTGCTTGTGCTTTTTTTCTGCCAGTTCCTTACGAAGTTCAGCTTTTTTTATCCATGTATCTCGTACTTCTTTCCAGACAGCTCGTTCTGCCATTTCAATGGCTTCCTTGCCGGGAATGTTCGGACAAATGATCTGGTACAATTCATTTCTGAAGAAATACTCAGATCTGTGAACCATGTCCTCTGCATCAAGTACCTTCGACGGTATTTTTCTGCCTTTCCTCTGCAATGCTATCTGTTTAGGCTGAGACAGTGTCATGTTGGAATAGAATGACAGGTCATCCATAATCATCTTTTTGCGGCCGTTCTTGTAGTCTTCGACATTGCAGGCAACAATTTCACCTGCTAAAGCGTGATAATTCTCGTCGGGTATGACCGCATTGCGTGGAGGCTCGCGAAATTCCATAACATTGCCGGCCTCTTTGCCTTCTATTACGATCAGATTTGCATCGTCTACCAATGAGGTCGAATGATCGAGAACAATGCGGCTACCTGCTGAGATAAAAGGCGCTGACATTTCATCTTCCAGCTTCCGGAGTGACCTTTCTGTCGCTTTTGTAATCGTGGTGTTTTTACCAAGTTTCAGAAGTGACAGCTCGTTCCGATAACGTGAGATTTTCTTCTCACGTTCTTTTCGCCATTGCCTCAATGATTCGTCTACTTTTGGCAAAGTGTCCGCATCAATTTCACCGATCCATAACCATCCGGATTTAGCGCCGATCTTTGAGTATTCGCCGAAATGCTGAGCGACAAATTCTTCTAAAGTCATGATTGCCTCCCGGCGGCTCTGTTCTTTTCCTGAAGCTCTTTTTCTTTACGAATCCTGTAATTATCCATAGCGATAAGGAGCTCATTCGGAATGGTTTCAAGCTGCCAATAGCCAAATTTGTGTGCCATTTCGACAAACTCTTCCGATGTAAGCGGCGGATAGATTTCGTTGTTGTTTGAAATATATTTCGCTCCTACCTCCGACGCAATCAGTCCGCCTGCCCAGTCTTTAAATACTTTGACGTCCAACTCGTAGCAGCATTTGAAGCTGACTTCTCTGTTTTTCAAAATCATTCGCCCACCTCCTCAGAAACGCCTGATTCTTTGCCAATAAAATAATGCTTGGTTTCGGGATCGTACCGGAGGATCCAGTCACCCTCGAACGCCTTTAATGCCATCTTCCCGCTTTCGCCGCACACGAATGCCCGTGATGTTGTGGCCGAGTCCTTTTTCCTGATCTTGTATCCGTCGCGGTCATCGCTGAAGTCGAAGTAGAGCCTTCCGTCCGCTACTGCGAACTTTACGTAGTCATTAGTCTTCACGACAGGAAGAGCGTTGCGCCTGAAGATAACACATACATTGGTCTTGCCGACAGTGACGCTGATGTCGATCGGCAGTGGTGAAGCTGCCTGCCGGTGGCGTTTGCCAAAAAAGTTAAGTTCTGTCATTCGGACACCTCCATGATCGCGATCGCATTGATCCGATCCTGATGCTGGATCGCCGCCCCGAAGAAAGCACCTACCATCAGAACTGCTATGACCGATGCAACCAGAAGCGTGAAGACCCATTCTCGGATCGTGTTATAATTTGCTTGTTTCATTTAAGAAAGAGTTCCTTTCTACTTAGAACCTGCGCCAACAGGTTCTTTTTGTGTGTTGCCGTGTTCGTTCTGCTTGTGCAGGACACTTAGAGGTATTCCTGTCACTTTGCAAACCGAAGTGATTCTGACCTTGTAGTCATAAATTTGGTTGATGCCGAGCTGTTCCTTGTCCAGTTGAAACGCCAAATCATAGATCTTCACCGCCTCCCGCTGGCCTACACCGAACAGCTTTCTGATGTCCGATTTGTTCAGATAAGATGCAGTGAGAATGTCGGCTGCAGTTTTCATGATGTTCACTCCTTTTGAATAAACTTGTTGATGAAGTAAACCTGACCTTTTCCTGTCACCTTCGTGGTCTTGGTGACCCTGATCGATCCGTCCGGGTTGTTGATCGTGCGCTCTTTAACCTCGAACAGTCCCAGATCCATAGCCTTCTGTGTCGGCATATTCTTACTGCTTCCGTTCTTGATCAGATAGTCGTTGTCTCTCAGCCACTGAAATAACCGCTTCTGGCCGATGTCATAGCCGTTTTGCTTAATCAGCTTGGCAAGATCCCCGATCAGGATGGATGTGTGAGAAGCCGATACCGCATCAGCGAAGATCTCCTTCGGACGCATCTCCTCATTCCTCGCTTTGAGCACCGCCACCTTCTGCCGTTCAGCTTTTAGATCGCTGAGCAACCGGATGCCAAAGTCAGGATCATTAAGAATGTTGTCGATCGTTGTCTCTGTCGCATAGGCACCGTACTTCCGGATTGATGGCACCACCTCATGAGTGATCCAACGCTTGAATGCCTTTGCCTCTGGTTTGCGTGAACCGAGGACTAGTGCGTACAGGCCGGGTTCGTTTACCACGATCATTTCACGCCTCTGTTCAACTCCGTTTGAGCTGGTGTCAGTTAAACTGACGGTAGATTTTTCATCATCATCAAGACGATCTGTAGCCATACGGCTGTTTCCAATCTCCAGTGCCCTGCAGACATCTACCGCAACGAACCACGGGTCTCCGTTAATACTTGTGACTCTGATCGAGCCGAAATCCTGATTGTTGAAAATTGATAATTCCATTCGTTCTCCTTTCTTTCGACGCTTTCGGTCAAAAATGTCCGAAAGTCTTTTCGGTACGTGTATTTCACGTATTAGGTCTCAAAAAAATAAGATGCTAGATCTTCTTTTGGAATCTCAAGTGCTTCACTGAGTACATATATCTCGGCCTGTGTAAATGTTCGGCGGCCCTTAAATGCATCAGTGAATAGTTCGCCCCTGATTCCGGTTTTCTCCGAGACTGCTTTGATCGTGCCGTATTTTTCGACTATCTTTCCTCGCAGTTTCGAGTAATTGAATTCTGGCTTATCGCTCATTATTCCCTCCTTTCCAGTAATTTGTGTACGTGATACTCACGTTTCACATGGTAGTACGTGCAGTTCACGTTGTCAAGCAAAAAAACGTGTTTTTCACGCTTTGTCGCTTTTTTTGTTCGGATTATTCCGGTATTATAAAGAAAACAGAAAAGAGAAGAAGATTATGGAAACATTCGCTCAGAGATTTAATGAAGTACTTAAAGAAAAGAAACTCAGGCAGATCGATGTTGCAAACAAGACCGGAATTGCTCCAGGAACGATATCAAATTATGCTCAAGGAAAATATGAGCCGAAAGGATCGAATCTTGAAAAGATTGCTCGTGCGCTTGACGTAAATGAAGCATGGCTTGCAGGATATGATGTCCCCAGACAGAATTATGACCCTCTTTACAATGCAACTGAAGGCAGACCTATAGATGATGATGAAGTTCTTGATCCAGCCGTATATAATTTCTTGGAGGTACTCGAACTGAAACTCTCTCACATCACTGATGACAACAAAAGAGAAAAAGCTCTTAAAGCATTAAGAAGTACGTTGGACTTAATTGAAGAATAAAAAAAATCTCAGCAGCTGTCACTGCTAAGATCCGGTATAGAATCAGAACCTGCGGGGATCTTTTTCTATACCTCCATGTTACCACAAGGAGGTGAAAAACATGGCAATCAGTTTCGATGAAAAGCGTAAAACCTATTACGTGAACATGAAACAGATCCAGCCTGACGGATCTGTGAAATGGGTAAAAAAAAGAGGCTTTCGCACCAAGCGTGAAGCGAAGGCCTGGGAAGCGGAAGCACACAAGGCGGTTCAGGAAGCAAAGACGGTATCGCCGACATTCCGGGCGATGATCTCCGAATGGGAAGCATACAGCCAGTCTTCGGCCGAGGTGAAGATAAAACACCGGGAACACTTCGAAAAGCGCTTCTCGGAGTTCCTCGACCGTCCGATCGGAGAGATAACCAAGGCGGAGCTGATCCAGTGGCGGGGCTTGCTTGCCGATCAGGAGGTATCAACCAAGACCAAGAACATCACGATCCAGTTTGTCAGGTCCGTTTTCAGGTATGCGAATCAGATCCACGATCTTCCGAACACTGCAGCCTGTATCAAACCGCTGAAGCTGACCAATCAGGAACTGATGCATGAGATGGATGTGTGGACCCCGGATGAGTTCCAGAGGTTCCTCTCCTGCGTCGATAAGCCGATCTATTCGCTGTACTTCGAGACGCTGTACTGGACAGGCATGCGCAGAGGCGAAGGAATAGCTATTCAGGCAGACGATTTGAAGGATGGATGGGCAAACATCCATGCCAGCCAAAGAACTGCCACAGAAGGCCGGAAGCCCACCAAAACGAAGCAGAACCGGACAATCCGGTTACTGCCTCAGCTATGGGAGAAGCTTAAGCCACTGGCAGAACAGAACAGCGGATACCTGTTCGGGAATGACGATCCGCTCAGCCCTACTATGATCGATGCAGCATTCAGAAAAGCGGTCAAGGCATCCGGTGTTAAGAAAATTCGGATCCACGATCTCCGGCACTCATTTGCCACCAATGCGATCAATAACGGGTGCAACATCGTGGCAGTCAGTAAATACCTGGGGCATTCCACGATCGAGCAGACCCTGAAAACATACACCCATCTTCTGAAGAATTCAGATGATGCGATGATCAGCACAATGTCCGGTTTGATGAAATAGGCGTGGGCAACTCCGTGGGCAACTTTTCCGAAAAAACGTTCATATTTCATGGTTCGAAAACATTGAAAAACCGCATAAATAAGCGATTCTGATAAGGCTTGAAACACTTTGGACGTTTCCTGTCATCCGCACTTATTATTATAAACCGCATAATCCTGCGGTTTTTATTTATCTGCGGTCAGCTTTTGGTCAACTGGTTACAGTTCATACGGGGTTGATCCGGCAAAATGAAAACTCATTCTCCGAATCCGAAAGGCTTCCCTGTTTCGAACGGGGAGATGCCTGGTTTTTTTCTTTGAACAGCCAATCGAGGCGTACCTTTTTCTTTTGAAAAACTGACGATAAAACAGAAGAACCCACACCGGATTTCAATGATACCCGGATTGACCCCGTTTCCGTGGATGCGGAGCTGCCGGTTGTTTCCGCGGGCTGATGAAAAACGCCGGGC
>JAFWCM010000294.1 GCA_017536885.1 Solobacterium sp.
ATTGCGGGTGCACCGATTTCCGTACTTGCAGAGAGAAACCCGTGGCCGTGGCCTCCGAAATGGAGCCCGGATCCTCATCATCACAGTGATGAACCGTATGAGCCGAAAAAGGATGATGATGACTCTTCCAAAGGAACAGTGTACAATCCGTGCGCTGTAAGCAACCCGGCTCTTGGCGGCAAAGGATGCCCCTTCATCGTTAACGGTCAGATCGTTACTTCCAACGGTGACGGAACATTCACAACATCTGCAGGCAACGTATTTGATGGCAACGGCAAGCTTCTGTACAACATCTACAGCGGCAGCGGAGCAGCAGCTGCTGGTGCAGGCTCCAGAAGCGGCGTTCCCAACACCGGTGAGAGTGACAACACAGCTTACTATGTCATGATGGGCGGAGCTCTGATCGTCATGGCTGGTGCCGGCTACGTTCTCGCAACCAATAAGTAATTTGTCCTGTGAGACAAAGTCTGATCAACTTTTGATTAATATCAGAGGAACGTTAAGTTCCTCTTTTATTATGCTTTTGCCAAACGATAATTCTGACCGGCATTCCAATATTGAATACGCTTCCCATAAAGAATCTGTCACTGCTTTTCTCTGATTTCACCTGCCAAAGCCATGCAGTTTTACAGGGGATGCCGGAGGAAACATTGAAGAAAAAATGGGAAGCGTTTATTCTGTAATAAGAGGAAAACAGATAAAGAAAGGAGTACTATCCATGTACAAGAACAAAGAGGCGACCGCCATTACCGCGGCCAAAAACGCAGAGTGGTATAACATTCTGAACTTTGATGATGAAAGAGAGAAGCAATGCGCTCTGAAAGGACTCATCGAAGCGACGGATGGTCTGGTCGTGAAGAATGATGAAGGCAGAGTGGTCTGGGATAACGCGGAGTATGAATATATGAAAGACTGCGAGAAGGCACCGGATACGGTGAATCCGAGCCTCTGGCGTCATACCCTGTACAATACCTATGCCGGCCTGTTTGAAGTGTGTGACGGAATTTATCAGGTCAGAGGATATGACATGGCGAATGCGACCTTCATCCGTACGGACCATGGCTGGATTGTATTTGATGTCATGATGTGCACACAGAACATGGCAGCGGGCAAAGCTCTGATGGAAAAGCATTTCGGACCTCTGGATATCAAAGCAGTGCTGTACAGTCACTCTCACGTCGATCACTACGGCGGCGTGCTGGGCGTGATCCAAAGAGATCAGGCGGCAGACGGAAGGCTTTCCTTTGCCGAACAGCTTTCTTCCGGCAAGGTGCCGGTGATCGCTCCCGAGGGATTTCTGAAATACGCGATCAGTGAGAATATCTATGCCGGAAGAGCCATGGCAAGACGTGCTCAGTATCAGTACGGCGTATTATTAGATGCGGGCAATACCGGCAAGATGGCGATCGGAATCGGTCTTGGCCAGGCAACCGGAAATACCGGACTTATCGCTCCGACCTATGAAATCAAGGCCAATGAGACCCTGGTGATCGATGGCCTCGAGATTCAGTTCCAGCTGACTCCGGGTACGGAAGCACCTTCGGAGATGAATGCCTTCTTCCCGAAATACCGGGCTCTCTGGATGGCGGAAAACTGCACCGGGACATTGCATAACCTCTACACCCTGCGCGGCGCAGAGGTCAGAGATGCCCTTGCCTGGGCGAAATATATCCTTGAATCCGAACAGCTCTTCGGGGATAACACCGATGTCGTATTCCAGTCCCACAACTGGCCGCACTGGGGCAATGCGGAGATCAGGGAATACATGGAAAACACCGCTGCGATCTATCAGTTCATTCATGATCAGACTCTCCATTACATCAACCTCGGCTATACCTCCGCAGAGATCTCTCGGAAGCTGAAACTGCCGGAGAAGCTGAACCGGGTATGGTACACCAGACAGTATTACGGAACTTTGTCTCACAATGCCAAGGCAGTCTATCAGAAGTACATGGGATGGTATGATGCCAACCCCGTCAACCTCAATCCGCTCTCGCCGGAAGATGCCGGAAAGAAGTGGGCAGAGTATCTTGCCAGTGCAAGACCTGTCATTGAAAAGGCAAGGGAAGACTTTGAAAAGGGCGAATATCAGTGGGTAGCCCAGGTCATGAAAGAACTGGTATTTGCGGATCCTTCCAACAAAGAGGCAAGAGAGCTCTGCGCCGATGCCCTGGAACAGCTCGGCTATCAGGCAGAAAGCGGAACCTGGCGCAATGCCTATCTGACCGGTGCTCTCGAGCTCAGAGAAGGAAACCAGGCGATCCATGGCATCGCCGCCACCGGAGGCCTTGAGGTCAAGGCGGCCATGACCCCGATGATGATGCTGGATTTCATCCGCATCAGCACCGATGCCAATGCGGCGGAAAAGGATGATGTGACACTGAACCTCAAGGTGGAAGATATCGGTGAATGCTTCTATCTCAAGCGCACCTCGGGAGTATTGCTGGCGTACTCCGGCATGCAGAAAGAGGATGCGGAAGCCACAATCACCTGCAGTAAAATTCAGCTGCTGGGGATGATGGCAGGCAATAAGGAAGCGGTGCAGAATGTGGGATGCGAAGGCGACAGAGGAGCTCTGGTGCGTCTTCTCAAATACATGACCGAGTTTGAAATTACCTTCAACGTCGTCGAGCCGTAATTAGTAAGTACCTTAAAACCAGAGACAGAATCTGCTGTATGCGCTGTGCATTGCATGGCGCATATTTTTTTCTGCGGTATTGACTATCTTGGTTAGTTATATTAAACTAACGATGGTTAGCTAATACTAACAAACAACAGAAAAAGGAGAACAGATGATGCCGCTGACATTTGCGAATATCGGAGAAGAAAACACGATTGTACACATTGCCGGAAAACCCGAGACAAAGAAACACCTGGAGGATCTGGGGTTTCATGTCGGAGGAACCGTGCGCATCGTTTCCGAACTTGGCGGAAACGTGATTGTAGATGTCAAGAATACAAGAATCGCTCTGGACCGAACGCTCGCGTCCAAGATCGGTATTTAAAAGAAAAAGGGGGATGGAATCTATGAGAACACTGAGAGATGCTGCGATAGGGGAAACCGTCAAAGTGGTGAAACTCCATGGCGAAGGGGCGATCAAACGCAGAATCATGGACATGGGAATTACCAAAGGGGTCTCTGTCTATGTAAGAAAGGTCGCACCGCTGGGTGACCCGGTGGAAGTGACCGTACGAAACTACGAACTCTCAATCCGCAAAGGGGATGCGGAGATGATTGAAGTTTGTTAGCAATAAGGGGGCATATATGAAAAACAAAACCGTGATTGCGCTTGCCGGCAATCCCAACTGCGGCAAGACGACATTATTCAACTGCCTGACCGGTGCCAACCAGTATGTCGGCAACTGGCCCGGCGTAACCGTGGAGAAAAAGGAGGGAAAGCTGAAGGGACATGAGGGCGTCACAATTCAGGATCTGCCCGGCATCTATTCGCTTTCTCCCTATACCCTGGAAGAAGTCGTATCGAGAAAGTATCTGATTGAAGAAAAGCCGGATGCCATTCTGAATATCGTCGACGGCACCAACCTTGAGCGGAACCTGTATCTCTCCACCCAGCTGGCAGAGCTCGGCATTCCGATGGTGCTTGCCGTCAATATGATGGACCTCGTGGAAAAGCGGGGCGATCACATCGACTTCGCAAAGATCGGAAAAGAGCTTGGCTGCCGGATCGTAAAGATCTCCGCATTAAAGGGAACCGGAACGATCGAAGCGGCGGAAGCTGCGATCGATGCCGCGAAGAACCGCGAACTGCCGAAAGCCATGACCTATTCCGCCCCGGTGGAACAGGCGGTCAGTTCCATCGCTTCGCTTCTTTCGGTGGAGGAAAGCAAGAAGCGCTTCTATGGCGTTAAGGTGTTTGAACGCGATGAGAAGGCGCTGGAAGCCCTCAAGCTCTCTTCGTCTGTCGCTTCCGGATGTGAGGAATTCACCAAGGCAGTCGAAGACAAACTGGATGACGATGCCGAATCGATCATCACCAACGAGCGCTATGAGAAGATCACGGATCTTCTGAAAGGGGCCTATGTCAAACAGAGCGCCGGTCAGATGACATTAAGTGACAAGATCGACCGGATTGTGACCAACCGGTGGCTCGCGATCCCGATCTTCCTTCTCGTGATGTTTATCGTCTACTACTTCACGATCAATACGGTCGGCACGAATCTCACCGACTGGGTTAATGACGTGCTGTTCGGAGAGATCGTACCCAATGCCGTAAGCTCGCTTCTCGTTTCGATCGGCGTACAGGAAGGTTCCTGGCTCTATGGCCTGATCCTAGACGGTATTGTCGCCGGTGTGGGTGCCGTGCTCGGCTTTGTGCCGCAGATGCTGGTGCTGTTCTTCTTCCTGGCATTCCTCGAAGGGTGCGGCTATATGGCAAGAATCGCCTTTATC
>JAFWCM010000295.1 GCA_017536885.1 Solobacterium sp.
CAAAGGAACTTATCTCATTAAGGATATTTGCAAAAACGATCAGCCGATCTCGCTGCAGGATGCATACTTTGAATACCACTATGGCATCTTTGAATCTGAAGCATGATACGCATTACCAACATTTATCCGGAGAATAGCCTTAAAAAATGTCAATTTTACATCCTCGATATGCACCTGTTGCATGTTCTCGCAAACACCTAGGATAGAGTCAGGAAAAGAAAAAGGAGTAAAAAAAGATGGCTAAGTACACAGAATTATGCAACAGCATCCTGGAACAAGTTGGTGGTAAAGAAAACCTGACTGGCGCATTCCACTGTATGACACGTCTCCGCCTCACATTAAAGGACAAATCCAAAGTGAATGCGGATGGTGTTAAAGGAATCAAAGGCGTCCTTGGAACGAATTTCTCAGGTGATCAGTTCCAGATTATTCTCGGCCCGACAGTAGCCGAGATCTACAAAGAGTTTTGCGAAATCGCAGGGGTGGCGGAAGCTGCTGCGATTGATGAAGTTCTGGATGAGTCTGCCGCAAAGAAAGGCTTCGATCTGAAGAAACTCCCTTCCGCAGTTCTGGATTATCTCTCCGGATCTGTCGCACCGGTACTTCCAATCATGCTTGGCGCCGGATTCTTCCGGATGTTCTACTCAATGCTGGGACCAGATCTGCTCAATGTACTCGCACCGGAAACCCAGTTCATGCAGACACTGAACTTCGTGGGTAACCTTGGATTCTACTTCCTCCCGGTTTATGTGGCCTGGAGTGCAGCGAGAAAGCGCAAGACGAATGTTCAGATGGCGCTGGTACTCGGCTGTATGCTGGTTGCGCCTGAAATCATTTCGATTGTAGCTGCAGGAGAACCCTTCAGCATCTACGGCTTCCTGCCGATGCAGCTGAACAATTATTCTCAGGCAATCCTTCCTCCGCTGTTTGCTGTCTGGGCACTAAGCTATGTATATCCGTTTGTAGAGAGGATTACACCGAAGTCTGTCAAAACCATTGGTGTTCCGTTCCTCACACTGCTGATCATGGTTCCAGTCACGCTCTGTCTTCTGGCTCCGATCGGCAACTGGATCGGTGTACTCATCACAAAAATCATCGGCGCGATCTATAACGTTGCAGGTCCTGTGGCAGTAGCACTTATCGGTGCGCTCTGGATGTTTATGATCGCAACTGGCATGCATATTGCGGTTATCCAGATGGCAATCATCAACATGATGACCATCGGAAACGACCCAATCGTTCTTGCGGGCTCCACAGTTGCACAGTATACGATCATGGGTATTGCACTTGCTTACTTTATCCGCTCCAAGGGAGAAGAAAAACAGATTGCAGGCGCGAATGCCATGACGCTGATCCTCGGCGGTCTTTCCGAACCGACACTCTTCGGGCTACTGCTGCAGAATAAAAAAGCAATGGCATATCAGGTTATTGCCGGCGGTATCGGCGGCCTGCTCTGCGGTCTCTTCAAAGCCAGCTTCTACACCATGGCTTCCGGAAACTTCCTGAATGCGCTTGGTTATACGGGCGGTCCTGCAGGAAACTTTACAAAGGGAGTTATCGCATGCGCGGTCGGTTTCGGACTGGCATTCATCTTGGGCCTTGTCTTTGGATTTGACGATAAGAAGAAAAAGTGATTTACAGAATGATTATTCAATAATCAGAGGACGGTATCCTGCATCTCAAAAATGAGGCTGCCGCCCTCAGATTCACACTTACAGAAAAGAGGGACTGAATATGACGATGATCGGAATTGATATCGGCGGAACAAACTTCCGAATCGGAGCAGTTGATGATAACGGAACATTGTTGAAATTCGACAAGGTTCCTGTCAAAACAATACTGCACTCCGGAGATGTACTTGCTGATCTTGCAGAAACGATTCGCAGCTTTTCAGAGAATATGGAAATTGAAGCTGCCGCAATCGGATTTCCTGCCACGCTGAATGCGGACCGCAGCGCTGTGATTCAGGCACCGAATATTCCGTTTATGGAGAATCTTCCGGTATGTGAGATACTGTCTGAAAAACTCGGAATTCCGGTTTATGCGGAGCGGGATGTCACATATGCGCTCTGTTATGATATGGCGAAATATCATGTAGATGAAGCAGGAATAACATGCGGTATCTACTATGGAACCGGAATCGGGAATGCGATAGCGATTAACGGTATTCCGTTAGTCGGGCGCCATGGCACAGCAGGAGAACTCGGACATATTCCGGTTGCCGGAAGTGAGGAACCCTGTGGCTGCGGAAATAAAGGATGCCTTGAAGCAGCTGCCGGAGGAAAAGCGCTGGCAAAGCTTCAGAGGGAACAGTTTCCGGAAACCGAGATCAAAGATCTGTTTCTGAGGCATGCGGATGATCCGAAACTGGCGGAGTTTTTGAATCTGATGTCACTGGCAGCTGCCACGGAAATCAACATTCTCGATCCGGATCATGTACTTATCGGAGGAGGTGTCTTCAATATGAATGGATTCCCGATGGAGACCTTCCGGGAAAAGATTATGGAGAAGGTGCGTAAACCGCTTCCGTATAATGATCTTGACCTGATCTTTACAGAGGATGAACGGGAAAAATGCGTAATCGGCGCAGCCGCTTATGCGAAAAAAGAGATGAATACAAAAAAATAACTGAAGGAGGAACGCAGGATGCTGGAAGTATATGATCTTAAAACAGAATACAGAAGTAATCCCATCGGACTGGATGTACCTGAACCTGCATTTTCATGGAAACTTCATTCTGGAAGGAAGAATGTGAAACAGGCGTCCTGCAGGATTCTTGTTTCAACCGCAGAAAATGTTGTCTGGGATTCCGGTGTGCTTGATACAGAACAGTCTTTATATCACGTATATGCCGGAAAACAATTACAGGCAAAGACTGAATATAACGTGACAGTAAATGTGACGGATAATGCCGGAGAGACCGCTTCCGTATCAGCATCGTTTGAAACCGGTATGTTGGAAGGATCGCGGTTCGATGCGGATTTTATCACGCATGGATTTGAAGATGATCTTCAACCGGCAGCAGTATTCCGAAGGAGGTTCAGCCTGTCCAAACCGGTGAAAAAGGCGCGGGCGTATGTTTCGGCACTTGGAATCTATACGGTTCATGTAAACGACAGGCGTGTCAGTGATAACTTCTTCGCTCCGGGCTGGACGTCGTATCAAGGGCGTCTGCAGTATCAGACGTATGATCTGACGGATTATCTGCAGGAAAAGAATGTCATTGAAATCACTGCCGCTAACGGCTGGTATAAGGGGATCCTTGGATTCTATAACCAGGGAAGTCACTACGGAACCCGTACTGCAGTAATTGCAGAAATCAATGTCCTTTATGAAGACGGAACAACAGAAACGATCTGCACCGATAAAAGCTGGGAATCAACGACCGGAATTCATCGATATGGAGAGTTCTACCACGGAGAAATAATTGATTTCTCTCTGGAAGAACAGAAAGTGCGGCCGGTTGAACGATATGATTATCCGAAGGAACAGCTGATCGGACAGATCGATGAGCCGGTCCGTATTACCGAACGGATCCCGGTTAAGGAAGTGATTCATACACCATCCGGCAAGACATTGCTTGATTTCGGACAGAATTTTGCGGGTGTTGTTGAAGCAAAACTCTCCTGCAGAAAAGGAACCGAGGTCGTCCTTAAGCATGGTGAAATGCTGGATGAAACCGGCGAACTGTTCACAACAAATCTTCGTACCGCAAATGCAGAGGATCACTTCATCTGCAGCGGCAGGGAAGATCTCTTCCGACCGGAATTTACCTTTCATGGCTTCCGCTATGTAAGCGTGGAAGGGCTTGAAGAGGTACATGCGGAGGATTTTACGGGCTGTGTCATGCATACAGATTTTGCCCGCAGCGGAACCTTTGCCTGCTCGAATGAAAAAGTGACAAAACTCTGGCAGAACATTGACTGGACAATGCGCTCCAACTACATGGATGTGCCGATGGACTGCCCGCAGCGGGATGAACGTCTTGGTTATACGGGTGATGCGGAGATCTTCCTGCCGACCGCACTGCTCCATGGCGATCTGGCACTGTTCTACCGCAAGTGGCTCGGCGATCTGAAGATTGAGCAGACAGATACATTCGGAGTACCTCTGACGGTACCGGATATCCTGCGCACGCATGTATGTGTATCAATCTGGCATGATGCCGCAGCAATCGTTCCGTGGGAGATATATCAGACCTATGGGGATCTGCGTGTCCTGAAGGATCAATATGACAGCATCAAAGGCTGTGTGGAGTTTACCCGCAGAGAAGCAGGGGAGGGCCTGCTGCTGCAGCCGGAAAACTCCTCCCAGTTCGGCGACTGGGTAGCTCTGGATGCTCCGAAGGGACCGTTCCGTCAGCCTCCCAAGGGAGAGATGAAGCCATCCATGGATGAAAAAGGCGGCGGCACGGATACGCATCTGATTGGGAATGTGTATTATCTCAATTCAATTGATATCCTGCGCAAAGCCGCAATGCTGCTTGGAAGAGATACGGACGCTGCCGAATATGACACGCTCTATCACAATGTGCTTGCGGCGTTCCGTGAGGAATACATTACTCGTACCGGCCGGATCATGTCAGAAACGCAGACGGCAACTGCGCTGATTCTTTACTTCAATCTTGCGGAAGAAAAAGACCGTCAACGCATTCTCGAAAAACTGGAACTCAATCTCATCAAGAACAAGAAACATCTGCGTACCGGGTTTGTCGGAACAGAATATCTCCCTCATGTTCTGAGCCAGAACGGACGGCATTCCCTTGCCGGAGACATTCTGATGAAAGAAGACTGCCCGTCCTGGCTGTATGAGGTGAATCTCGGCGCGACAACGGTTTGGGAACTCTGGGACGGGGTAAATCCGGATCACAGTATTAATCCGTTCGCAATGAATTCATTTAATCAGTATGGATTTGCCTCGATCGGCAACTGGATGGTAACCGAGCTGGCAGGCATTCAGAAACTGGAACCGGGTTACCACAGAAGCCGTATTGAACCGCGCCTTATCCGCGGAATTGAAGAAGTAAACGCATCTTACGAAACACCCTACGGTACGCTTGGGTGTGAACTGTCCTGCAAAAATGGAAAGATTCATGCGAAGGTGACAGTTCCCGAAAATACCGAATCGGAAGTGATTCTTCCGCAACGGGGAATGGAAATATTGGGATCAGGCGTATATGAGTATTCGTATAAAACAGACCTGACGTTTAAAGCAGGCAAATACAGCGATGACAGTATTCTGAGGGATCTTCTGAAAGAACCAGCCGCAAAAGAGTACTTTGTATCTGTTATGCCGAAGCTCGCAAATGATCCGCTTGTAAACAACTTTGCTGGACGCATGTCCATCGCAGAAATCCGGGCCACGCTTCCTTCGACGATGGTGCCGAAGGAAGCATATCCCGTATTTAATGAAATGATCAGACTGCTGAATCAACAGAATGAAACAGGAGAGAAAGTATGAAAATCGCAATTGGAAATGATCATGTCGCAGTGGACATGAAAAATGAGATCAAAGCGTATCTGGAATCCAAAGGAATTGAGGTAGTCAATGTCGGTACCGACAGCACAGAACGATTTAACTATCCGGTATCAGGATATAAGGTTGCACGCATGGTGGCGGACAAGGATGCCGACTGCGGCGTGCTGATCTGCGGAACCGGTGTCGGAATCTCATTAGCCGCAAACAAAGTAAAAGGGATCCGTGCCTGCGTGTGCAGT
This sequence comes from Solobacterium sp., assembly GCA_017536885.1. GTDB lineage: Bacteria > Bacillota_I > Bacilli_A > Erysipelotrichales > Erysipelotrichaceae > Bulleidia. The sequence continues at coordinate 5,718 of JAFWCM010000295.1, forward strand.
GATCCCTATACCGCAAAGCTCTCTAAACAGCACAACAACACAAACATCATTTCTTTCGGTGCCAGAGTCATCGGAATTGAAACCGCAAAGATGATCGTGGATGAATGGCTTGGCGCAGAGTATGAAGGCGGACGTCATCAGACCCGCATCGATATGATTGCTGAGATCGAAGAGACCCAGCACCTGAAGGCAGCGGAGTAATCTTATTCTTCAGCCGGAACATTCTTCTTCCGATATGCGGAAGGAGAAACCTTATATTCTTTCTTGAATGCCCGGATGAATGATTCTGGGTTTTCATAGCCGACCAGATAGCTGATTTCTGAAACGGGAGTATGTGTATTTCGCAATAAGGCAGTAGCGTGATTCATCCGAACCTGCCGCACCAGTGTCGCAAATCCGATTCCTGCTTCATTTTGAATCAGCTTGGAAATGTGAGGGACACTGTAGTGAAATACATCCGCAAGTTCTTCAAGTGTTATTGTACGGAAATGATCATTAATATAGCTCAGTATGGCTACACGCTGGCTGCGCAGCTTATCACGGGCATCCTCTCCAATGTATTCAATGCTGTCTGAGTGGCCTCGTAGAAGGGTGGCAAACAAAATTGGAACCATATTGTCGAGTATACGCCAGCTGTACTGATCATCAAGCCGTGCTTCCCGATACATTTCAAGAAAGAGGTCCTGGATTTCTTCGTTTGTACCGGTATGGAACAGAATCCCTTGGATCGGTTCAGTGGTATACAGGCTGTTGATAAAGAAATTGGAGAGAATACTGTTGCGGCGAAGCACATTGAAGAAGTAGTCGCCGAAGGTGTCTCGGCGAATATGGATGTTTAATACGATACTGTCGTCAAAGACAGAAATCGTCTGCTTTGCATATGGAGGAAGGAAAAATACATCTCCTTCTGCCATCGGAACATCTATACCGTTAACCGTATGCCCGCATTGTCCGGAGAGAACATAGAGAACAGTAAAAAACGAATGACTATGCTCAAATACTGGGGTATAGCGGAGATGACGAACCACATTGACATTTGAAACGTGAGAGATCGAAAGATGCGGATAAAGATCAGATTCTCTTAGCAAATCGGGATGATGCACAAATGGAAAATCAAACAGAAGGATATGCTGTTCCCGAACGGTATCTTCGATTTCCGCTGCATATTGTTTCAAAGCAACTGGATCATTCCGCAGTTCATAATACTTTTTCTGAATCAGTTCCTTGTCGGTATACTCCTGAAGTTCTTTCAGGGTCTTCTCTCTTGGATTCATATATACCTCGCTAAATGATGAAGGAAGGACAAAGTTGTTATCTTTATTTTATACAACCTGAAATATTCATAGCATGATGAACACCAAAAATAAACGGTCGAATTGAGACCGTATCAAGTTAAGTGAACGGGCAGTTCCGCCTGTATGCATGATGAAAGAGGACAGTCTTATCAGCTGTCCTGATAAGTATGGGACTGATTGTCAAATAAGCAACACCCTGTTCCAATATTCCATGAACTGCCAGCGATACTGGTATGCGCTGCTGAAACTCAGTTTAAGCTTGCGTGCATGGCTTGTGACCTTTACTGCAATCTTCTGAAATTTCAGTCGGAAGCTGTTCATTGTCATCAATGCATCATTTCCTTTGAGAACTGTGTTCTGGAAGATGTGGAAAATATTGTAACTGATCGCACTGATCAGAAACTGCATTTCATTCTCGAAGAAGTTTGCGTGTGAGAGATGCTTTCCG
>JAFWCM010000296.1 GCA_017536885.1 Solobacterium sp.
AGCATGTCGAGGTGAACCGGGAATTCGATTCCGTCTGCCTTGGCAGCTTCGATGTACTTGAGCGCGGAGTCCTTGCTCAGCCAGGGATACTGACCATCGGTGAGATCGGCAGTTTCATCGCCGGCAATTTCCGCATAAGCTTCATTGACGAGTTCGCCGTATGCTTTTCCGTCGCTGGTTCTTACGATGTTGGAGTCGTTGTTGATGTTGCGGATCATGGACAGAGCGATCGCTTCCGGAGAGGAGACCATGTTGTATGCCTTTACGTCATAGGCAGCACGGAGTGCCTTGCGGAAGTTTTCGTTCAGGATCGCCTTGTGGGTGTTGGCATTGGCTGCCGGATCATTTGCGCAGTAGTTGGACTGCTCGAAGACCTGACGGTTCATGTTGAAGACAACACCGAAGGTGGAATGATCGGGAAGAGACGGGTTGACATATCCGTCATACTTCTTCATGTATTCATCGAAGTCCTCCCAGACCGGCTGGATGTTGGCACGGACATAGGTGCCTGCTTCGAAGCCGCGGATTCCGGAATACGGGTCGGAACCGTCGTCATAGATGCGCTTGACGCTGTCGAGATGAACGTTCTCCGCATCCCAGTAAGCTTCATTCTTTACCAGGACGGTGCTGGACTTGATATCGTTGGACTGCAGGATGAATCCGCCGTTGTAGAGGATGGAATCCGGTCCGACAACGCCGAACTGGCAGGATTCGATATTCGGATTGCCCAGTGCGCAGCCTTCGCCCTTGCTCTCGAGGAATGTTCTGTTAACCGGATAGAGAACCGCATAGCAGGTCATGCTCGGGAAGTAAGGAGTCGGAGCTTCCATGGTGTATTCGAGTGTGTAGTCATCAACTGCCTTGACGCCTACCTTTTCCCATGCCGCATCGCTGTGGTCTTCACCCTCATAGTAATCGGTGTAGCCGGCGATGACACCTTCGAGAAGCCATCCGGTTTCGGAGTTGAACTCGGCACCGTGACGCAGACCGGCAATGAAGTCGTCTGCTTTGACCTCGTCATACTCTTCGCCGTCGGCGGTAACCCATTTGATGCCCTTCTTGAGGTGGAATGTCCACTTCAGACCGTCCGCGCTCTGCTCATAGCTTTCCGCAAGGCAGTCCTTGAGGTTTCCGTAGATGTCGTTCTCGAGAAGACCGTCTACGAAGTTCGCATTGAACTCATGGTCTTCGGTCTTAGCGGAAACGAGATAGTCCATGCTCTGCAGCTCATAGCTGGTGGTCTCAACGAGATTCTTTGTGTCAGCGAGCTTGATGTCGGCAACATTTGTGCTGGCAGGATTGTTTCCGCCCTCTGGTGCCGCTGTCGCTGCCGGTGCTTCAGTCGCAGCCGGTGCCGGTGTGGCGGTGCTGCTGCCGGAGCCGCATGCCGCAAGGGACAGTGCCATCAGAGAGGACAGAATTGTTGCAAAATACTTTTTCATTTCTTTTCCTCCATATTTTGAACTCTCTTAATGTATCACAACACGACATTGGAATCCATGAATTTTTCACACGGTTTTCACATTTGTGGAAACGATTCATCCCGCGCAGTGAAAGCAATTTGTGCACATTCAGCCCGCGTTTTTCACATTCTCCAAAACAGACTCTTCAAACTGGCGGGTATAGAGGCTGTGATAGTATCCCTTCGCCCGCATCAGCTCCTGGTGTTTTCCCTGTTCGACGATCTTTCCGTCCCTGACCACGAGTATGATATCGGCGTCGGTGACGGTCGAAAGGCGATGGGCGATCACAAAGCTGGTGCGACCCTTTACCACCGTGGAGATCGCGTTCTGAATCTCCTTCTCCGTCATCGTGTCAACGGAGCTTGTCGCTTCATCCAGCACGAGGATGCGGGGATCCGCAAGCAGTGCCCGGGCAAAGGAGAGCAGCTGTTTTTCTCCGGTGGAGAGCTGACTGCCGCCCTCTCCCACCGCGCTGTCAAGGCCCTTGTCCATCCTTGCGACAATGCCATCGGCATTGACGAGCTTCAGCGCCGCCATGATCTCTTCATCGGTCGCGTCTTCCTTTCCGTAGCGGAGATTCTCGCGGATCGTTCCCGAGAACAGATGCGGTGTCTGAAGCACATAGCCGATATTGGAATGAAGCCAGAGCAGCGATCGGTCTCTTGCGTCTCTGCCGTCGATCAGCACCCTTCCTTCGGTCGGTTCATAGAAGCGGCAGACCAGATTGACAAGGGTTGTCTTTCCCGCTCCGGTTTCGCCGACGATCGCGGCGGTGGTTCCCTGAGGAATCTTCAGGCTGAAGTGATCGAGAACGAGTTCCTTGCCGTCGGGATACCGGAAGCTCACATCATCGAATTCCACATCGCCGTGCAGTTCTTCCCAGTTTTCCTTTTTCGGATGCCAGGCATCGCCATACACTTCGATCACATCCGGGCGGTCGAAAATCTCGCTCTCCGTTTCCATGAGTTTGGTGAAGCGTTCGATATTTGCCTGAATGGAGATGACGCCGGCGATCGTTTCCACCAGCATCTCAATCGGCTCCATGAGTCCTACCGCATAGGAGATAAACACCGAAAGCGTACCGATTTCCATGGCGGCTTCCCGGCTGAGAACGCCGCCCTTCCAGAGCACCAGCGCCAGGGCAAAGGAGCCCACACCGCTCATCGTGGTCTGAAGCAGGGAATTGTAATGCGCCGCATGGACGGAGGTCTTTTTCATATTCAGGGTTTCTTTATAGAAATCCTCTTCCATGACATCTTCGACCGCCATCGTCTTGGTCGACCGGATGCCGGTGATTCCCTCGTTGAAACCGCCGGTGATGCGGGAGTTGATCTCGCGGATGATGCGGTTTTCCGCCATGTACTTCTTGCCGAAATACATGATCAGAAACACGGCACAGGGAATGATGATCAGAAACAGTCCGGCCAGGCCGGTGTTGAGCTGAAACATCACCACCAGGACCGCAATCATATAGGAGGCATTCCAGACAAAGTCCATCATCCGCCAGGCCACCAGCTCCCCGATCTTTCCGGTATCGCTCATGACCCGGGCATGGATGTATCCGACGGAGTTCTGGTTGAAATAGGAGAAGGACAGGGTCTGAAGATGGCTGAAGCTCGCATTTCGAAGATCCCTGTTCACGGACATTTCTATTTTTCCCGCCATCGTAAGAGAGATGAAATCCGCCAGGGATTTCAAAAGGCTCACCATAATATAGAGAGCGATGAAGATCCCCAGGGTATCCAGGGTCAGAAGCCCGATGAAATGATCGATCGCATATCTTGTGAACAACGGCATCACGGAATCGGCGATCGAGGCAAACAGGCCCAGAAGAACCATGAAGAAAATCGTCTTCCGGTATTTCTTCAGATACGGAAAAAGCTTCGGGATCCCGAACCAGGGAAGATTCGGCGTGTCGGATTCTTTTCTGCTCATCCTTCCTCCTCCAGTCCGGCCATCTGAAGATCATAGATCTTCCGGTACATTCCGTTTTTCGCCAGCAGTTCGCCGTGGCTTCCGTGTTCTGTGATTCTTCCGTCATCCATGACAAAAATCTCATCTGCATGCATTAATGTCGTGATGCGGTGAGCGATCAGGATCACCGTGGATCCTGCGGTATTTTCGGCAAGCGCCGCCCGGATCTTCGCATCCGTCTCGGCATCGACAGCCGAAAGGCTGTCATCAAACACCATGACCGGCGGCTTCCGCACCAGCATCTGGGCAATCGCCGCCCGCTGTTTCTGACCGCCCGAGAGAGTGACGCCCCGCTCTCCGACAAAGGTTTCAAAGCCATCCTCAAACCGTTCCACCGCCTCATCGAGGGAAGCGATCCGCGCCGCTTCCTCCACCGCTTCAAAATCGCTTTCGCGGCTGGCGATGCGGATGTTTTCCTCCAGGGTTCTCGAGAAGAGATAGGGCTCCTGCAGAACCATGCCGATATTGCGGCGGAGGTATTTCGCTTTCATATGGCGGATATCCACGCCGGAGATGGTGATCGATCCTTCCTTCTCCTTCAGCGGATAAAGACGCGCCAGTAAATACATCAGCGTGCTCTTGCCCGATCCGGTTCCGCCCAGGATGCCGACCGTGGTGCCGGCTTTGACCGTGAAATTAACATCTTCGATCACCGGGTTATTTCCGTTTTCGAAGGTGTAGCTGACATGATCAAACACAATGTCGCCGGAAAGATCGGGACAGACCGCATCCTCTTCATCCCGTTCCGGTTCGGCATTCATGATTTCCATAAGACGGCTGATGCTTACGCCCGCCTTGGAGAGATTGGCGATGATTCTTCCGAGCATCCTCACCGGCCAGATCATCATCGTGTTATAGGTAAGAAAGGCAATGAATTCTCCGGCAGTAAGCTGTCCATGCACGCAATACACCGCCCCGAGTGATGTCAGGATCAGAATCTGCGCACCCGTCAGCACATCCCCGGAGCACCAGAACGAAGCCATCAGCTTCATCAGGTTGATCCAGTAGCTGGTGTAGGTTTCGTTCTTCGCCTCAAATCTGCTCTTTTCATACTGCTCTTTGCCAAAGGCACGCACGACCCGCACGCCGGTGAGATTCTCCTGGGCGATCGCCGAGAGCTTTCCTTCCTCTTCATCGGCAGTGCGAAAGGCAGAGCCGATCTTCTGATGGAAGTAAAGGCTGTAGCCGCCGATCACCGGCAGAAACAGAAATGCATACAGCATGAGACGGGGATGGATGTGATACATGAACGCAAAGGCCAGAATGATCATCGGAATGATACGGAAGAGACTTGAAAGCTGTTCGGAAAGAAACATCTTGATCGTCTCCATGTCGGACGTGCAGCGCTGGATGATATCACCGGTATGATGTTCGCTGTGCCATTGGGAAGGAAGTTCCATCAGATGATGAAAGACGATATTCCGGGTCCGTTCCATGAAGGTTTCGGCACCCTTTGCGTTGAAGTATTTCCAGAAGTAGCGGGCAGCCGCACGGGCAAGGGCGATTGTGATCACAAGAACGGCAATCAGAAACAGCTGATTTTTCACCGCGTCCATTCCCCCGACAAGATTCACAAACCGCAGGATCAGCGATCCTTCCTCCGGCGGCATGTCTCCGATCACCGAGTCGACGGTGAAGGAAATGATGCGGGGATTGATCATATCCAGAAGCGAGACCAGAAGCGTGAAAAAAACAGAGAGGGCGAAATAGGGAACACTGCCCTTCATGAACCACGCAAGCATCTCACTTTTTGTACGAAATCGTTTTTCCATATACAAGTGACACTCTAACAAAAAAAACAATAAAGTAAAGAATTCCGCACCCTTCATGCGGGCAGAAGAAAAGATGCCCGCCGGCATCCTTTCCCGATCAGTTATGCGCCGGTTACCGTCACCCCGCACAGGCGGGTAACAGCCGGTACAATTCTGTTGTCATACTGTTTCTGCGTATTGGAGAACCGCATGGTCTTTGCAAAATCGAACATCGTTCCCGAAACCGAGCCGCCGGATACCGCCCGTACCGTTCCGTTTTCGTGGAGATAGGCAAGACGGATTTCGCCGGCGATATTTCCGGTGATCTCATCGGTCTGGAAATCGGAGAATTCCACGACTTCGATAAACGATCCCTTACGCAGGTCTTCCTCGCTTTCACTGCCGCCCTTCACCTCGAAGTTGCCGGGGATGAAGGTATCTTCCAGGCCGAGGTACTGCCCGTACTGACGCGGTCCGGTATAATTCCTCGCCACCCCGTCTTCGATCACAACAAGATCTCTGACCGGAGCGCCTTCGGCGTCAAACGCACAGTTCTTTGAAGAATTGGGAAGGCTCTTCCTCGCCATGATTGTCAGCCGGTCTTTGCCGGAGAACTCCGCCACCGGCTTTCCGATCTGCCAGTCCGAGAACTGCCGGTAAATCATGTTTGTGCTCATGCGGGAGATGAAGAACTCGTAGAGCTGCAGGGAAGCGTCGGTGGAGAACACCACATCAAAGCTTCCGAGATTCGGTGTCTTTTCGGTATGGAGGCGGTCTTTTCCGAAGCGCATCGTCTCCTCAATTTCCCGTTTCAGATATTCCCTGTCGCAGGTGCCGCTCTTATACATCCGGTACAGTTCGATCTCATGTGCTTCATTGCGGGCGTTGACCACCACTTCCGCAAGGGAAGAGGGATAACAGGAAGTCACATCGATTCCGTTGGAGTTCATATATCTGACTTTATGACTCTCGGCAAACAGTTCACAGGAGTTGATATACTCCCCTTCTGTTTCATCAATACTCTTCATGACCTCGATATAATCCTTCGCAATCGTGCCAAGATCCGGAAGCGTGTTCTTTTCCGTTTCCGTGTTCTTCGGGAAGTTCAGTTCATAGACCGGGTTTCTGACAAGCACCGCTTCCTCAAGAAGCAGTTCGATCTTCTCTTTCACTTCTTCTTTCGAAGCAGTCACGGGAATATCCGTCCCGGCACTTCCGAGAAAACTGTCAAACTTCCTGTAGACCTTCACCCCGATGTTTTCCACATCGCGGGCGCGGTTCTGATCGAGCCGATGGCCGATGAAATAGAATTCCCAGCCGGTGATTTTCCGGTCGGTGATCTCCCAGGCATCCGCGGAAGATTCCTTCAGACATTTCACAATCCAGTCAATCATTATCCGAGCCTCGCTTTCGCTTTGAGATACGGGCCGCCGTCAGAGACCTTGACCCATTCCTTGTGTCCTTTTCCGCAGGCGCCGTTTCCGAATACACGGCTGTCGGTTCCGGCCATGGAAACGCTGTTGAGCAGATCAGGAACATAGCCGGTCATCACGATCGGTGCACACACCTTGCCGGTGAGTTTTCCTTCTTTGATTTCATATCCGCGCTCAATGATGCACTGAATTCCCCAGTGTTTGGGATCTTCCATGCCGGACTTCATGCCGGCAAGCAGATATCCGTGCTTCACGGAGGCGATCATATCCTCCACCGAATCCGTTCCGGTTTCGAATACGGTATTGGTCATGCGGGTATAGACCTTGTGATCAAAGGCCTGCCGCTTGCCGTTGCCGGTCGGCTTTGTGCCCAGGCGCAGAGCCGAAAGCGCATCGCAGATCCCGGTCCGGAGAATTCCGTGATCGATCTCCACCGTGTCACTGGCGGGATTTCCCTCATCATCGAATGCATAGCTCGAAACCTCTTCCGCGCAAAGCGCGCCTTCATGCATGGTCACCAGATCGGAACCGACGCGCTTGTTGATGTACTCAGCGCCAAGCGCCCGGTTCTTGACGAACATGTCCATCTCAACGCCATGCCCGAACGCTTCATGGGCAATCAGTCCCGTCACTTCCGGCGAGGTGATGATCTCATACTCGCCCGGTTCGATCGCATCGGCATTCAGCACCTCATTGGCTGTTTTCACCGTATCCTTCAGACGGTTTCTCAGCTCCCGGAAGATCTCCGGTCCTTTTCTTCCGGATACGCCGGCAGTGCTGAGCTCATTCTTTCCGTCCTTCATGACAATCGGAATTACCATGCCTTCCGAATAGACATAGCTCTGTCTCATATCGCGGTTGGCAGTGAGAAACATCTTGGATACATGGGTGGAAGAACCGCGCACCATGCATTCAACGACATTCTCGCCGGTTTTCACCGCTTCATCGCTGATCGAGGAAAGCTCATCCACCAGTGCGGAAAGATCCGCGTTCTCCGGCAGGATCTCTGTTTCCATCTCGGCAAATACCGTGCAGGGTTCATCACTCAGCTTTCCGGTATGATATACCTCTGTGCCTGTCGCTTTCAGAAGACGCAGCTGCCGGTCCAGCGTCTCTCTGATCGTTTCACACAGGGTGTCTTCCGCAAAATGATCAAATGCATATTCGCTGTACAGACCGTCTTTATATACCCGGACCACATTGCCGCGTTCGGTGAACATGGTGGAATTGCCTACCGCTTTGGATTTCTGGGAAATCGACACCGAAAAGCCGGTGGTATCCGTACAGAGCACGCTTACATAATCATAGTGCCCGGAAAGATCCGAAATCAATTTCTTCATGAACGGAGCGATGCCGTTCAGATATTCCGAAAATTTCGCTTTCATTAATACATACTCCTTTCTGACCGCACCGACGATTATAAACGGTTTCGTCTGAGCAGACTACTTATATACTCTCTTTTTCAGACAGATTCCGCTTATTGTATTCCTTTCTCTGCTATCCTTTCTGTATGAAGAACGCAGACGAAAGAAAACTCCGGCCGTTTCAGAACAGCGACAGCAAAACCGTTCTCTCCTGGGCAAAAGATGAGACAGTCTATTACCGCTGGTGTGCCGGCATCATCGGGCCCTGGCCGCCAGGCATGCAGGATCTGCACTTTTCCGGAAACAGTGATGCATATATTTATGAAGAAGGCGATACCCCGCTCGGCATGTTTACGGTACGATGGAGCGATGATTCCCCTGTTGTCATGCGGTTGGGATATGTGATCGTCGATCCTGCCCGGCGCAATCAAGGCATCGGCAGAGCCATGATTGAAAAGGCACTGGAGCTTGCCTTTGATCACTATCGGGCAGAGAAAGCAGAGCTTGCCGTATTTGAAGATAATCTTCCGGCGATCGCCTGCTATACCGCTGTGGGATTTCAGCCCTTGGAAGGCCGGAGTGAATCCTACAGCATCAATAAAAAGAAATGGAACTGCATTGTAATGCAGAAAGGAAGAGAAGAGCAGCTATGAAAAACGGAGAGGTGCGCGGTCCTTTCGGAACCATGGATTATGTCTCGTTCGGAAGCGGGTCACGGCAATTGGTGATCCTGCCGGGGCTTTCGGACGGACTTGCGACGGTAAAAGGAAAAGCGATGTTGTTAGCACCGGCGTGGAAGCCGTTTTTCAAAGACTATACGATCACCATGTTCAGCCGCAGAAACGATCTTCCCCGCGGCATCACCATCAAAGAAATGGCACAGGATCAGGCCGACGCGATGCATATTCTCCATCTTGAACACGCCTGCGTTATGGGCGTATCCCAGGGCGGCATGGTCGCCCAGCTTCTGGCCGCAGATCATCCCGAATGCGTTGACTGCCTCATTCTGGTGGTCACCTCACCGTACTGCAGCGAATACATCCGCGCTAATCTTGAGCACTGGAAAACTCTGACCGGAGAAAACAGGCATCGGGAATTCATGATCGATACCGCAGAGAAAACGTATTCCGAAGCACATCTCAAAACCTTCCGGCTGATGTATCCCATGCTTGGTCTTCTCGCAAAACCGAAAAGCTATGAGCGTCTTTACGCCAACATCGATGCGATTGAATCCTTCGATGCGCGAAATGATCTTTCCCGGATTACCTGTCCGGTACTGATCCTCGGCGGAAAGAAAGATCTGACCGTCAGCGGCGAGGCATCGCAGATGATCCAAGAAGCAATTCCCGCAAGCGAACTGTATATGTATGAGGAATACGGTCACGGGTTATATGAGGAAGCGAAGGATTTCAATGAGCGGATCCTCGCATTTCTGAAAACTCACTGAAGTCCCTCACATATTTCGATGCGGACAGGTCATTTCTTCCGAATAATTCGTATAACAAAACAGAGAGCCATCGCAATTCTTGTGCTATACTGATGGAGCGCGTTACGGAGAAGTACCCAAGAGGCTGAAGGGACTGGTTTCGAAAACCA
>JAFWCM010000297.1 GCA_017536885.1 Solobacterium sp.
AGGCATGAAACGACTTTACTGCATCGGCGATTCCAATACCTATGGCTATGATCCCCGTTCCTATCTTGGCAGCCGCTATCCCGAATCGGTTCGCTGGACCGGAATACTGAAACAGAACGGGTATGACATCATCAATCTCGGCGCCAACGGCACATGCATTCCCGAGAAAAGAGATTTCCCATATTACCGCAGGATTCTCTCTTCTTATAAAAAGGGAGATCTCTGTTTTGTGATGCTTGGCACCAATGACATTCTTCAGCATGCAGATGCGGAAAGGACCACAGAAAAAATGAAGGCCTTTCTCGAGGATCTTCTTTCCCATGAGTTCTCCGTTGTGCTGGGAATCCCGGTCATCCTGAAACAGGGAGCCTGGGTGCCCGCGGAAGAACTGGTCGATGAATCGATCTGGCTGACCGAAAAGTATTTTGTGCTTGCAAAGAATAAAGGCATTCCCATGGCGGACAGCAGACCCTGGAAGGTGGATCTCTGTTTTGACGGGGTTCACTTCACTCCCGAAGGTCACAGCGCCTTCGCAAAGGGACTGATGTCCGTACTTGAGAAGCTTTAATCCTCAGCTGAGCAGCCCTGTCATCGTTGGATTACTGCCGCGCAGATACATTTCAAAGGTCTTTTCATACCCGGAAAAGAATACACCACAGAACTTCTGAACCTCTTTTGTCCAGATAAACGGGTATTGCTTTTCTTCATCAAACCCGATCGCCACCAGAATCTGCGAATCGGTCGGATCCGCCCGGAATACGGTGATCTCGATTCTTTCCAGGTCGACTTTTTCTCCTTCCATTAGGGATACCAGCACGGATAACCGTTCCGGATGCGACATGAACAGATCCATGAAGACATCTGGGTCTCCTCCTTCATTTTTCTCCGCAATCGTACAGACAAGATTTTCAAATTCTTTTTTGGACATGCTTTTTCTCATGATAAACAGCTCCCTTCTGACTTTCTTTTGCGGTCTATGGAGACAATCCCTCAGAAATTCTTTTTCTTTTTTTGCGGAACACCGGGAGTACAATAATTCTGTGAACTGGGAATACGGAGAACAAAGTATCGTTTCCATCGCCTCCTCTGTCCGGAAACATTACGGTCTGGAGGCATTTTCACCATCCAATCCCACATTGGACAGGTGGATGAATGAGAATCGGTTTGACTGCGTTGTTCTGTTTCTTGTGGATGCGATGGGAACCTCAATCCTGAAAAAACATCTGCCGGAGAACGCTTTTCTGCTTCAGAACCTGAACCAGGAGCTCGTCAGCGTATTCCCCACCGCGACAACGGCCGCAACGACGGCGGTCCGCACCGGCAGAACGCCCGGAGAAACCGGATGGTTTGGCTGGTGCCAGTATTTTGAAGAACAGAACGATCTCATCATTCCCTTTCTGGGCAAGGGTATGTACAGCGAAAAGAACTACGGAAGGAATTTTTATGAAACCGTGCTTCCCCTTCGCTTAACCGTGGATGAACTGAATGAGGCCGGGATCCCCGCAACCTCCGTCTGGCCTTCCTGGGGAGCTCCGAACCCATGTGATGATATTTCTTCTGTCATGGATAAGGTCATTGAACTTGCCGGAACAAAGCGCTTCCGCCATATCTATGCCTACTGGGATCTTCTGGATACGATCATGCACAGAAACGGGACCTGCTCCGTGCAGGCAAGGGAAGAAACCCTGCGGATCAATCAGCTCTTCGAGCAGTTTGCCTCTGCTCTTCCAAAGGGCACCGGCGTGATCATCACGGCCGACCACGGTCAGCTCGATGTCCGCAATATCGACCTCAGAACCTATCCAGATCTTCTTGCCTGCCTGAACCATCTTCCCTCCATGGAGGCGAGGTTCATGGCATTCTCCGTCAAGCCGGAGGCGAAAGAGCGGTTCTGTTCTCTGTTTGAATCCTGCCTCGGAAAGGATTTCCTTCTGCTTTCTTCCGAAGAGCAGATCGATGCCGGGCTGTTTGGAAAAGGAAAAGACCACTCGCACTATCTCGGGGATTTCATTGCCTGTTCGAAATCAGATGCGAGACTTGCGTTAACCGATTCTTCCATGAGTGTCGCTGGGGATCACGGATCCTTTCTTGACGATGAGAAAATGATTCCGATGATCTTAGTCGATAATGCGCTACAATAGCCCTATGTTAAAAAAACTGCTCTGTATTTTTATGTTTCTCACAATCACTGCCGGCTGTGCCAGAGAGACCAGTGTCCCTTCCGAGCCGGCTCCTTCCGCGCCGCCCGATTCCGGCTACGCCGCCTACCGCAGCGCCGTCGATGCCGTAAGCCTGCCCTCTTCCTACAGTGCCGGTCTGAAGCGGAGCTATGACATGCATTATTCCGACGGCTCCGTCTCCTTTTATGACATGGACGGAACCTGTGAGGAAAATGAAGGTCTGATTCATTTTCTCCAGCATATGAACGCCGACGGACTGCAGTCGGAGATCGAGGGATGGTACAGGGACAGCCGCCTGTATATGACCTACAATACCGTCAATTACTACGAAGACATGGAGATCGATCAGGTCCGGCAGATTCTGCTGGTGCCGCTCGGCATCCATGCCGTGCCCGCCTCCGCCGTCGAATCCATCGAGAAAGCGGAAGAAGACAAAAACACGGTCTATACCGTGAAGCTCAACAGCGCCGGGGCAAGAGAGCTGTTTGATCAGATCTATGACATCTACGGCCTGTCTCAGTATCCCGACTACACCGTACAGTCGGCTACGGTGACCCAGACGATCAGCGGCACAGTGCCGGTCAGTGAAAAAACCGACTTCGTATGCGAAGTGAAAACCAACGGCATCACGATCAATGTGGAAAGCGTTTCGAATGCCGAATACATTCCAAACAGCACCCTGGCTCTCAGCCAGGAAAAGCAGAAAGACCTCGATACCTATGTCAACTATCTCGATATCGATACCTCTTCGATCAGCGAGGCGGATATCACTTCCGATCTTCCGGAAGATACGGTGACGGAGACACTGAAGAAGCGGCTGATCCACCGCCTGAACTATGAAGTGCAGGAAGACGGAAGCTATCTTACGGAATTCAATGAAAACGAATCCTACAAGTTTGACTTCACCAACAGCATCTTCACCTATACCAACCGCTCCAGCAGATATATCTATAACTGGAAGGGAAATATCGGCGGCTTCGGCGATGCCTGCACCCTTGACTTCAATACCTCCAAGGCAGCGGGAAACTGCGAGGATTCCACGGTTGACATGATCCGCAAGGTAAAGACCTTCATGGCCATGGAATTGTATTACTGCGGGGTCAGTCTCGATGAACTCGCAAAGGAAACAAAATAAGAAGAAAGGAGGCCCACCATATGCGGGCAGTAATCTCAGTAATCGGAAAGGATCGGCCGGGTATTCTGGCCTTTGCGGCAAATGAATGCGCACGCCGCGGCATCAATATCGAAGACGTCACACAGAAGGTTCTCGAGGATATCTTTACGATGATCATGATTGTGACCATTCCCGAAGACAAGCATGAATACCACGTCTTCCAGAGAGAACTGGAAAAAGCGGGAGAAGCGCAGGGCCTCAAGATCCATGTCATGCATGAAGATATCTTCAATGCGATGCACAGAATATAAGCGGAGCGTTGTATGAGAAGCGATTATATTCTGGAAACCGTGCGGATGATCGATGAGGAATGCCTCGACATCCGTACCATAACCATGGGCATTTCCCTTCTGGACTGTGCCGATGCGGACATCGACCGGTCCTGTGAGAAGATCTATAAAAAGATCACGGAAAAGGCAAAGAACCTTGTCAAAACCGCTCATGACATCTCCCGGGAATACGGCATTCCCATCATCAACCAGAGAATCTCCGTCACCCCGATCTCCCTGCTTGTCTCGGTAAGCGGCGGCGACCCGGTAAAGTATGCGAAAACACTGGATCAGGCAGCCAAAGATGTCGGCGTCAATTTCATCGGCGGCTTTTCGGCTCTGGTGCAGAAAGGCATGACACCCGGAGACAGAGCACTGATCGAATCCATTCCCGAAGCGCTCGCCTGCACGGACATCGTCTGTTCCAGCGTCAATGTCGGTTCCACCAAAGCGGGCATAAACATGGATGCGGTCGCCCTGATGGGAAAGATCGTAAAGCAGTGCTCGGAACTCACAAAGGACAACGGCTGCTTCGGCGCCTCCAAACTTGTCGTCTTCTGCAATGCGGTGGAAGACAACCCCTTTATGGCCGGTGCGTTCCACGGCATTACGGAAGCGGATACCGTCATCCACGTCGGTGTCTCCGGACCCGGCGTCGTGAGACAGGCAGTCAGGGAAGCAGGTGCCGACAAACCGATGAATGAGATTGCCGAAGTCATCAAGAAGACCGCCTTCAAGGTCACCCGCATGGGACAGCTGGTCGGCAGCCTGGCGGCAGAGAGACTGCATGTGCCCTTCGGCATCGTGGATCTCTCCCTTGCCCCGACTCCTGCGGTAGGAGATTCCGTCGCACGAATCCTCGAGGAAATCGGCCTTGAGACCTGCGGCGGCCCGGGCACCACGGCATGCCTGGCAATGCTGAATGACGCGGTGAAAAAAGGCGGTGTCATGGCGAGTTCCTCGGTCGGAGGACTCTCGGGTGCCTTTATTCCCGTTTCCGAAGACGAAGGCATGATTGCCGCAGCCGCAAGCGGTGTGCTGACGATCGAAAAGCTCGAGGCGATGACCGCGGTCTGTTCCGTCGGTCTCGATATGATCATCATCCCAGGCGATACCAGCGAGGAGACGATCGCTGCGATCATTGCGGATGAAGCCGCGATCGGAATGATCAACAACAAGACTACCGCCTGCCGTCTGATTCCCGCGATCGGAAAAGAGATCGGCGAGACCCTGAACTTCGGCGGACTTCTCGGCTACGGGCCGGTGATGCCGGTGAAAAACGTTAAGCCGGATGTCATGGTGCACCGCGGCGGCAGAATTCCCTCGCCGATTCACAGTCTCAAAAACTGAGACGCAATCTAAAAAAAGAGCCATTCCGGAAAATCACGAAATCTCTGTGATATACCGGAATGGTTTTTATGATCGAACGAATTCTTCTGATTCCCGCCGGTCTGAACGCAGCCGGAGCAGGAACCGGTCTGTTTTGCAGGATGATCGAAATTTTACTTTCCTTCCGCATTCCTGCATGCATTATTTCCGGCGGAACAGCTCCGTCCATCCGTCGGGAATATTGTCGCCGAGCCAGTTCTCGGTTCCAAAATGCACACCCGAGTCCAGATTGTTTTCAAAGACCCGGTCATTCATAATCGTATGTTCATACGTTGTCCCGTCTTCCCGGTCATAGGTATTGACGCCCATCATCGATTCATGGCGCATTCTCTGAATGCGGTCATCCACGCTCTCGGAAGGATTGAAGGAGGAAGGCGTCGGGGAGAACATCTGGTCCCGCCATGCATCGTTGGCTGCCATCTGCTGGTTCAGCCCCGCCCGGAACGCATCCAGATCCGCACTCAGCGCATTGCGCTGTGCCTCAACCCGATCCCAGGCTGCGTTATGCATAGCCCACATCTGATTGATCATCATCTGGTTTTCCTGCGCCCGTCTGGCGCTTTCCTGCAGGACATTCTGACGGTTGCTTTCTTCCACCCGGGATGAATACTCCGAAAACTGCGGTGTCAGATCCAGCGTATCCGCAAACTGTGCCATCCGTTTCAGATCCTCCTCATTGGGATCCTGATCACTGATCATGAAGAGAACCAGAGGAATGGTCCAGGCACTGCTGTTGATGCCGGGCTGGCCGAAGCTCATCATCGCCGGCACCGTAAAGGAAACATGCATGCCGATCCGCCAGAAGGCGCAGTATACGGTTTTCTTCGCTCCCTTCATCAGGCACGAATAGACGCCGATGGCTCCGTCCATGATCCAGCCGGTGACATTCAGCTGAACGGGAACCTGCGAGAACCGGGATGCCTTCACCAGCTCCTGATAGTTTCTCTCAATCTGGGCCGAGCCTTCTTTCTGCACTTTCTCCTGCCGCGATGCGGGGAGATCGTAATATCCCATGGCCTGTGCATTTCCCTGCACGAATTCCGATACAATCCCTGTCATCTGCTCTGCCAGTGTACAGAACGGCAGGCAGATGGCTCCTGTTTCATTGACCTTTCCCACCGCCATATCTGCAGTATTCTGCCAGATATAGGAATGCCCGCTTTCAAAGAAAAACGACGGCATTTTGTTTGCGGCCATGCCCTTATACTTCAGTTCTGTGGTGATCCCGTCCCGGCTGAATGCTTCAAACAATGTCTGGGTCTGATATCCCTCTTCCAGCTCACAGGTAAATAACGGAGTTCCGGTTTTTGCGTCTGTAAATACGGTTATCATAGTCTGCCTCTTCCTGTTCTTTTTCCTACAGCCAGGCGGAAAGAGAATGATCATTCCCATCCATTGGCTTTAATACTTCCATGATAGCGGCCTCCTCTGTGAAAAGAAAGAACAGAACCCGCCGGGATGAATTATGATTAGTTCAGAGAGGAACTGCATATGATTATCGGAGCTTTGATGATGCCGCACCCGCCGATTGCGGTCGCAGAAATCGGCAGAGGAGAAGAGAAAGCGATTCAGCCTACGCTGGACAGCTTTGAGAAATGCGCAAAGCTGGTCAGAGAGCTTGCGCCGGATACCATTATTGTTACCACCCCGCATGCCATCCTGTACAGAGACTGGTTCAATGTTTCCGGAGGGGAAGTCGGCTATGGGGATTTCAGCCGTTACCGGGCCCGCAGTGTCAGTTTCAAACAGCCCTATGACAAAGACTTCACAGCAAGACTTACAGATCTCTGCAAGGACGAAGGATTTCCCGCCGGAACCCAGTATGACCGGGATCCCGATCTCGATCAGGGAACGATGGTTCCGCTGTACTTCATAAACAAGGAATACCGGGATTACAAACTGGTGCGGATCGGCCTTTCCGGCCTTTCCCTGCCGGATCATTACCGCTTCGGCACCCTGATCCAGAAGATCGCTCAGGCAGATGATAAGAGATATCTGATCCTTGCCAGCGGTGATCTTTCCCATTGCCAGAAGGCAGACGGTCCCTATGGGCTCAAGCCGGAAGGTCCCGTCTACGATGAAAAAATCATGAAGACCATGGGCTCCGCCTGCTTTGAGGAACTCATGGAATATGACAATGCCTTCCTGGATAAAGCAGAAGAATGCGGCCACCGCAGCTTTACGATCATGGCCGGCATTCTTGACGGGCTGGCAGTAAAGCCCACCGTGCTCACCCACGAGGCAACCCTCGGCGTAGGCTATGGATTTGTGACTTATGAGATTCTCGGATCCGATCCGAACCGGCATTTTCTCGATCAGTATGAAACGAACATGGAAAAATCCATGAAGGAAAAATACGAAAGCAAGGACGAGTATGTAAAACTCGCCCGCGCTTCCGTGGAAAGCTGGGTGAACCATCACCGTATTCTGAGACCGGAAAACAAACTTCCCAATGAAATGACGGAAAAAAGAGCGGGTGCCTTTGTTTCGATCCACGAACACGGCATGTTAAGAGGATGTATCGGAACGATTTCCGCAGTCCGGAAAAACCTTGCGGAAGAGATCATCCACAATGCCGTCAGCGCCTGTTCCAGGGATCCGCGCTTTGATCCGATCCGGCCGTCGGAGCTGCCCTATCTTGAAATCTCCGTTGATGTTCTGGGCGATGCGGAGCGGATCTATGATGAATCCGAACTGGATGTAAAACGCTATGGCGTGATCTGTTCCACACCGGACGGAAGAAGAGGTCTTCTGCTTCCCGATCTTGAGGGAGTGGATACGGTGAGACAGCAGATCGGCATCGCCTGTTCCAAGGGCGGCATAGATCCAGACGATGATGAACTGATCCTGGAAAGGTTTGAAGTAGTCCGCCATGAGTGAACTGACCTGTGAGGTGTGTTTCCGGCATTGCCGCCTGAAGGAAGGCGCGGTCGGCTTCTGCCGGGCACGGAAGAATGAAAACGGCGTCAATGTGCCTGCCAATTACGGGCGGATTACGGGGCTTGCGATGGACCCCATCGAAAAGAAACCATTGGCGAGGTTTCATCCCGGCTCATGGATTCTTTCCTGCGGGTTTTACGGCTGTAATCTCGCCTGCCCGTTCTGTCAGAACTATTCCATTTCCATGAGCGATGAAACCACCGCAGACTATGAAACCGTCTCAGCAGAACGGCTGGCCGATCTCATTCTGAATGCGAAAAACAATCTCGGCATCGCCTTTACCTACAACGAGATGATGATCAGCTATGAGTATATTCTCGATGTCGCCGGGCGCATCCGGCCGCACGGAAAGAAAGTTGTGCTGGTAAGCAACGGCTGCGTCAGTGAACCCATTGTCCGAAAGCTCCTTCCGGTGATCGATGCGGCGAACATCGATCTTAAGGGCGACCGGGAATTCTATCGGGAGCTGTCCGGGGATTATGATTCCGTAAAGAACACCATTGCCCTTCTCTCCTCTTCCTGCCATGTGGAAGTCACCACCCTGGTGATCCCGGGCAAAAACGACCGCCTGGACTGGATCAGAGAAGAAGCCCGCTGGCTCGCCTCCCTGAATCCGGACCTCCCGCTTCATCTTTCGAGATATTTCCCCCGCTACCGCTATACCATCCCGCCCACTCCCGCAGAAACCATCTTTGCGATGAAGAAGGCGGCGGAAGAATACCTTCGCTATGTCTATACGGGAAATCTATGAGTGATATCAGCGAACTGATTCTTCAGGCAAAAAAAGACCATGTCCCGGTCATGATGGATTCGGGCATGGCATTTCTTCTGGAGGTTCTCCGCACGCATCCGGAGATCATGCGGATCCTCGAATGCGGAACGGCAATCGGACTGTCCGCGATCCGGATGGCAGAGATCAGGGATAATATCACGATTGACACGATCGAGATTGATCCATGCATGTATGAACAGGCAAAACGCAATATTCAAAAAGCAGGCCTTGCCGACCGGGTGTTCGTGCATCTCAAAGACGCATCGCTGTATCTGACCTTTCAGTACTACGATCTGTTTTTCATCGATGCGGCCAAATCCCAATACCGCATGTATCTCGAGCACTTCTATGAAAACTCCCATGCAGGCTCTGTTTTCCTCTTCGACAATATGAACTTCCACGGCATTGTGGATGATCCCTCCCTTTCCGAAAACCGAAGCACTCTGCAGATGACAAGAAAAATCCTCAAATTCCGCACTCACATTCTCCAGGATCCCCGTTTCCGATCCGTTTATTATCCCGGCACCGGGGACGGGATCGTCATTGCCGAGCGCATATGAGAGCTGGAATAAGGAAGGATTCAGAATCCGCGTATTCCATACACCGGAATCAGGAACAGACCGGCTTAAGCAGACCCTTAAGCCGTCTTTATTTTTCCCGAAGACCTCGTTCCTGCGGACGAAAAAAGGACCAGGCATTGCCTGACCTTTCATCGCTGATGCGCTTATGAGCCTGTACTCAGCCGCAGCTTTGAACACCGTCGCAGATCCAGCCGAACGAGGTATAATAGCAGTTCTTGTACGGGCAGCTGGAGTTAGGATTCTCACGGCTGTTCCTTCCGGCAGCGCCGCCGTTTACCGTATCCAGTGCGTTTTCCATCAGTTCGGATTTATGAGCCCTGAAGTAATCCATTCTCTCTTCTCTGCTCATTCCTTTGAGTTCTTCAAGCATTTTCTTTTCCATCATTCTTCTCCCTTTTTCCGTTCTTTTCAGGCTGACTGTCCTGAGGGATTGCCGAACAGATGCCGGCGGATCCATTCATTTATACGGTTTACGAAGCTTCATGCCATGAGGATCAGACACTTCGCGTCTTCTGGGCATCAGAAAACCCGAAGAATGATGATC
The DNA here is from genome assembly GCA_017536885.1 of Solobacterium sp. Classification (GTDB taxonomy): domain Bacteria; phylum Bacillota_I; class Bacilli_A; order Erysipelotrichales; family Erysipelotrichaceae; genus Bulleidia. The sequence continues at coordinate 9,850 of JAFWCM010000297.1, forward strand.
CTCTTCGGGTTGATTTTCTGATCAGAAATGTCTGCCGCCGCTGGAGGAACTGAAGCCGCTGCTGTGATAGCTGTGGCCGCCTCCCGAGCTGCCGCCGCCTCCGGAATCCCGGTGCACGGTGGTAACAGTGCGGGTTTTGTTAATGAAGTTATCCTGAGAAAACCTGATTTTCACACCGTTCTTCACAAGATATCGGTTCGCCTCTGTCGCAATACCGGTATTGATATTCTTAGACTTCATGAAGAAGGTTGCGATCAGGCTGATCAGGGCACTGAACAACGCTGCGATCGGCAGTGATCTCAGCCAGGCCTTTCTTCTCTGTTCCGGGCTGGTTGTGACGATGTGCTGATCGATTGCGGGATCGGTGTACTGCGGTACGTAGTAGTGATATCCGGAATCGGTCAGATCCCTGTCACACTGGCGGATAAACGCCTCGACGGCTCCGGACCAGTCCCCGTTGCTGAGATAGTCAAACGTCAATGCGTTGAGATTGTCGAGCCGGCTGGTATTGAAGGTATCTTTCGCAGCGCCGTAAGCGGTGCTGTCGAAGTAGCTTTCGTCTTTGGCGATCGCAAGCAATACGCCGCTGGCGCCGTCTTTTTCACCATAACCGCAGTCATAGTTCATGAAGATGCCTTTGGCATACTGGCTCTCCGAATACCCGTGCTGGTCTCTTGTGATGATTACATATACACCGCATTCCTGACGAAGCGAAATCTCTTCCGCCAGGGAATTCAGCCGGAGAACCTCCTGCGCACTAAGCGTCCCTGTCTCATCGATCACGTAGGCATTCGCTGCCTTTGTTTCGATCGGTGAAAACAACAGAAACAAGGCGATGATGGCGGCGACGGATATCAGAATTGCTTTCAGTCTTCTCACAGGAAACCACCTCCCATGAAATACAGTACAACACCGGCCAGGATGAACAGAACCAGGGTGATGATCAGCCAGTACCTGACAAACAGCACCGCGTCGGTAGGCATCTCACCTGTGATCTTCCCGGACTGGCCGTTGACCGCAAAGAGATAGTTCTTTCCGTTCCATGTCGTACACAGCAGCCATACCGGCAGGAATGCATACGCCGCCGCTCCGTCCACGAGCTTTACATCCGAACGGATGGGAACCACAGAAGTATATCCGTTTACCGTGGCGCTGATCTGATCGATCGTGGTCTGCTTCATTCTTCGTTCCGCCCGCGCTCTGTCCTGTTCGGAATCGACGTCATAGCTGTCGGCCATATAGCCTGCCATGTACATCGTGTCAAAATCCTTCAGTTCATTGTAGTCGAACGGTTCAATCGCATCCATGTATTCGTCCGGCATTTTGCTTGAAGCATCTGCCGGCACACCGGAGAATGTCACCGTGCCCTTGCGGAGGATCTGAAAATGACTTGTTTCTGTCACAATATCATCTCCGTGAGTGAACTGATTCACCCGCTCCGCCTTGAAGGTCATATCCGCCTCCATAACACCGTTATAGAGCCAGAACGGCACATAGACACCTTTGATCTCTTCGATATGGTTATGTTCTTTAAACGCTCCCGGCAGTAATGGCTTGCCTTGGTAGAACTTGTTGAGAATTTCAACCGCCTGATCCTTATCCAGCTTGAACGGCAGGACAAACTGCGGCTTCTTCGCCACAAACTGCCCTGCGACAACCGTCGGGTTGTTGCAGTAAGGACAGATGGTCACTGCTGTATTCTCATCTGCGATGAGCTGAGCTCCGCAGGAGGGACAGCTGTACGCACGCATGTGGTTTTCTTCGTCACTACTCCATTCGCCGGTGTCTGTTTCCCACTGCTGCTCCGTGCCTGCCGCAGCTGCGGCTTCTTCCTTGGCACGGTAAAACTGGTCGACCTCCTCCTGGGTAAACAGGGATTCGCAGTATTCACATTTCAGTTTCTGAGTTGCCGGATCAAACCGAAGCGGTCCGCCGCAGTTTGGGCATTGATAGTTGGATAACTGTTCAGCCATGTTTTCCCTCCTTTCTCATCAAAACACACAGCCGTCATAAAGGCATGCCGGCTGTGCTTTGTCTTCTCAGATTCCGGAAAGATCAGGCCGGTTTCTTCTCACCGCACTGGCCGCAGAAGTTGCCTTCATTCTCCTTGCCGCACTTCGGGCAGATCCACTTGCCGCTGTCGGGTTTCTTTTCGCCGCAGTTGCCGCAGAAATTGCCGGTATTGACGGTTCCGCACTTCGGGCATGTCCAGCCGTTGGCTGCCGGAGCTGCCGGGGCCGGCTGCTGAGCTGCGCCGTTGGCATAGAGCGTGTTGGCGTTGGCGCCGCCGATGCCCTGAGCCATATTTACGCCCATGAAGCCCATCGCTGCACCGTTTGCGTTGTTGGCCGCATCCTTCATCGCCTGTGCCTGAGCACCGACAAGAGTAGCTGCCGCATACGTCTGATCTCTGTACATCGCATCGCGCTGTGCCTGCTTGATCATCTTCTCGTCTTCTTCGGACGCCTTGATGGAAGATACACCGAAGCTTACGATCTCAATACCGCGGAGTTCTTTCCATTTCTTGGACAGTTCCGCATTGAGCGCATCCGCGAGTTCCTGGGTGTGGCCCGGAATCTCGGAGTAACGAACGCCGGAAGCGGACAGTCTTGCGAAGGCAGGGCCGAGCGCTGTCAGAAGTTCTGTTTTGAGCTGACTGTCGATTTCACTGACTTTGTAGCTCTGTGCGACATTACCGCAGACATTGGTGTAGAAGCTGATCGGATCGCACACTCTGAGGCTGTATTCGCCGAAGCACTTGACCGCGATATCGATATCAAGACCGATGTTCTTGTCGATGACGCGGAACGGAACCGGTGACGGTGTTCCATACTTCATGCCGGGGAGTTCCTTGGTATTGAAGTAGTAGATTCTCTGGTCTTCTGCCGGCTGACCGCCGAATGTGAAACGCTTGCCGATGGTCGCGAATACATTCTTGAGTCCGTCGCCGAGACTTCCTGTGAATATAGAAGGCTCTGTCTTGGAATCATAGAGGAATTCACCGGGCTGCGCGCAGATGTCAACGACCTGGCCCTGCTCCACAATAACCATGCACTGGCCGTCTGCCACTGCGATTACGGAACCATCGGAGATAATGTTGTCATCTCCGCGGTTGGAAGAGAAGCCTCTTACGCGCTTCTTTCCCTTGACGACGATTGTGTCGCTGGGGATTGCCTCGCAGTAGAAATACTCTTTCCACTGATCACCGAGTGTGCTGCCTGCTGCGGATAAAGCCGCTTGAATGAGTCCCATAGGTTTAATCTCCTTTCCCGGTTATTTCCGGTTTCTTTATTGATCACAACATAATTCTAGATCATTAATTATTCTATCATGTTGTGCAAATCACAACTCATTTTCCATTCGTGAATTTTCGCTGAATTTTTAAAGCTGTACGGCGGTTCTCTGATCTTTCTGAAGTTCTTTCTCATAATTCAATGCCGCTGACCGTATGAAACAGTTCCTTTGCGTCGGGATCGAGAAGGTCAAGCCGTTCTCTGTTCTGTGCGGCGAAGCGCCGCAGCTTCTTCTCATTGTCTGCGTTTGCGGCGGCGAAAAGAATATCCTTCACATCAGTAGTCAGGGAATTGAGCTGTCTTCGCTTCAATGAAGCCGGGGTAATGAGGAATGTCCGGCAGTTCCTCCCTTTCCCTTCCGGCTGAAGGAAGCCGTCCGGATCGAACAGCTCCGACAAATTTTGCGGGGCATTCAATTCCTTTCTGCCAAGATACAGCGCCAGGGTGAGAGTTCCCGCAAGCACGAGGTCTTCCGTGCTCTTGCGCCAGTCACGGATCTGTTTCTGATAGGAAAGCACCTCCAGCGAAAGCAGGCTGACCGGCAGGGAAAAATCCGCTTCGTTTTCATCCATCATCAGATAGAGATTCAGTTCCGCTTTCTTTCCGGAGAGTTCTGCCTCTCTTCGGATCAGCCGTTCCCTGTCAAGCATCGGGAAGGCTTCCGGATCGATGCCTTCGAACAGGTCTTCCGCCTCACACTCCGTAAGACTCTCCGGTGTGATTTTCCCTGTTCCTTCGAACAGGAATGCATTGAACAGATCCGCAAACCGGGCGGGATCGCTGAAATAAAGTTTTTCTGTCTGCTTCATGAGTTTTCTCCTTACGATTTCTTTTTGCCCAAAGCAGATTGATTCCTCCGAAAAATATAAAAATTATTATAGTCAGCGAAAAAACTGCCGGACAAGCGGCAATTTCCTCTCGCGGCAGCTTCAATGCAGCGATTACTGACATGCATGTAGAGGGGTTCTGCAAAAAGATATTTATGCTGAGAAAACATGCCAGAAGGAAACTTAAAAAAAATAATTGAGGGACGCCTTCCGAACAGACACATCTATTGTATATAGACATATTATGATATATATTGTCTATAGAGGTGAATTTTATGACACAAATGAATGAGACTATTCGGCCATCAGCTGATTTGCGTAATCACTACAATGAGGTTTCTAAACTCTGCCGTGAAAACGGTCAGGAAGTGATTATTACTGTAAACGGAAGAGGCGATACTGTTCTGATCGGTTACGAAGAGTATAAAAGGCAAAAAGCCCGGCTTCAGCTTTTAGAAATCTTAGCTGAGGCTGAGGATGATGTCCGTACCGGTCGTACTGCCCCCATGAAGGACTCCTTTGATGAATTAAGAAAACGGCTGTCCGAAAAATGAGATACTCAATTAACCGCACCGATACCGCAGACTCTCTTCTTAACCGACTGATTCTGAATGTTGCGGACAGATTTAGCACTCAGAAAGCATTTGATGTTCTTGATACAATTGAAGAGAAAGTAAACCTCTTACAGGACACCCCATATATTGGAACCGAGCCAAAATATATGGTGCTGAAACGGCAGGGTTACAGAGTTTTAATTCTCGACCTTACTCTTGTTTTTTACAAAGTTGACGACTCAAAAAAGGAAGTAATGATTTACGCTTTTGTTGATTCGCGTATGGATTATCTCCCAATCATAATGGGTCTCTGGTTCTGATCAAGGGCTGCCATGCATGCATCCGAAATATAGCCTGTCTGATTCGGAATGACCAGATTGAGTTGTTTGAGTTTCCGACCAGGGATTACACTTTCACAGACAAATTCAAACTTTCGGATACCCGTAAACAGTTATATTCCCTTGCTTTGCGGGCGAGGTTTATGCGGTTTGCGTATTTCCTGCACTCTTCGCATTGCGCTGATTCCATACAGCTCGCTGTCCTCCGCTCTCCGCTGCACTGAATCCACAGGGTGATTGTTTTATTCTTATATCTCTTTTTTATTTTCGATGCCTGTAATTCCAAAACACAATAGTATCGCACTGGATCCGATTGATATTGATCGATTCTTGGATAACATCACTGGCAATCAAGGACTCATGACAGCCGCACCAGATCATCCGCTGTCAGAAAACAGAGAAGTGAGATATCGCCATTCTGACCACACTTCCAGGCACTGGAATACGGGTTTCAGAACCTGTTGGACTTGATCTGAAAAATGTTGATTTCATTAACGGGAGGCAGAAAAACTGCCGGACAAGCGGCCATTCCCGCATGGCAGTTCAGTCAGTATGCTGTTCTGCTTTTGCTTTCTTCTTTTTCCCGGAGTTCAGCTTTGAAGCAGTCCGCAGTCCCCGCACCATGATCAAAGAGAGGCCAAACGCAATCCAGAACAGAATCGACAGGGTTTCGGTGATCCGCAGAACAGCCGGTTTCTCATAGCTCAGTTCAATCGATGCATTTTCCGATAAGTCCTTTTCCGCCTTTGCTCTTACAAGACCCGTAGCTTCATCCTGCTCGGTCTCAATCACCTCGTTCTTCTTTCCCCCTTCCCTTACCGTTACGGCGTGTCCCGGATACCAGGTCTTCGGGAAGAGATAGACGCCCTTTCCCGCCGCATTCGTCACCAGTGTTCCGTCTGTTTCAACGTAGGAAAGAACCTTGCCGTCCTTTGTGACCTCCCGCTTTTTATTCCGGTAATTGAACTCCGTTTCGGGAAGATACCATCCGTCTCCGGTTTCCGATCTGTTTTCGAAACTGTCGGTATTTCCGATCATCAGTGCATCATCACTGAACTGCTTCACCGTGTAGTCCCGGGTAATCTCGCCGATGTAGAAATATCTGGTATTCACCATCATCAGCAGGATCACCGCACTTACACCGGCGATGCAGCGGCGGATAAACGGCCGGTCCTTCGGATCGAAGGGATAATAGGCAATCACATAGCCGGCACCAACCGAAAGCAGAACGGACGCTACCGGCATCAGCCGCGAGGGATCCCGAAGAAGCGGGGCAAAGGGAACCAGGGACCAGGGAAACATGCTGGTTGTCATAAAGAGCGCGGCATAGCCCAGGATCACCGAATACCTGGCGAATTTCCATCTCGTTCTTCCTTTGCAGCGGAAGAGGAATGCGGGAAGAATCAGTAAAACCAACCCGACGGTCTTTCCGAGATGATCCGAAGAATAGGGTATGACATCCAGAAGATCCTGCAGACCGGCTCCGCTGAACTTCAGGGTATAAACATGGTTCAAAACAAAATCTCCTTTGGAAAGAAGGACAAGCTGCGGCAGCCAGACCCACATCGTAAGCAGTCCGAACACGACCATGCTGAAACAGAGGTACCCGAGCACCAGGCGGTGATAATACAGATACCTCGCATGAAACAGGAAAAACACCAGGGTGAGAATCAGAAGGAAAATCGCATACGCCGCGGAACACAGAAAACACATCGCGGTTCCGTACAGAAGACGCACCCATCCTTTGCCTTTGGAGGTGATCATTTCATACCAGGACCTTATAACCATCGGCACAAAGCACAGCGCCGCCCCGTCGGCGATATCGCCGTCGCAGAAGATCATGATATAAGCGCAAAGACTGCCCGAAGCGAGCAATGAGGTAATCCAGATCGCAATGCGGCCTTTCCGCAGTACGGTTCTCGCCATTCCGTACGAGGCATACACCATGCATGCAAATATCATAAAGATGCAGATCAGAAATGAGATCTGAAGATCGGCGCCGTATCTTCTGAGCATCGCTGGAACATAGTAAGGCAGCGGCGATTCAAACAGCGTGCTTCCGTATCCATAGGAAAAATTCATTCCGCTCATCGGCGCATGGACAGGCATATGGTTTTGCATCGCATCCGCCATAGCTTCGATGCGGTTGAGCACCATCACCGTCTCTCCCCGGTTCAGAAGGGTCTTATTGAATGCCGGCAGAAAAAGAAGCAGGGCCGCGGCAAGCGAAAACAGAACCTGTTCCAGTATTGGTTTCCACTTCTCGAAACCGGGAAACGATAAAAAAGACCTAAGCTTTCGCATAGGTCCATTGTACTACTCAGATGAGTTCGATGATTGCCATCGGAGCCGCATCGCCGCGACGGACGCCGGTCTTTGTGACACGAGTGTATCCGCCCTTGCGGTCAGCGTATTTCGGAGCGATCTCATCAAACAGCTTCTTGAGAACAGTCTGCTGTGTCTTTTCATCCGCATAGACATCACGGATGAAGGAAGCAGCCTGTCTTCTGGCCGAAAGATCACCCTTCTTGCCGAGAGTAATCAGTTCATCCACTACAGAACGCATGTCCATAGCCTTGGCATAAGTGGTCTCAACCTTTCCGTGGATAATAACGGAAGTGGCGAGATTTCTGAGCATAGCCTTGCGGTGATCAGCGGTTCTGCCGAATTTACGATTCCACATGTTGTATTCCTCCCATTAATCGAAGGACCGGAAGCTCATATTGAGTTCGATGAGCTTGTCCTTAACCTCTTTCAGTGATTTCTTTCCGAGGTTGCGGACTCTCATCATCTCATCCTCGGTCTTCTGTGTCAGTTCATCCACCGTCTGGATGCCTGCACGCTTCAGGCAGTTATAGGAACGTACAGAGAGATCAAGATCTTCAATCATCATCTGCTGGCCTTTGTTGGTAACTTCCGCTCCGCCTTCCTTGATCAGATTTTCCATTGACAGGACATCTTCATTGATTCCGGAAATGATATCCAGATGATCAATCAGGATCTTGGCGGCTGTAGCCAGTGCCTTCTGCGGATTGATGGATCCGTCGGTCCAGATTTCCATGGTCAGTTCATCATACCTGGTATTCTGTCCTACACGGGTCGGTTCTACCGCATAGCTGACCTTGTTCACCGGAGTATAGATGGAGTCGGTGAACACGGTGCCGATTCCCTGAGAACTACCCTGGTTGTACTGCTTGTTCTGATCACTGCCAACATATCCGCGGCCGTTCTTAGCCTTGAGTTCCATCTCAAGAGATGCGCCTTTTTCCAGATGCGCAATCTCGAGATCTGTATTCAGAATCTCTACCTGTGCCGGGCAGATAATATCACCGGCAGTAACAGTGCAGGGACCCTTTGCGGAAATCTGCAGGGTATATACTTCATCATCTTCAATCTTCATGATCAGCTGCTTGAGCTGCAGGATGATCATGGAGACATCCTCACGCACCCCCGGAATGGTAGTGAATTCGTGATAGACGCCATCCACCTTGATGGAGAAAATGGCGGCTCCCGGAAGGGAGGACAGCAGGACCCTGCGCAGTGCATTCCCGATGGTTGTACCGAATCCTCTCTCGAGCGGAGAAAGGATGAACTTCCCATAGTTGTCAGATTCTACGTATTCAGCTACTTCAAACTCGGCGCGTTCAAATTTCTGCATCAGTACTCCTCCTGTGATCGCTTAACCACGCGGCCTCTTCGGCGGGCGGCATCCGTTGTGAGGGATCGGAGTCACGTCATTGATGGCGCTGATGGAAAGACCTGCGGTCGCAAGTGCTCTCACAGCAGCTTCACGTCCGGGACCCGGACCCTTGACATTGACTTCTACGGTCTTGAGACCCTGTTGTGCAGCTGCCTTGCCGGCTGCTTCTGCACAGAGCTGAGCAACGTACGGAGTGCTCTTTCTGCTTCCCTTATATCCCAGGGCTCCGGCGGAGCTCCAGGAGATAACATTTCCGTTTTCGTCAGCGACGGTAACGATGGTGTTGTTGAATGTCGAATGGATGTGTGCAACACCCTTGACTATATTGCGCTTTACCTTCTTCTTACGGACGGTTTTAGCGTTCTTCTTCGTATTCTTAGCCATTGATTATGCAAACCTCCTTACTTCTTCTTGTTCGCGACAGTACGACGCGGTCCTTTGCGTGTACGTGCATTTGTGCGGGTGCGCTGACCTCTTACAGGAAGTCCGCGGCGGTGACGCATGCCTCTGTAGCATCCGATTTCCATCAGACGCTTGACGTTGAGGGCGCGCTCACGGCGCAGATCACCTTCGGTCTTGATTGCATCGATCTGCTGACGGATCGCATTCTCCTGCTCCGTTGTGAGATCTTTGGTCCGGATGTCCTCACTGATTCCGCAGTCCTTGAGAATTCTCGCTGCGGTGGACGGACCGATTCCATAAATATAGGTAAGGGATATTACGACTCTTTTATTCGCCGGAATATCCACACCAGCAAAACGTGCCATATGTGTATTTCTCCTCCTGATTAACCCTGTCTCTGCTTATGCTTGGGGTTCTCGCAGATGACCATGACAACGCCTTTGCGCTTGATCACTCTGCACTTGTCGCAAATCGGTTTGACTGACGGTCTTACTTTCATGATAAGTACCTCCCTTATGTTACTTGTGTCTGTAGGTAATACGCCCACGTGTTAAATCGTAGGGTGAAATTTCAACGGTGACCCGGTCTCCCGGTAAAATGCGAATGTAGTTCATACGGATTTTACCAGCAACGTGGGCACGGATCTCCATGCCATTCTGAAGCTTCACCTTGAAGTTCGCGTTAGGAAGTGTTTCTTCAACAACTCCGTCCATTTCAATGACGTCCTGTTTTCCCATTTAGTCTCTCTTTCCATAATATGTGCCCGGTGCAGGCATTGCATATCATACCTGCACCGGTACAGATTATGCAACCTTTCCTAATGCCTCTTTCACCTGCGCGAATGTGAAATCCGCGTCTTTGGATGCGTCGATTCTCGTGACAACTCCTTTCGGTTCGAAGTATTCGATGATCGGAGCGGTCTTTGCCTCATACTCATCCATGCGGACCTTGAGCTGTTCGACGGTGTCATCCTTGCGCTGTGTCAGTTCAGAACCGCACTCGTCGCAGATGCCTTCCTTCTTGCTCGGATGATGCCGTAGATGATAGATTGCGCCGCATTTCGAGCAGATGCGTCTGCCGGTGATGCGGTCTGCCAGAGTATCGAATCCGACTTCGAGAGCGAGAACGCATTCGACCGGCTTGCCGATGCGCTCCGCCATTTCTTCGAAGGCTTTTGCCTGCACCAGGGTGCGGGGGAATCCGTCAAGCAGATATCCCTTCTGGCAATCGTCTTCGAGAAGCCGTTTTTCAACCATGGCATTGATGAGTTCGTCCGGTACCAGCTTGCCTGTGTTCATGTAAGCCTTGGCCTGCTGACCCAATTCAGTGTTGTTTTTGACATTCTCTCTCAGCATGTCTCCGGTGGAGATGTGGGGAATGTCATAGTGCTTGATAATCAGATCGGACATTGTGCCCTTTCCTGCGCCCGCAGGACCCATAATCAGAATATTCATTTCTTCCGTCCTTTTTTAAGTTTTTATTTCAGGAATCCGTGATACTGCTTCTGAGTTAACTGACCTTTCAGCTGGGACATGGTTTCCATGGCCACACCAACGACGATGATGATTCCGGTTCCGCCAAGGCTGACACTGCTGGGCAGCGAGGTGATAAGCATCGGCAGAAGATACGGAATGACAGCGATCAGGGTCAGTGCTGTAGCACCGAGAACTGTAATGCGGTTCAGAACCTTATGGAGATAGGTTCTGGTTTCCGATCCCGGACGAATGCCGGGAATGTAGGCCCCGGACTTGCCGAGGTTTTCCGCGATCTTGTCGGGATCCACCTGCAGATCCGTGTAGAAGAACGTAAACAGGAATGTGAGCACCGCATAGATGCAAAGACCCAACGGCTTCTGAACGTTCAGAATATTCGACACGGTGTTGTAGGCATTCTGGTTAATGAAACTCAGAATGATCTGCGGCGCTGTCATAATCGAAGATGCGAAGATGACAGGAATAACAGATGCGGAGTTGATCTTGAACGGCAGATAGGTGATATCGCCGCTGCCTCTCACGTTGGAACTGGAGGTGTACTGAATCGGGATTTTCCGCACCGCAGTCTCCATGATGATGACCCCGATGATAATCGCGAGATACAGGACACAATACAATGCAAACTGCAGCACTCCGGAGAATGCGGCACCTGCTTCCGCACCGCCTACCGAGATGTTCCAGACCTGCGCGAACTGGGCCGGCATGTTGGACACGATACCTGCGAAGATGATGATCGAGATACCGTTGCCGATTCCGAACATGCTGATGCGGTCACCAAGCCAGATCAGGAACTGAGTTCCCGCTGTGAGAATCGTTGCTGTATACAGATATCCGGCAAATGTCGGATTCGCCAGAATTCCATACTGACGGTCGAAGCCATACACCATGGAGAAGGCCTGAATAAATCCAAGACATACCGCGAGATATCTGGTGATGCGGTCCATTTTGGTTCTTCCGGTCTGCCCGGACTTCGCCATTTCCGTAAGTGCGGGAATGACATCCATACTGAGCAGCTGGATGATGATGCTTGATGTGATATAAGGCGTTACACCGAGCGCGAACACGCTCATCCTCTCGAAGGCGCCGCCTCCGAGAAGATTCATCATGCTCAGGATGGAGTTGTCGGCAATCTGCGACGACAGCTTTGCGGAGTCCACGCCCGGGACAGGAATCGCCGAACCGATGCGATAGATCAGCAGCATGCACAAGGTGAACAGGATTTTGTTGCGAATCTCCTTGTTCTTGAACAGGCTGGCGAACGTATGCATCATATTACAGCACCTCGGCTGTTCCGCCCGCTGCTTCGATGGCTTTCTTTGCTGCTTCGGAGAACTTCGCTGCCTTTACGACAAGCTTCTTCTCCAGAGATCCTCTCCCAAGAACCTTGACGCCATCCAGCTTCTTTTTGACAAGACCAGCTGCTTTCAGCGCTTCGTAATCCACTGTCACACCGTCATCGAACTTGTTGAGATCGGAAACGTTGACCACTGCGTATTCCTTGCGGTTCAGGTTGGTGAATCCGCGCTTCGGGAAGCGCTTGAATGCGGGAGTCTGTCCGCCTTCAAATCCGATTGCGACGCCTCCGCCGCTTCTCGAGTTCTGACCCTTCTGGCCTTTGCCGGAAGTTTTTCCGTTGCCGGAACCCTGTCCTCTTCCGATACGCTTCGAAACAAAACGGGCTCCTTCATTCGCTTTGAGTTCACTCAGTTTCATCAAAATTTCCTCCTCAGCGAATCTCGTTGACTTTCTTGTCACGGAGTTTCGCAACATCGTCAACCGTACGCATCTTTGCCAGCGCGTCGAGTGTCGCATAGACAACGTTGACAGCGGTACGGCTTCCGATGACCTTGGAGAGAACATCGCTGACACCGGCCAGTTCCAGGATGGAACGGACAGCGCCGCCGGCGATGACTCCGGTACCGGGTGCGGCAGGCTTCAGGACAACCTGAGTAGCGCCGTGTTTTCCGATTGCCGGGCTCGGTACAGTGCGGTTGTTTTCAACCAGCTGTACACGGAAGACATTCTTCACTGCAGCCTCGTTTGCCTTCTTGATTGCATCGGGTACTTCCGCTGCCTTTCCCATGCCGAAGCCGATCCGGCCCTTGTGATCTCCGACCACAACCAGAGCCGCGAAACGCATCCGGCGTCCGCCCTTGACGGTCTTGGAAACGCGGTTAATGGAGACTACGACATCGTCGAACTCTTTGGGTTCACGCGGTTTTCTGAACGGTTTCTTTCCTTCGTTAGCCATTGTATTCTCCTTTCCCCTTAGAATTTCAGTCCGGCTTCACGCGCCGCATCGGCGAGTGCCTGGACTCTTCCGTGATAGACATAACCGCCGCGGTCAAACCGTACGGTTTCGATATTGGCTGCTTTGCACTTTTCGGCGATGTCGGCACCGACCTTCTTCGCCGCTTCGATGTTTCCGCCGTTTTCAAGCTTCAGAAGCGCGGAGCTCGAAGCCGCCAGGGTCTTGCCCGTGGTGTCATCGATCACCTGTGCATAGATCTGCTTGTTGGAACGGTAAACATTCAGTCTCGGGCAGTCGGGAGTACCGCTGACAACCCGGCGCACACGCTTATGTCTGCGCAGACGCTCTTCATTCTTATTTGTTTTCTTCAGCATCTTACTCTCTCCTTCCCATTACTTCTTGCTTGCGGCAGTCTTGCCTTCCTTGCGGCGGATATGCTCGTCCTTATAACGGACACCCTTTCCTCCGTAAGGTTCCGGCTTACGCTTCGCTCTTACATTTGCCGCAAACTCGCCGACGCGCTGCTTGTCGATGCCGGTGACTGTAATGGTTGTGGCATCCGGGCAGACGACGGTCACATCAGACGGGATCTCCATCTCTACCGGATGGGAATATCCCAGCTGCATGGTAAGCTTGTTTCCTGCAATTGAAGCACGGTAACCGATACCTACAATCTGCAGAGTCTTGGTATAGTTCTTTTCGCAGCCTTCGATCATGGTTGCGATCAGGGCACGGGTTGTGCCGTGGAGCTGTTTGGTGTGCTTGTCCTCATTCGGACGGGTAACTGTAACGGTTCCGTCCTTGATTTCGATCCCCATCAGCGGGGAGAACTGCCTTGTGAGCGTTCCTTTAGGACCTTTCACCGTCACCTCATTCCCTTCGGTGCATGTCACTTCGACACCTGCAGGAATGGTAATCAGCTTATTACCGATACGTGACATAGTTTTTCCTTTCCTCTTTATTACCAGACGTAGGCGACGACTTCACCGCCCGCATGCTGTCTTCGCGCATTCTTGTCGGTCATCATACCGTTGGAGGTGGAGATGATCGCAATTCCGAGACCGTTGAATACCTTGGGGATGTTGTCGCCCTTGGTATAAACGCGGAGACCCGGCTTGGAGATGCGCTTGATACCTGTGATAACCGGACGCTTTTCAGCTCCGTATTTCAGAGTGACGGTCATCTTCTTGTCGATGCCTTCACCGCTGATTTCAAATTTGGAAATGTAGCCCTCTTCCTTGAGAATGCGGGCGATTTCGGTTTTGACCTTTGACACCGGTACAACTTCAACGGTATCCATCTTTGCCTGAGCACCGTTGCGGATTCTGGTAAGCATATCGGCGATCGGATCTGTCATGTTCATAGTTAATCTCCTCCTCATCCTTACCAGCTTGCCTTCTTGACACCGGGAATCTGGCCCTTGTAAGCCAGCTCTCTGAAGCAGATACGGCAAACCTTGTACTTTCTCAATACGGAATGCGGACGGCCGCACCGTTCGCAGCGGGTGTACTCACGGGTGGAGAACTTTGCAGGACGGCTCTGCTTGACCTTCTGTGATGTCTTTGCCATGAATTAAGCCTCCTTCTTTGCGAACGGCATGCCCATAGCCTTGAGCAGCGCATACGCTTCCTTATTTGTGTTGGCACTTGTAACGATAACGACGTCCATGCCTCTGACCTTGTTGACCTTGTCGAAGTTGATTTCCGGGAAGATCAGCTGTTCCTTGACACCGAGGGTGTAGTTGCCGCGGCCGTCAAATGCGGTAGCGGACACACCGTGGAAGTCACGGACACGCGGCAGAGAGATGTTGAACAGCTTGTCGAGGAAGTCATACATACGCTCGCCGCGCAGTGTGACCTTCGTTCCGATCTGCATTCCCTCACGGAGCTTGAAGTTCGCGATGGACTTCTTCGCCTTGGTGATGACCGGCTTCTGACCGGAGATCTGTGTGAGTTCCGCAACTGCTTCTTCCAGTGCCTTGGGGTTCTGGATCGCATCACCTACACCGAGGTTGATGACGACCTTTTCGATTTTCGGACACTGCATCGGTGTGGTGTATCCGAATTCCTTGATCAGAGAAGGTCTGATTTCTTCGTTGTATTTCTGTAACAAACGGTTCATCCTTATTTCTTGGCCTCCTTGATCTCTTTTCCGGTCTTTTTGTTGTAGCGGACCTTGACGCCCTTGTCGTTGATCTTGTGACCGATCTTCACCGTGCCCTTTGCCTTTTCGTCATAGAATACGACGTTGCTGGCATCGATCGGAGCTTCGGTTTCGATGATGTCGCCTTCCGGATTCTGCTGGGTCGGCTTCACGGTCTTCTTCATGAGGTTGACTCCCTCGACAATCACCTTGTTGGTTTTCGGGGAAACCGCTTTAACCTCACCGACCATGCCTTTGTAATGGCCGCTGATGACTTTTACTGTATCGCCTGTCTTAATCTTCATGAGGTTTCTCCTTATAAGACCTCCGGCGCGAGGGAGACGATCTTCATGTATCCCTTGTCACGCAGTTCGCGTGCCACCGGACCGAAGATACGGGTACCCTGCGGGGTGTTGTCTTCCTTGATAATAACGGCTGCGTTTTCATCGAATTTGATGTAGGAGCCGTTGCTGCGGCGTACGCCGTACGCGGTACGGACGATGACCGCCTTGACTACCTGGCCCTGCTTGACAGAGCCGTTGGGGATTGCGGACTTGACAGCGCAGACAACAACGTCTCCGATGTTGGCGCTCTTTCTGTGCGATCCTCCGAGGCAGCGGATCACCAGCAATTCCTTAGCACCGGTATTGTCAGCGACCTTCAATCTTGTCTCATTCTGAATCATTGACGTTCTCCTTTCGTGTTAAAGAATTACTGCTTTCTCCACGACGCGCACAAGGCGGAAGTGCTTGTCAGCGGACAGAGGTCTTGTTTCCATGACCTCTACGACATCGCCGACCTTGGCCTCATTGTTCTCGTCGTGAGCCTTGAACTTGGTTGAATATTTCACCTGTCTTCCGTAAATCGGATGACTGTGCATGGTGTCGATCTTGACGACGATCGTCTTGTCCATCTTGTCGGACACGACGGTACCGCGCAATACCTTACGGCTGTTTCTTTCACTCATTCCTCATGTCCTCCTCAGTTATTCTCCGCAGCGCTTGCACGCTCGGTCTGGACGGTCTTGATTCTGGCGATCGTCTTGCGGATATCCTTCATGCGGGCAGGGTTCTCAAGTCCACCGGTTGCCTGCTGGAAGCGCAGATTGTAGAGTTCCTCGCTCAGGGAAGCAACTTCCTTGACGAGCTCTTCATTGCTCATATCTCTGATTTCCTTGACATTCATGGTTTACTTCACCTCGCCTCTTTTCGCAAAGCGGGTCTTGACGCAGAGTTTATGTGCGCCAAGGCGGAGAGCTTCGCGGGCAACTTCCTCGGGAACGCCTGCGATCTCGAAGAGTACACGGCCCGGCTGAACGACTGCTACCCAGTGATCCGGGGCACCCTTACCGGAACCCATACGTACTTCCAGCGGCTTCTTGGTTTTGGCAAGCTGCGGGAATACTTTGATCCAGACTTTTCCGTTACGGTCCATATAACGTGTCATGGCGACACGTGCGGCCTCCAGCTGATTGCTGGATACATAAGCACCTTCGTCCGCTACCAGGCCGTATTCACCGAATGTGATCTCACGTCCGGCTTTTGCGCGGCCTTCATAGCTGAGGCGATGCGGTCTTCTGTACTTGGTGCGATTCGGCATCAGCATAATTAATTGTTACCTCCTTCCTGAGGTGCGGATGCAGCTGCGGCTGTCTCTGCCTCAGGCTTTGCGGCATTAGCGGAATTGCGGCGATCGAAATTCCGATTGCCTCTGCGGTCGCCCTGACGGCCTCCGCGTCCGCCTCTGCGGTCTCTTGTGAACCTTCCCTCCGGTGCCTTCGGTTCTTCTACCATCTTTCCGGGCAGAACTTCACCGCGGCAGATCCAGACTTTAACGCCGATCTTTCCGTAGGTGGTATGTGCTTCATCATTTGCGTAATCGATGTCGGAACGCAGTGTGTGCAGAGGAACGACACCCTGAGAGTATCCTTCCTTACGTGCGATTTCGGCACCGCCGAGACGTCCGGATGCGAGGGTTTTGATTCCCTTGGCGCCAGAGCGCATCGTCTGCTGAATTGCCTTCTTCTGAGCGATCCGGAAGGACTGACGTGCTTCGAGCTGCTCGCAGATCTTGCGGGCAACCAGATGCGCATCGAGATCCGGGTTCGCAACAGCGACTACGTCAACCTTGACCTTCTTGCCGCCGGTGATCTTCTCAAGAGACTTCCTGAGATTCTCCATGCGGTCAGCGCCCTTGTCATCCTTGCCGACAGCAGCGCCCGGACGGGCACAGCGGATGACAACCTTGATTTCGTTATCCTTGTGGCCGAGGATACGTTCGATTTCAACACGGCTCACATAAGCATCTTTCAGATTCTTTTCGATGTATTTACGGATCTTGACATCTTCGTTCAGAAGAGTTCCGTATTCAGCTTTTTCTGCGTACCATCTGGACTCCCAGTCACGGATGACACCGACGCGCATGCCGATCGGACTTACTTTCTGTCCCATAACTTCTCTCTTCCTCCCTTACTTACCATCCGATACCACTACTGTGATGTGGCTCGTTCTCTTCAGAATCTGCGAGGCGCTTCCCTTTGCACGGGGCATATAGCGCTTCATGACCAGACCTTCATCCGCATAGCATGATTTGATAAACAGATCATCCGGATTCATCTGATTGTTGTGCTCTGCGTTTGCCGCAGCGCTCTTTACGACCTTCGCGATCGCTCCGGCAGCCTGGTTCGGTGTGAACTGCAGGATTGCCAGGGCTTCCTCCACGCTCTTGCCGCGGATGTTGTCCAGCACAAGGCGGGCCTTGCGAGGAGTGACACGAACGGTCTTTGCGGTTGCTTTAACGTCCATCTTGTTTTTCTCCTCTCTTATGACTTATCCTTGTCGGAACCGTGTCCGCCGAACCGGCGGGTCTGCACGAATTCGCCGAGCTTATGGCCGACCATATCCTCTGTCACATAGACAGGAACATGTTCCTTGCCGTTGTATACCGCGAATGTATGCTCTACGAAACTCGGGTAAATGACTGAACGGCGCGACCATGTCTTGATGACTTCTTTTTTGTTCGCCGCATTCTGCGCTTCAACCTTTTTCATGAGGCTTGCGTCGCAGAAGGGGCCTTTCTTAATGCTTCTAGACATCTCTTTCTTCTCCTTTCAGCTTATTTTCCGTTGCGTCTCGTCATGATGAGCGCATTCGAAGCTTTCTTGTGCTTGCGGGTCTTGACACCCATAGCCTTCTTGCCCCACGGGGTCATCGGGCTCTTGCGTCCGATCGGTGTTCTTCCTTCACCACCGCCATGAGGGTGATCTACAGGGTTCATCGCAGAACCTCTGACGGTCGGGCGGATGCCCTTCCAGCGGTTGCGGCCTGCCTTGCCCCAGTTGATCAGGGAGTAGTCTTCATTTCCGACGACACCGATGGTCGCGCGGCACTCGGATCTCACCTTCCGGACTTCACCGGAGGAAAGACGCAGTGTTGCGTACGGGCCGTCAAAGCCGAGAATCTGTGCGGAGCAGCCGGCAGCTCTTGCCATCTGTCCGCCTTTGCCGGGAACCAGCTCCACGCAGTGGACGAAGGTACCTTCGGGAATGCTCTTGAGTTCCATCGCATTGCCGACCTTGATGTCGGCGGATTTGCCGGAGACGATCTTGGCGCCGACATTCAGCTGCTGGGGTGCGATGATATAACGCTTTTCACCGTCCACGTAGTGGATCAGGGCGATGTTCGCATTTCTGTTGGGATCGTATTCGATCGCCGCAACGGTTCCGATGACGTCATCCTTGTTGCGCTTGAAGTCGATGATCCTGTACTTCTGCTTCACACCGCCGCCCTGATGGCGTGTGGTGATGCGGCCTGTATTGCCGCGTCCGCCCTTGCTCTTCTTCGGAGCCAGCAGGCTCTTTTCAGGAGTGGACTTGGTAATCCGATCATTCGCCAGGGTCGTCATGTTGCGGCGGCCGTTGGTGGTCGGCTTGTATTTCTTAATAGCCATATTCCTTCACTTTTCCTTTCGCATATTTTCCGGAGATAGCGAATGTTCCTCCGATAGGTTTATTTCTCAGTTCTCATTGAACAGGTCGATATCCTGTCCTTCCGGCAGCTTGACGATTGCCTTGCGCACCGCGTTGGTCTTTCCGACATAGCGTCCCATCCGCTTTGTCTTGGGACGGACGTTGACGATGTTGACCTTCTCCGGCGTGATGCCGTAGATTTCCTTGATCGCGATGGCTACTGCCGTTTTGTTTGCGTCCTTGGCGACCTCGAAGCTGATCTTGTTCTCTTCGCTGTTCTGCTTCATCGATTTCTCGGTGATGATCGGACGGATGATAATATCTCTGGCGCTCATTATGCGAATACCTCCCCGGCTGTTTCCGCAGCCTTTTCGGTGAAGACCAGACGATCGGCATTGACGATGTCATAGACATTGAGTTCGTTTACCGGTACAAGCAGGGCATTCGGGATGTTGCGCATGGACATGTATGCATTGTCGTAATCCTCGGAAGGATCCGCTACGAACAGGGTCTTGCGGTCGAATCCGAAGGCGTTCATCAGTGCGACTGCCTTCTTGGTCTTGATTCCATCAAAGTTCAGAGTGTCGATCACGGTGAGCTTCTCGCCCGCGAGCTTTTCGCTGAGCGCGGAGCGGAGCGCGAGCCGTCTTACCTTGCGGTTGGTCTTGACGCCGTATTTGCGGGGCTGAGGACCGAAGGCGATCGCACCGTGTCTCCACTGTGTGGCACGGGTGGAACCCTGACGGGCACGGCCGGTTCCCTTCTGACGGAACGGCTTTTTGCCGGTGCCGCTGACATATGCTCTTGTGAGCGTAGCGTGTGTGCCCTGTCTCAGGCCAGCCTGATAAGCAAGGATGGCGTCATACATAGCCTGCTGATTCGGTTCGATTGCGAATACCGCATCGGCGAGATCCATGGATTTAACAACCTTGGCTTCCTGATTGTAAACATCAATCTTGGACATTGTTTAACCTCACTTTCCCTTGCGGGCATCACTGGCCGCTTTTTTCTTCGCAGCTTCCGCAGCCGCCTTCTCGGCAGCCTCTGCCGCAAGTTCTTCGTTGATTGCTTCGGACACCTTGTTCAGTTCTTCCTCAACGCTGGCGCCCTCGTAGGAGATCAGCTCTTCCGCCTTGACGGACTTGACAGCCTTGACCGTTGTCTTGATCACCACCAGACCTTTGCGCGGTCCCGGGACGTTGCCCTTGACGAGGATGTATCCCTCTTCGGGATCCACCTTGACGACCATCAGGTTCTGATTGGTGGTTGTATATCCGCCTTCCTGGCCGGGCATCGGTGCGTTCTTGTTGACGACACCGTTGTTTCTTCCGTTGGTAGCCAGGGATCCGATATGACGGTGATGTCCGGAACCGTGGGACTTCGGACCGATCGTTCCGTTGTTGCGGACGATGACGCCGTTGTATCCCTTACCCTTGGAAGTACCTGTGATGTCGACGATGTCGCCGGCGGCGAATACATCCGCCTTGACTTCCGCGCCGACCTCGAGATTCATCATTTCATCTGCCTTGATTTCGCGGATGAACTTCTTGGGAGCGGTGTTGGCCTTCTTTGCATGGCCGATCGCAGCCTTTGTGGCACGGGATTCCTTGACGTCCTCGTATCCGAGCTGCAGTGCTTCGTAGCCGTCTGTTTCCTTTGTCTTCTTCTGAAGAACAATGTTCGGCTGTACTTCGATGACAGTGACCGGAATCAGCGCACCGTCAATGGTGAATACCTGGGTCATACCCAGCTTTCTTCCTAAGATACCTTTCATTTTTAATTGCCGGTCCTTTCTATTACTTGAGATCAATGTGGATGTCTACGCCGCTGGGCAGAGAAAGTCTTGTCAGCGCATCCATGGTTTCCGCAGAAGGACCGATGATTTCGATCAGTCTCTTATGAGTACGGATTTCAAACTGCTCACGGCTGTCCTTGTATTTGTGAACCGCACGCAGAATCGTTACGACCTCACGGTCGGTGGGCAGCGGAACGGGTCCGACGATTTTCTTTGCCCCGTGGCTGTTCGCTGTTTCGACGATCTTCTTGGAAGCAGCGTCCAGACTTCTGTTCTCGTAAGCCTTCAAGCGAATTCTTACAGAATTTTTTGCCATGAAATTTTCCTCCTTTATTTCACTCCGGCTCATGGGCCGGACCGCTCGGTGTGAGTTCCCCGGTTATCACGCCACATTGACAACGC
>JAFWCM010000298.1 GCA_017536885.1 Solobacterium sp.
ATGCTTTACCATTCAAATAATCCTCACACGCTTTGATCTTGTCTTCATAGGAAATCTTTGATTTTCTTCCCATGATAAATCCCACCTCCATAGATACACGTTTCTATATTTCGTGTGTCTACTTTGGCGGGATCATATCAATACCATTGGAATGTCTTCTGTTTTTTACAGCGGGCGGACTGTCATCCGGATGATCTGAACGCTGGTTTCTCCCTTTCTCACAATCGGCAGCTTTTCGACACCTTCGGTATTTATGCCGTTGGGGAAATACTCCGGTTCAAAGCAGACGGCAAGATGCGGCACATGGACGATTCCCTTTTTTCCTACCGCACCCTTCAGGAAGTTTGCGGTATAGACATGCATGCCGGGAAGATTGGATTCTACGAGCAGCTCCAGCTTCTCCCCCTTGCATGAGGCAAACGGCCGGACGCCTTCTCCCGGTACAGCCCAGTGGTGATCATAGCCTTTGTTATTCTGAATCTGGGGATCCGGATCGTTGATATCCTGTCCCAGTGTCTTTTCCTTCCGGAAATCAAATACGGTGTTTTCCACCGGGCGAAGCGGCATCTGGGAGATCCCTTCCTCGTTGTCGATTGCATACTGATCCGCATAGATCGTTACCCGGTGGTTCAGGATATCGGAACTGCCGTCCATATTGTAGTAGTTGTGATTGGTCATTCCGAAGATCGTATCCTGGTCGAGCGCTTTGCCCTCTGCCTTCATCTCCACGGTTCTCTCGTCCAGGGTATAGGTTACGGTGACATCGAGATCTCCGGGATAGCCCATCTCTCCGTCTTTGCTCACGCGGTGGCAGATAATCGAATTACCTTCGATCCTGGTATCATACATGACGCGGTCAAATCCTATGGAGCCGCCATGGATATTGTTTCCGCGGATCCCGACTTCGAGCTGATGAAGTTTTCCGTTCAGTTCAAAGGTGCCGTTCTTGATGCGGTTGGCCGTTCTTCCGATAAACCCGCCGATATGCCCGTCATTTTTGATATACCCTTCGATGGAATCATATCCGAGAAGAATATCGGTATCGGTTGCTTTATCCACAATGGATACCATGGTGGCACCGTAATCGGTAACCGAAAGAGAAAGAAATTCGTTTTCTACGGTATAGAGAGATACCGGCTCATTCTTGTCATTGAATCCGAATGGTGTGACACTCATACAATCTCCTTGGCTGCTCTTCAGCTTCTATTAATGATTTAAATGTAGCAGATTTTTTCCCGGATAGAGATATGAATTTCAGAAATGGAACAGTCTGTGAGTGCCGGTCTCTGACCCCCGGAGAAGTCTTTCCCGATCCATGCCGTTAACGGCTCTTCTCCCCCTGAGTTTTCCACAATATGACTGGTACCCCAAAATTGGGTTCCCAACCCTGTTAATACAGCAAAACCCGGTTTTTCATTGTGTATAATTGTTCTCTGAAAACGTGGAAAATTTCTGAAAACATTTCAGTTTTCCACTATCTTTTCACGCCTGTTTAAAAAGAGTTTTCCACAATTGTGGAAAACTGAGAGTTTCCCGGATTTTATGATATTTATGCGGTTTTCTGATGTTGAGAACCCATATTGTTTCCGCTTTTGTAAATGAGTTTTCACCAAAATCACGAGTTTCACACATGTTTTTGTTTTTATCCACAATTTTATCCACACTGAATTTTGTTGAAAAAAGTGGAAAAGCTTTGAAAACCTTGATTTCTGCCTAAAAAACGCTGTTTTAAAAATTGTGGATAAATAATTTACCCACAATTCTGCTGTAGATTTTCTGTCTGAAGTCCCCTAAAATTTGAATACAACAATACAGGGGAACGTTTTATGACACGCACCAAAGATCAGTTTCTGGCGGAGGTCTGGAATGCCGCGCTGGAATATCTCTTAAATAACAGAAAAGTAGAAGCAGTGCTTCTTGATACATTCTACCGTCCGGCCTATCTCGAGGATTTCAATGACAACAAGGCCATGGTGATCACCAATAATGTGATCGCCAAGGAGATTCTCTCCAAGAATGCCGATATGATCAGCGCCGCCTTCATGGATCTCAACTACATCGATCACATGATTCCGGTGGAATTCTATCTCGAAAGCGATCTTGAGAAACTCCGCAGCGCTTCTTCCCAGGTCCCTCTGCTTTTGCCGGATGAAGAATTCGAATCGATGCCCATCCAGCCGGACAGAACCTTTGACAATTTCGTTGTCGGTGACTGCAACCGCGAAAGTCAGGCGGCGGCACTGGCCTGTGCCTTTGATCCGGGCAAATACTTCTGCCCGCTCTTCATCTACGGAAACAGCGGATTGGGCAAGACGCATCTTCTGATGGCGATCGGAAACTATGTGATGAAGACCTATCCGGATAAGAAAGTCTACTATATTGAATCTCTCAAATTCGTAGACAAGGTCGTCAAGGCGATCCAGAACAACCGCATCGATGCCTTTAAACAATATATGTGTTCCATCGACCTGCTTCTCGTGGATGATATTCAGTTTCTTGCCGGCAAGGAAAAGAGCCATGAGATCTTCTTCTCGATCTTCAATGAGCTCGTAAACAACCGCAAACAGATCTGCATCGCCTCCGACCGTCAGCCCCGCGAGATCAAAGGGCTTGAGGAAAGACTGATCAGCCGCTTTTCCAGCGGGTTATCGGTAGGCATCGACTCCCCCGAGTTTGAAACAAGCCTTGCGATTCTGCGCATGAAGATCAAAAACAGCGGCAGTGATATCGAAGATGTCGAAGAACAGGGACTTTCCTACATCGCTTCCAATTTCTCCGGCAATGTCAGAGATCTTGAAGGTGCCTGGAACCGGGTGCTGTTCTACGCGATCATGTTTCAGAAAGACCGCGGCATCATCCGCTTTGAGACGGTGGTGAGCGCCTTAAAAAATCAGGCAGTCGTCTCCGACAAGACCGGCCTTTCCCCTTCTCGCATCATCAAGACCGTAGCGGAATACTATGGCCTGACAAGACAGCAGATCACCGGCAAGACCCGAACCAAGAATATCTCCAGTGCCCGTCATATTTCCATCTATCTCTGCCGCAAGCTTCTGGATCTTCCCTATATGAAGATCGGAGATGAATTCGGAGGAAGAGATCATACGACCGTGATTTCTGCCTGTTCCAAGGTGGAAAAACAGATCAGAAACGACCATGCCTTTGCGACGGCGGTCAACGAGATCGAAAAGCTGCTGTCGGCGTGAATCCCCATCTTTCTTCTTTTATCCCACAATCCGGAATGATAAAATATCTAATGGCTGTGCGGATTCTGTGAGTTTTCCACAATATCCACAGGCCTAATAGTAGTTACCCAGAAAAAGAATACATACACCGCAAGGTGAAGGAGCTGCCTCATGAATTTCAGAATTAACAAAAACAAACTTTACAATGCCCTGACAATTGCCTCAAAGGCAATCTTATCCAACTCTCCCGTTCCCGCACTTTCCGCCTTCAAACTGGAGCTTTCCAAAGATACCTTACTGATTACGGCAAGTGATGCGAACCTCTCGATCCAGGTTACCCTGAACAACTCGACCGATCCCGAACTCTCCCTTTCCGTCAGTGAACCCGGAGTTCTCGTCATCGATGCAAGATATTTACTCGATATCGTCAAGAAGATCGACAGCTCGGAAATCCACATTGAGATCATTGACGGAACCCTGACCCACTTTACCGGTCAGAAAGCAGAATTCCGCATCAACGGATTCCGTGCTTCGGAATATCCCGCAATTGAGTTCTCCGAGCCGGCTGTGAAGTTCAATCTCGAGGCAGATAATATTCAGAAGATCATCTCTTCCACCGCATTTGCGATTTCTGCCAAGGATACAAGACCCGTACTGACCGGCATCAACATGTCGCTTTCCAATGGCAAGCTCACCTGCACCGGCACCGACAGCTTCCGCCTTGCGCGAATTGTCATAGATAAAGAAGGCCCGGAGTTCATGGTTACCGTACCTTCCAAGATCGTAAACGAAGCCAGAAACATCTTCTCCGATCAGGATGAAGTATGCATTGCCCTGTCAGATAAGAAGATCCAGTTCCGCACCGGCACGGTGATCATGCAGTCAACCCTGCTCGACGGAAGCTATCCGGATACGGAGCGCCTGATTCCTACGACCTTCAATGCCGAGATGGTGATCAGCCGCTATGCCCTGCAGTCCGCGATTGACCGCTCCCTCTTTATCCGCACCGACAACATGGCGATCATGCGGATGCAGATAAACAGTGCCGATGACATTACGATCTCCTGCAAATCCCAGGAAATCGGCGATTTCAACGAGGATA
Organism: Solobacterium sp.; assembly: GCA_017536885.1. Classification (GTDB taxonomy): domain Bacteria; phylum Bacillota_I; class Bacilli_A; order Erysipelotrichales; family Erysipelotrichaceae; genus Bulleidia. The sequence continues at coordinate 4,285 of JAFWCM010000298.1, forward strand.
TCACTGCCGTCAGCTATAGCGGCATCCCGATGGACATCAGTTTCTCGGGAAACTACATGCTCGATGCCCTCAAGGCTCTCTCCACAGACAACGTGATCATCCGCTTTACGGAAAACATGAAGCCCTTCATCATCAA
>JAFWCM010000041.1 GCA_017536885.1 Solobacterium sp.
ATCGAACGGATTCCATTTCTTCGGGAAGAAGAGGGATGCCAGAGACTTCATTCCGGGCTGTTTTGCTGTGCAGGATCTCTGCCGAAAAACGGCACGGCAGGCCGGGCCATGGTCACACCTGGACTGATTCATACAGTATAATAATTACACTGAACCGTGCTTTTTGTTGTTTTCGAGGCAGTGTTCAGGTAAGGAAAGCAACTTGTATAAGAAATTTCATTATGCGGGTAAATACAGCGGTAATCCGGATGATCTCCCCTGTATCGAACATGAGCCGCAAGCCGTGCAGTTCAGGGAAGCCGCCAATGCGCTGACACAGATGCCGAAAGGTGCCGGAGCATATATGCATAAATACACCTTCTGGTATATGCCTCAGAATTAACGGGCACTCTCCCGGTCTGACCTTGATTGACGGCTGCGGTCCATCAGAGGAAGCGAATGGAAAAAAGAGAGGAACCACGGAAAAGAACATCACTGAGCCGGCGGATTCAGAATCTGCTTCTTCTCTCAGTTATCGGCGCTGCGATGATTGTCTATTCAATCACGTATTCTTTTCATGTGCAGTCAATGATCTCCGAATACTTCAGTTCCAGTGAAAAGGCCTCTCATGATGCGGCCAAACTGATCAGCGGCAAAGATGCCTCCAAACTCTGTGAAATGATCTTTTCAAAGGAGTATCGTGACATCGCGGATCAGGCATCCGATGCACAGAATCCGGAACTGATTCATTCCTGGATGATTGAACACGGCTATGAAGAAACCTATCGCAGGATGGAAGAGGCGATGGATTCTCTGAAAAATACGCTCGATGTGGATGACTCGTTTCTGTTTGCCTGTGATGAGAGCGGAGTATATATGCTCTGCCAGCCGGGGATCGCATATGATGACATCGGATTGTATTTGGAAGAGGTGAGGGGGATCGAAAACTATCCGAATATCCGCAAGGCGAAACCCTGGATATTCTATGTATTCCAGACCTTTTACTGCAGGTCCTATTACCCTCTGGAAAACACCGATCCCTATATGGTGTTTATCGGAACGGATATCACTCTGACGGACAGCGTCAACCGCGAGATCAGATTCCTGTTTCTGATCATTCTGATCTCGATTGTGATTCTCGTGATCCTGTCGATGATCTCCCTTGAGTTCTCAGAGAAATATCTGACCGTACCGCTGAGCAAGCTGACCGAGGCCTCTGACCGCTTTGCGAAACAGCATGAGAAATCCTCGATCAGTAAGCCGGAAGATCCGGATGTTCATACCAATGACGAACTCGAAGATCTGAACAACTCCATCTATTATCTGGAGAAGAGCGTTCTTGCTCAGCAGAAGGAACTGGAAAAGATCAACCGCAATAAGGGACGTCTGGATGCGGAACTCACGATTGCCAGGGAAATTCAGAAGGGAGTAATGCCGGATCATTTCCCGCAGGACACCGACCGCTATATTACCGATATCTATGCCCTCAATGAGCCGGCCCGCGAAGTGGGCGGAGACTTTTACGATTTCTTTATGATCGACGATACGCATGTCGCGTTTGTGATCGGTGATGTTTCGGACAAAGGTGTTCCCGCCGCTCTCTTCATGATGGTATGCAAGCTGCTGATCGAAGAATATGCCCAAAAGGGACTGGAAGCTCATGAGGTTCTGATGGCAGCCAATAAACGGCTCTGCGAACTGAACCGGGCGGAAATGTTTGTGACTGTCTGGATCGGCATACTCGATACCGAAACCGGAATTCTGGAGACTGCCAACGGCGGCCATGAAAATCCGATCTTCCGGTTAAGAAACGGGAAGTATAAGTATTTTGATGATGTGCACGGACTGGTGCTGGGTGCGCTTCCGGAGACCTCCTATCAGAAATATGAGATTCAGATGAAACCGGGAGATGCGCTGCTTGTCTATTCCGACGGCGTGACCGACGCGATGGACGAGAAAAAGGAGAGGTTTGAAGAAACGCGGCTTCTTGCGTCTGTGCAGAACAGCGGTGCGAAGACTGCGAAGCAGCTGGTTCTTGCCGTGAGGAAGGATATCGCAGAATATTCGGGTGATGCCGAACAGTTTGATGATATTACGCTGCTGGCGATGATCTACCGGAATGCATTTGAAACCGAGGAGGAAGACGAAGGAAAAACCGCTGCGGAGAAAGAAGAGGATTCCGGGGTATGACAGGCATTCGCAATCGAATAATCGAATGAAAATCAATATAATAATATCCATACAGGAAACAGGAATATGAGTGAAAAAGAAAAGGAGATCACGGCCGGCACGGGAACTGCGGAACCCGTAAAGAAAGAAGAAGCCGGAAAAAAGAATCACTATATATCGGCTTTGAGAGTCATCATTTCCGTTGTGGTGTTCTCAGTGATCTGCGGGATCATGATTATTTCTGTACTGGATCACTTTCTTGAAGTCAGATTCCGCAACAATCTTGTCGAAGATGCGGACAGTCTTGCCAAGGCAATTGTGGACACCTCATATACAGCCGATGCCGCCGACATGCATTCCGATATCAAAAAAACAAGTATTCTTTCCTTTATTGAATACAGTGTAAAAAATACGGATGAGAGTTATGCGGAAATCATCGCACAGTGCAAGTTATATAATCCGGAAATGTCAATCATCGTGATGAATGAAAACTGTGAGGTGATTGCCAAAAGCGATGATGATTATCACATCATCGGGAAGATCAGCCCGTCATTTCTTCATGAACTGGTTGATGCCGAAGACCTCGGTATGTATGTGGGAAAAGAGGAGAATAAAGGTGTTCTCAACGCGAGACTGCTGGATAACGGTGACTACCTTCTGGTGTTCTCCACCCTTGAGAGCAATCCCATGGCATCCCAGGTGATCACTCCGGAGGATGCGCTTGCCTCCGTCATGCGGAAAAATGAAAACTCCCTGTCAAATATCAACTATGCGTTCATGTTCGATAAAAATACGAACAGGTATTATTCCGCGAAAGGGGAAATGTCCGAAGAGGAAGCGGCGGAACATGAGGAAGCGATTGAAGACAGCCGGAAATATGAGTATAAAGGAAATGATTTCTTCCGCATTGAGATCGATGACGAAGTATATTATGGGGTCACGAAAGAGATCAGTGAGATCGATAATGTTTTGTATTACTGCAGCTATCCGCTTGCGGAAATTGAGGCCAATATCAAGATTGCGCTCATGGTTATCTTCACCTTCTTTATGCTTCTGCTCATTCTCGGCCTGTTTCTGTATTATCTGCGGCAGTATCACTGGCTGTATCCGGAAGCCATGGAATACAACCGGCGAAACAATCAGCGGAAATCCATCATCTCTTTTGGATTGGCAATTGTTTTTGTCGGATTGGTTTCGTATTACGGACAGACTCTGTTCACTCTTTCAATCAATGTTCTGGGAGACCGCGATGAAATTCAGGATATCAGATATGAATATGAGGAAAAGAAGGACAGTAAAGCGGCGATTTCTTCCTATTACAAGGATGACATGATAATGAATGCTCAGCTTCTGGGTGATTTTATCGGACGCCATGAAAACGTCCGTACACCATCTGAACTGAGTGAACTGACATATGCATTTTCCCTGCAGTATATCATGTTGTACGACCTTGACGGAAAGGAGATCACTTCCACCAACTTAATTCGTAACTATTCCTTCCCGACCGATCCGTCTGATCCGGCATATTGCCTGAATGATCTGAAAATGGGAGTTCAGGCGGTATATATTGAACCGATGGAAACGAAAATCACCCAGGAGATGAGCGCCCGTGCTGCGGTAAATATTTATGACAGCGATGGTGTACCGTTAGGTTATCTGGAGATCGGACGTTATCCTGATCTGCTGGATGAAATGCGGAATTCCAGTTCCCTGAATTCGATACTGCAGAATACGATGATTTCCGATTCCACCCGCTATATTGTGGTTAACGATGAAACGCGGTTAATCACATACAGTGCGGATTCTGCAGATCTCAACTTGACTGCTTCGGAGATCGGACTTACGGAAGATGCATTTGCAAATAATTATTTCGGAAGACTGTTTATCAATGGGGAATCCTGTTATGTGTCCAGTGATCACATTGACGGAAACACGGTGTTCATCATTCATCCCGAAGTTCAGGTCTATCTTTCCAGAATTCCCTTTACATTGTTTGTCGTGGGGTTGTTCCTTCTGTCTTCTCTGCTCACCCTTCTGATTCTTCGCAGGGAAAGAAGAAAACGGACAGTTGTGTATGCCTCGCCGGCACAGGAAAAACTGGTAATTACGGAGCGGGAAAAGGAACTCCGGGGCAAAGATATCCAGCATGATATCGACAATTTCAATCCCGAAAAACAATCCTGGTTCAGATCAAGGGTAGAGCTGGCGTCGCTCAAATGGATGTATACGACTCCGGAGAAAAAGCTGGCGCGGGCGGTGAGGAGGATGATTCAGATCGGAGCGCTCGTGTTCCTGGCTGCGTTTATCTACCGCCGCTTCGTCTCCTCAAACGATTCCCTGCTGGTGAGAATTGTCTCGGGCCAATGGGTAAAAGGCGTGAACGTCTTCTCTCTGACCGCGAATCTGCTTCTGATTCTTTCCGGTATTGTATTGACTTCCTTTATCAAATCGGCACTCGGAATGGCCGCTCAGATCACCGATGCCCGCGGGAAAACGGTGACCCGGCTTCTGCGCAGTGCATGCAACTATATTGCCTTTATCACCGTTCTGTACTTCTGTCTTGTCAACATCGGTCTCAATCCCAATACGCTGGTCACTTCGGCAGGACTTGTCGGCGTGGCGATCAGTATCAGTTCCCGTGACCTGATTACGGATATCATCGCCGGACTGTTCATCATTTTCGAAGGCACCTACAAAGTAGGAGATATCGTTGATGTCGGAGGCTATCAGGGAGTGATCCATGAGATCGGCATCCGGACAACGATCATCACCGGCTGGGATCTCGATGAGAAGTCGATCAGTAACCGCAATATGTCGAATGTCATCAATATGTCCCTGAAGAACAATTACAGCATATTCGTATTCACTGTCGACTGGACTGTGGATACCGATCATCTCAAGGAACTGTTCCGCGAGGAATTTGTGAATTACAAAGCGAAGTATCCGGAAATCATCAGCACTCCGTTCTTCTCGGTCTGGGATAAAAAGCTTGCCGGCACAAAGGAATGCAATGTGATGACCGAGATCACAGAACTCTCACGTTCCATTATCGAACGCTCTCTCATGATGGATATCCAGGATCTGCTCGACCGGAATCAAATTTCCTTTGTCTGGGCGATTGTGCCCACCAACCAGGGAAAGTGACAGAGGGCAGAAAAGGGAATTGCTCAGGGTCAGAATCGTTCTCCGAAAAACCGCAGGGAACGATTCTTTCTTTTCGGGAAAAGAACAGAGAATTTTTCTGCCGGGGCAGAGGTTTTCCTTTATAGTAATGGGGATATTCGTTACAACAGGAGGTTTTCTATGGATATTGATCTAAGGTATCTGCTGTTTCTTCAGCAGATTCGGCAGGCTCTCGGAGGGTCTTTTGACGAATTCTTTAATTCGCTTTCCAAATTTGCGGTAGATCTTCTGCCGTATCTTCCGTACATCATCTACTGGTCCTATGACCGGAAGCTGGGATATCGGTTTCTGAGTGTGTTCCGGATTTCCGTGTTTCTCAACGGACTCATCAAACTGACGGCGTGCGTATACCGCCCCTGGATCCGTTCGGATCAGATTGTGCCGGCAGGGGATTCCAAAACCGCGGCGACGGGGTATTCCTTCCCGAGCGGTCATACCACGGAGGCAACCGCACTGTACGGCACCGCTGCCGTATCGGAGTATAAAAGGAGGAGATGGCTTTCGATTCTCTGTATCTTCCTGATCGCGCTGACCGGGTTCTCCCGCAATTATCTCGGAGTTCATACCCCGCAGGACGTCTTAGTGGCAATCACATTCTCCTCCCTCGTGATTTTCGCTGTAATCACAGCGGAAAAGAAAATCGGCGACAACGCAAAGATCTATGACTACCTGACCTTTGCCGGGATTCCCATCGTCATTCTCAGCATTGCCTACATCCTTCTCAAACCCTATCCCATGGATTATGTGGACGGAAAACTGCTGGTAGATCCGGTAGTCATGAGGAAGGATACCTTTGCCGGAATCGGCGCCTTTGCCGGGTTCCTGCTCGCAAGTTATCTCGAGCGCCATTACTGGCACAATGAAATACCCGTCGGATCCAAAACGCTTCCGCTGATGGCGGGACTCGGCGTGATCCTGCTGTTCGGCTGGAAGAAGCTCTTCGGCCCGGCGATCATTCTGCCAATGTTCGGAACGAATCCCGGAACCTTCATCGTCCGGTTTACCATGTCACTCTTCGGAGTTCTCCTGTATCCGATGATCATCCGGAAATTCTGCACCGAAGAGGTCAAAGCAAAAAAAGAAGAATCGAAGTAATCCGAAAAACCGAATGCCTCCCCTGTTTCGAATCAGGGATGCATTCGGTTTTACTGTTCTCAGAAGATGCGCGCAATGCTTTTCTTTCGGAAGGGAGTCACAGCAGGAGGCTTTCGATTTCGTCCATGGCAGCCATTCGCAGCAGTTCATAGCCGATCCCCGCCGCTCCGTAGAAAAGACTGACAGAGAACAGAGGCGTGACACTGGGGCTGAGATAGTTGTAATTCCCGTTATGATCCGCTCGTTTTTTCATGAGGGCCATGCGGTCTTTTGCATGATCAAGAAGATTGGGGTCGTAAAGCCGGCCTGCTTCGATCATGAAATCGATCATGGCGCAGTTGCCGCAGCACAGAAAATCCTTGAAGATCAGCGGTTGTTTCCGAATGCTTTCCGCTGCCCGCCGAAGGTTGAGCTCATGGCCTTCATAGGGAATGCGCAGGGCATCGAGCCCGATTCCCGCTGCCCCGGAACACCAGCCGCTCATATAATCCTCCGTGCGTTCCCGCCGTCTTCGGTCCGGCCAGGCGCACAGCGTCTCTGAATAGATATCGGTTTCGAATTCAAATCCCGCTCCGGCGGCCTCTTTGAGGTCGGAGCGATTCAGCCGGTCGGAGGCAAGATACAGGGCAGCGGCGATGCCGGACTGCCCGTGTCCCGATCCCGAAATCGGCCAGGAAGGAGACAGCGTGCGCCAGAGCCGTTTTCCGCGGTAGGGAATCGTCGCTTTTCCGAGAAGCTGAAGCGCGAGCCGTTCCGCAAATTCCCCGGCTCCTTCTAACGCAAAAAGATCATCATACCGGCAAAGCACTTTTAACATTCCCGCAAAGCCGTTCATGATATCCGGCTTTTCATACCGGAGATCTGCTTTCTTTGCATTGTCGAGAATTTTCTGAAGCAGGCTTCTGTACCTTTGATCCCCGGTATAGTCTGCGATCAGCCGGCATGCCAGCATCTTGCCGGCGAGCCCATTGGTCACAGACAGATTTTCCGCATTGGGATACAGCACTGTAAACTGGTCCAGATAAACCACACCGGTTTCGACCCGGTCCATGATTCTTTCGAGCAGGATTCTGGCATTCTTTTGAACGGAGGGATTCCGGCTGAGTTTTGCGATTGCCGCAAAGAAGACGGCAAGCCCGGTGATTCCGTCAATGAATCCGGACGGAAGCACCTGCATGCCCGTTTCCATGAAATAATCCGGTCCGAACCACAGGGGTTTTCCTTCCGGGGTTTCAACCATATCGTCTCTGATTTTCCGAAACAGATTCTCCGCTTCTTCGATCAGCTCCGCTTCGGAAAGATGCCTTGTGCCTGTGACCGGCGGTTCCTCTTCGGCAGGCCGCTGCCTTCTGGTGATGACTCTTGTCATCGCCATCTTCAGCAGCTCTGTTTCAAAGGCCAGATCCGCTTCGCTCAGATAGTCGATGCGCGAGAGAACACTGTCCAGCGGGCTGCCGGAGAAGAAGCCGGGGAAGACGTTTCTTCCCTCCGCATACAGATCGGCGCTGTCTGTCATGGTGTAGACATAGGGAATGTCTCCCCGAAGAATTGCGCCGCATTCCGCTTCGGTGATCAGATCCGCATGTCCCGAACCGCTGCGCTTCATCGCAACGGAGAGTTCTCTGAACAGCTCTTCCTTTACCTTCGGTTCTTCGATCCATCCCGGTTCCAGCGTTTTTTCCAGCAAATCCATGTAATCCCTGGTGCTGCGGTACAGATGGCGCACCGGGCAGTTTTTCCAGGTGCGGAGAATGGTTTTGATCTCTTCGCGGTGTTCCAGGCAGCGAAGGTAAATTGTACGGAATCCGGCAAGGAACTCCTCAGGGTAGTCGGAGACATTTTTCCTGACCCCGTTGATGATCGGGCAGGATCTGTTGGCTTCATCTTTTGCGAAAAGAACGCTGAGCTCGGTGTCTCCTTTCCGGCAGGGCATCAGGGAACTGTAAAGAAGGGAATAGACAAGTTCTCTTCGCAGCCCCGGCTCTTCCGCGATTCTTCCCGGAGTGATCAGAAGTTCATTGTCGATGATGACCGGACAGCCATCGCGGGCCAGAACATTGTTGTGGTGGAGATCAGAGCTGCCGAGCATCTGAACCGCCGCCGCTAATCCGCCCAGGTTATGGAAATAACGCCGCGCATCCCCGTCGGTTGTGCAGGGCTCGTTGGCGATGAATTCGGTGAATCCGAAGTTGTCTCTTTCAACGATCGCGGGAGAATACAGCACATCGGAAAACATCGTTTCAAACAGGGAATGTGCCAGCTGGTCGATGCGGATGTTGTGAGGCTTGTAAACAAACATGCCGGTATCGCCCGTGAGTACCGTCGCCGCATGGCTGCGGTTGTGAAGATCGCCGGTTTCCGAGATGCCGGTCAGGCACTGAAACGCTTTGCCGCCAAGAAGCCGGTCTCTGATCTCTTCATAACAGGCATCGATGCGCTCCAGCATTTCCCGAAGGACAAAGACCGCCTGACTTGCGGTATCAAAAAGGCGCGTGTAAAGATGTGGGACTTTTGCCTTCAGAAAAGAAAACCCGTCGGCCGTGATCCTGGCGAGAAACTCTGTGCGGCATGAATCAAGACGCTCATTGTCCGGATCTTCCAGATAGAGATCTAGAACATCGTGATCGTTGAGATATTCCAGGAAGAAGATCAGAAGCGATTGTTCCAGCGTCCGAGCCAGACGATTGACGATCACTTCACGCAGATTTCGCTCTGCGGAGGGGCTCAGACTGTATTTTTTTGTGGGAAATACAGTTTCCGACAGCTTCATTTCCTCCAACAGAGCAACCGCGGCCTGCTGTATTATCTCTTTGTCTTTTGTGTTCTGGATCATGATTATTTCCTGCCTGTGATATGTTCCATTGTAATTCGGCGAAGTGGGCGAAACAACGCGGGAAAACAAAAAACCTCATCTTCCGATGAGGTGAGAAACTGCGGCAGATGACTCAGCAGACAACTTCTCCGTTGCAGACATATCCGTCAGAAGAAATCCAGTTTCCTTCAAAAGGGCATTCTTCGGAATTCGGATTTGCAATGAGTTCCGCATCGTTTCCCGTACCGCCGTTGACAGAGTGCAGGACGGTTTCTGCAAGCTCGGATTTGTGAGCCTTGAAGAACGGGATTCTTTCCTCTTTGCTCATGCCTTTCAGCTGTTCCATTATTTTGTTTGCCATATTCTTTCTCCTTCTTTCTTTTTTTAACCTATCATGATCTGCCGGGTTTTTCCAGCAGCGGGATCAATTCCCTTGCATCTGATATACGGCACACTGCCGTTTATGCCATGCATATCACCTGAAATCCGGCATCCGCCCTGCCGGTGTTTGGCACCGGAATTACATAAAGTCTTACCTGGAATCTTAATTCATGCTATTGAACAGGGTACTCTTATTTTTGGTGCGTTTTTTTCTCTATTACTGTAATAATTCCTGATGATCCTTCTGATCATACCCTTCTGATCCACAGATGGTTCTCTCGGCAGTTCCAGAACCTCGGTGTCCAGAAAACTTGAATCATAGAAAAACTGGCATATTCCTTTTCTGTGAAATGCAAAATAAAGCTCTTCTGCTTCACTGTCCTTATCACCAAGGTCAGACAGCTCATTTACCATCAGATTGTCTCCTGCCTCCAATTCCGAAAGAAGCGAACGAACACAGAGAGATCGGACGGAACAGTCTTTCCGGCGAGGATCCTTTTTGTCAATTTTAATAATGTCTATAACGGCATTTTCTGTCTTAATCGCCATACATTCCTCTTCCGGCTTATATACCGCATATAAAGGCTTAATGTCGTTCAGGTGTGATTTCAGTGCGAAATGAACAAGACTGTCAACGGCTGAGTCATTGAAGTCTGTGGATGAAACAGTGCACAGGATTATTGTCTTCATTTCATTTTCCTCTTACTTTGAGTAAAGTATACGGTCTGGCACCGAATTCAGTGCCGCTTTTCCTCGTTTGGCACCAAATTTGGTGCAAACTTCCGCATCTGGCATCGGATTGAGTGACGGTATTCTCCTTCCGGGATAAGAATCGGTGCCTTCCGGGAAAAGAAGTTCAACAGAAAGAACGGCCCGGCAGAGTTCTTTTAAAGAGCAGCGGACACGGCAGAAAATTTGGGTGCGGGAACGCGCGGGAAAGGAATCTGAAGGGGCAATTGGTGGTATGATCAGAATAAAGAAAAACAGCGAGAGGAAACGATAATGTCACAGGAAAATATAAGCTTTTCGAATCAAACCAAAGCTCTGCAGGCAATACTTCGCAAAAGAAAACAAAGAACTACTGATTCCGG
>JAFWCM010000299.1 GCA_017536885.1 Solobacterium sp.
AGGTATCTGCCAGGACATGCATGGCCAGCCCGGCTGCCTCTGTGCCTTTGTCTTTGGCAAGCGTTACGGTATCGGTCAGAAGGCCGCCGTTGGGACCGCAGATCAGGTGATATTTTTCTTTGTACTGCGCTGTCCCTCTTCCGACCTCTGAGTAAAGATCCCGGGGAAGAAAATGAAAAGATGCCCAGATTCTCGTGATGTCCTGAAGACCGAAGATATCGGTTCTCGCATCTGCCATCTCGGACTGAAGCTGGCTTGTCGCAGCGTTGCCCGGTCCTTTTACGCGGCTGATAAATGTTCTGGTACAGAGATCCACAAACTGTGCACTCAGACAAATCTTAAGGCATTCCTCATAGGAATATCCCGCAAATGCGGCGGCGCAGAAGGTTGCGTAATAATGAAAATCCGCGTTCATACTTTGGCCTCCGCATTTCTGATCTGTTTCAGAAGCGTTCTTGCCCGAATGGCAGAGTAAATGATATCAATGCAGATGCACACCAGGGTAAGATCAATCAATGCCTCGGCGATCATCAGCTCTGTTGAGTCGAAGCCCCCGCCGGTAAGGTCATAGATCAGGGAAGAAATGCATAGCAGAAGAAAGATAACCGCGAAGGCAAGATAACCGACGCCGCCTTTCTTCCCATGTCCCTCCCGATATGCACCGATGCCGATGATGACATGAAAAAAAGTATTACAACGGCGAAAATCAGAGCGATTACAGTAAATGCCGTGATCATACCGGTCTTCGATGAGGTTGTTTCGAAAGATTTGATGACTGACTCAAACGCAGTGAACTGCGGTGACATGAAAACCTCGAGAAAGTACTTCATCAGACTCCATACACCGAAGGCGAGGATCGCTTCGCCGCCGATGGAAAGGGATTTCCGGTACTTTCTGAGTTGTCTCTGCATTTCGTCCAATGACATTTCGTTCATCTTACTCGCAGTGCCTTTCTGTGCTTTTTCCAAAGTTGTGGTGCATAAGCGCACTCTGTGCTGTCTGTGCCGGCTTATCTTACTTCCGCAAGAGAGAGCTCGCGGAACAGTTCTTCTTTTGTGAGGGAGGGACTGTCATGCCCCTTGAGATATGTCCGGAACGGCTTTTCCTTCAGATAGGCGAGGAAGGAATCCAGACGCTTCTGATCGTAGAATCCCTCATTGCAGTAATAGTCTCCGTAATGGGCATCACCGCCGATCAGAACCTCTTCTTCGGGAATGTGGATCAATACGGAATCGCGGCTGTGGGGACTGTCGCGATGCTCGAGTATGCAGGTGATCTCTCCGAGATCGATGGTCATGGTTTCACTGAAAGTGATATCCGCGCATCTGACCCGGATTTCCGTCGGATCTTCATACTGGGCGTGAATGCAGTCATAGCAGAATTGAATATCCTCCCCGGTGGTTAACCGTTTCCGCATGGATTCCTCATCCCAGCTCCAGAGCATTACCTCTTTGAGCTTTGCGTTGGTCAGATCACTTGCAATCACCGGGCAGGACACCGTGTTCAATGCGAAGGTGTGATCCCAGTGCCAGTGGGTGAGGGCGATGAAATCGGGTTTGGGAAGAGAGAGCTCTCTGAGTTCCCTGAGCAGCTTCTGATAGTTTTCGGGAGAATTCCCCGCATCCGCAAGAAGGGAATATCTGCTTCCTCTGATGTAATATACAAACGGCTGGTCCGTCACCGGATTGCCTTCCATGTAAAAAATATGATCTGAATACTTTTTCATGGCAAAATCATAAACCGAAATGAATCTGAAAGTGAACGGAAAGATGTCGCTTTTGGTAAAATGGGGAGAAAGAAACTGATTTTTCGGGGTAGGAGAATATATACTATGAAAGTACTGCTCGTAAACGGAAGCCCGCATCAGAGAGGATGTACCTATACCGCACTGGAAGAATGCATGAAGACGCTGAATTCGGAAGGGGTGGAAACCGAACTGCTGTGGCTTGGAAACAAGGCCGTTCAGGGATGCATTGCCTGCGGAAAATGCCGTAAGCAGGGAAAATGCGTTTTTGACGATGAGGTCAACGAGATCAACGGCAGAGCAGAAAGCATCGACGGTCTGATCGTCGGTGCACCGGTCTATTACGGCGGTCCCTGTTCTGAGATCACGGCATTTCTCGACCGTCTGTTTTACAGCAGCGCACACCGCTGGTATAAAAAGCCGGCCGCTGCGGTGGTTTCCTGCCGAAGAGGGGGAGCGACCGCGAGCTTTGACCGGCTGAACAAGTATTTCTCCATGAACAATATGCCGATTATCACCTCGCAGTACTGGAATCAGATTCACGGCAATACGAGGGAGGAAGCACTTCAGGATCTTGAAGGTCTGCAGACCATGCGGACACTGGCTCAGAATATGGCATGGCTGCTCAAGTGCATCAGCGCCGGAAGAAAGGCCGGCATCTCTGATCCTGTCTATGAGACAAAGATCGGAACAAATTTTATTCGATGAAACGTAAACTCAAAAAATCCGCAAAATTAGGTATTCTCTGTCTCTCCGGAGCAGTTCTGATCTGTGCGGGATATGTGATATACCGGGTTCTTGATAAGAGATCAAAGGAGAGTCTGTCACTGGAGTTCGCTCAGGATAAACTCGTGTTTGAGGCAAAGGAACCTCTTCCGGACTATTCCGGTATCTTTCAGAGTCCTTCCGAATTCACGGTGGAAGGGAATGTGGACATTGATCATCCGGGAACGTATCCGCTGAAGGTCATCGTGCACGGAAAAGATCTTCTCGGCCGCCCCAAAGACAGTGAATATACCTGCAATGCGACGGTTCAGGATACCACCGCTCCCAAACTCGAGATCGATGAAACCAGAGCGTTCATTCTTTCCGGAGGGGAGTTTGATCCTCTGTCCCATGTGATCAGCGCCGCCGATACCGTAGACGGGGATCTCACCGCAATAAGCGGTGCGGTATACCGCAAGGATCAGGAAGATCTCACCAAACCCGGCGAACATACGATCGTGATCGGGGCGAAAGACAGCTCCGGCAATGAGAGTGAAGCTTCCTATGTCTTAGCGACCGGTAAATCCGTCGAAGGGAAAAACCCGTATCTGATCCGGATCAACCGCGTTGAGAACAATGTGACGGTTTATATGATGGATGAGGATGAGGTGTACTCCCTGCCCGCCAGGGCGATGGTCTGCTCGACCGGAACCGCTACCCCGATCGGCTCCTTCAACACCTTCAACCGGGGGACCTGGAGATCGCTGTTCGGCGGGGTTGCGGGACAGTATGTCACGGATATTGTCGGAGATATTCTCTTCCATTCGGTGCCGTATTTCTCCATGGATAAGGGAAACCTCGAATATGAGGAATACAACAAGCTCGGCACCAAGGC
>JAFWCM010000300.1 GCA_017536885.1 Solobacterium sp.
CGAAAGAAAACAGAATCTTCGTCTGGTAAATCGAGCAGGAGGAAACAAACCGGTTTCCTCCTTTTTCTTTCCGTCCTTCCGCCCGCCATACGCACCGTTCGTTATACGGCGCTTCGGCATTCAGTAACTGTGTGCCGGCCGGCAGCGGCCTGCTGAAAAAGCGTCATAATTTCATTAGGGTTTTGTTTGGTTGTCACATATAACGGACGCAATTCGGAAAAAAAGGTTTTGTTCCATGCATTCCTCCATAATCCTGATTCATTTCAGCCAGCGTACTCATCATAGCACCAGTGGCGATTGTCTGTAACAACTGTTGCCACTTCTTTATCCACATAAGTGTGAAAAAAGTTAAGCTACAGGATTTTAATCCCATCCCTAACCCTATGCGATTTTAAAGCGTCCAGGAATCGTTCATTGAGCACGGCGGGTTTTTATGTGCTGTTTGTTTTGCGGGCAGTCATTTGTCGTTTGGTTTCATACTGATCCAATTCAGGATGCGATAACCACACGCATAAGTTTGATCATATAGAGCATTATGTCTGTTATAATAAACATGCGAAAGGAAAATGACATGAAAGAACTTAACTTGCACGATCTGACTCCTGCTCTGATGAAAGAACTTGAACAGCTGAACTCTGCTGACGCAATCGTTTCTTTCCTCAAAGAAAAAGGATTTGCAGCTTCGCAGGAAATCTCAGAACGCATTTACAATAAACTTCATGGCATAAAAAATCTTGCGGAAGATAAACTTTCCGCAGTCAGCGGCGGATCCGATGATGATGATGACGACGAAGATTATGAACCGGAAGATCGCTCGATGGAACCGCCGGATGCACCGGATTATGTTTTCGAAGCACCTACTCGCAGATAATATGCAGCTGAGTAAGCGGGGATGATGAAATCATCCCTTTTCTCTTGCCTGCTGATCAGGAAAGGAAACGCATTATGGAATCACTTCTGGAAAAAGATCTTGCATTATTTCCGCACCTGATGGAATCCATGCACGAATTTCACCATCTCACTGCTTTATTTCCAGTCTGCCATCCCGGCGAAGCTCTTCATGAAACAGAAGCACTTCGCTTTCTGATGCGGCACAAAGAAGATAAACTCACTGTTCCGCTGATCCTTGCGGCAGATCAGGTTCTCAAGGAAGGAACCCGGATTTCTGCCGGGTTCAAGACCCGCAGGATCATTGTGGAAAACAGTTACAACAGTGATTTTTATATTCCAGTTTCCCCGGAAGATACCCCGTCTGCCGTCGCAGCGCTCTGTACGCAGTATTCCTTTCTGAATGAAAAGAATCCGGATCATATCAGCGACATTCTTCACTTCCTGCTTGATTTTATCTGTATTCATCCGATGACAAACGGCAACGGCCGCCTTAGCATTCTTCTGACCCAGTTTCTGATGCAGAAAAACGGCTATGACTGCGCGCTGTATCTTCCGCTTGACGGCGTGCTGTACAGTCAGAACCGCCGCCGCATGCATCAGCGGATCAGACAGGCTTCCGGCTGCTATTACGGGCAGAAACCGATGGAATATAGTACATTTGTTTCTTTCATGATGAAGGTGATTGAGCAGGCATACAGCTGTCTTGAGATCACCATTCAGGAATTCAATTTAGTATTGTAAACACATGTTAAACAGGAAAAAAGAAGGCATAAAATCGGATTTGATAAAAAAAAGCTTCGGAAAATGGTTTAAGCTAATAAGCCATTTTCCGATTTTTTTCCTCGCGGCCAAATAGCGGCTGCTTTTTTTCTTCTACGATTCTCTGTCTAGTCGATCAACGGAAACCACAAGCATTATCAGAACAGCCAGAATCACCGGTGAAAAGACCTGAGCGAAAAAAGTGTCCCAATTTACTGATTTCTGCAGAACCAGCACCCGCAAGCCCTGGTACAGCAGTTCCCTCCCCGCGAAGACTGTAATAAACAAGACACCGCTCAAAACCGCTCTGTTTCTTCGTTGCAGCTTCGCAAGCCTTTGATGTGCCACCGCCATAAGGATGACAGCCATGGCAAAGGCCACCAGATTGAGAAGCGGACCAACGTTGTCCAGTTTGTGAAACCACACAAGTTCAGAAGCAGCAACCGGCAGAAGGCCCAGCAGCCCCATCCGCAAGCCGAATAGCAGCGGAATCAGAATCACGATGGCACTTGTCAGCACCCATACAAATCCAGGCAGTTCGCGGTACCAGAAACAGCTTGCAATCTGAAGGATCAAATTCAATATCAACAAAACATATGCTGGATACTTTTTGTTCATAACTACAATACCTCTCATTTCAGTGTTGTTGCATTTCCAGTCGATGCCAATTCAGGTTCATTTCCCCTGCAAGTTGAGTTCCTGAAACAATCCAGAAACACACATTCGCGATACGCGCCATAACAGCTTCCATGTGCATCACAAACGCTGTGATATTTCCGTATTTTTGTCATGCTCATGTGTTTTTCCACTAACTGATAATAATACATAAACCCTGTTATGACACCACATCTGCAGGTGATACGAAAAGCACTCGACGCCTGAAATGCAATCGCCGCTAGTTCTTGTTTTCTTTTGAAGCTGAAATGTAAAAGCAGGTTCCAGTTAGCGTCCGATAGTTAAAAACCGGAAATTAGTCTTACAGAAAGAGAAGCCAGAACACACTGCTCTGACTTTTTCTTAACGGAAATTTGTGTTTCAGATTTTAATCTAGTCGAATCGGAGGGCAAAAAAGGCATGATGAAAGGAACGAAATCAAGTACTTTTACGAAGTGAAAGACTAAATTCCGTTTTGTGTTTTCCGGGTATTTGCCGGCAGCCATTTCTTCATGTTGTTATTTCTTCCTGCGAGATTTCGCCGGTCTGTTCAGAAGAGTGCGTGTCTTTTGAAAAGCCTCATTGCGTTTTTTCTCGTTAAGAAGATACGGTTCAAGGATTACGTAGTTGGGGTCAACTTCTTCAATCCCGTAAGCATACATTTTTTCCACTAACTGCAATGTCATTCAGTTAAGTTAAGATTCATCGAAAGAAAGGAGATGTGATAGCACAAGAAGAAACCTGTATAAAGGAGGCAACCTCTCCAGTGATGGAGGAGCTTTCCTCCTTCAGACCGCAGCGCTGATGCTCATTGCGGACAGATGCCCCGATCTCAAGGTTGTCATCTGTCATCTTCTCGCACCGATGCGGGAAAAGAAACAGGAATGGAAAGCTGAGCTCATGAAGCTCAAACAGGCCAACATCTGGTTCGATATCGCAACGATGCCCAAGATCATGGGACCGGATAAATATCCGTATCCCGAGACCGTTGAAATCCTGGCGGAAGCCAGAGAGATCATCGGTGCCGACCGGATGATGTGGGGAACCGACGCTCCGTTTGCGGCAACCCAG